>JBPCJQ010000095.1:0-60224 GCA_051005135.1 Acidimicrobiales bacterium
CACCTCAGCCAGCCACCACGGTCTGGGTGGTTGTCATCCTTGATGGAGGCATCGCCTCTGTCTCCCCCCCCCCCCCCCCCCCCGACCCCCCCTGAATCCAGATCTGGCCCTGGCCCTGGCCCTGGCCGACGAAGCCGATGCCATGACCACCGCACGTTTCCGTGCCGTCGACCTGGTGGTCGACACCAAGCCTGATCTCAGCCCGGTGACAGAGGTGGATCGGGCGGTGGAGTCGACCCTGCGCCGGCGCCTGGCCGAGAAGCGCCCCGGCCATGGCGTGCTGGGGGAGGAGGAGGGCGACGACATGGGCGGTAAGGACGGATGGCAGTGGGTGCTCGACCCCATCGACGGCACCAAGAACTACGTGCGGGGCGTGCCCGTGTGGGCCACCCTGATCGCCCTCAAGCACCACCGCGACACCTTGGTGGGCGTGGTGTCGGCCCCCGCTCTCGGTCGGCGCTGGTGGGCATCGGCGGGGGAGGGGGCCTTCGCTGACGGGTCACCCATCAACGTGTCGGCCGTGGCCAGCCTCGACGACGCCCTCCTCAGCTACGCCAGCCTGTCGGGCTGGGAGGCACGGGGCCTCGGAGAAGCCTTGCTGGGCCTGGCCCGGCGCTGCTGGCGCACCCGTGCCTTCGGTGACTTCTGGTCGCACGTGCTGGTGGCCGAGGGGTCGGCTGACCTAGCGGTGGAGCCGGAGGTGTCGCTCTGGGACCTCGCTCCCCTCAAGCTGATAGTCGAAGAGGCCGGCGGACGTTTCACCGACCTGGCGGGGGTGGCCACCGATGCCGGCGGCAACGCGGTGTCCACCAATGGCCTCCTCCACGACGAGGTGATCGCCGCCCTCCACCCTCAGTAGCCTCCATCCGGTGGGCCCCCGACTTTCCCCCCTCGACTCCTCTCACCGTGCCCTGGGGGCGCGAATGGTCGACTTCGGCGGCTGGGAGATGCCCCTCAGCTACCCGGCGGGCACCCTGGCCGAGCACACCGCCTGCCGGCAGGACGCGGTGGCCTTCGACGTCAGCCAACTGGGCACGGTCGTGGTGGCCGGCGACGGGGCGTTCGAACGCCTGCAGGCCGCCTTTACCAACGACCTAGGCCGCATCGGGCCGGGACGGGCGCAGTACACCCACCTTCTCGACGAGACCGATGCCTCGGTGCTCGACGACATCATCGTGTGGTGGGTCGCTGCCCACGAGCTCCACGTCATGCCCAATGCCTCCAACACTGCCCGGGTGGTCGACGCCGTTGGTGGCGACGACGTGACGGCCGGTCGGGCCGTGATCGCAGTGCAAGGCCCGAGGGCCCACGAGAGGCTGGCGTCGGTGGCACCCGCGGCGGCCGCGGCAACTCGATTCTCGGTAGGCCGATTCAACTGGCACGGGGTGGCATGCCTGACCGCCGGTACCGGGTACACGGGCGAGAACGGCGTGGAGCTGGCGGTACCGGTTGAGGCCGCCCCCGACCTTTGGAAGGCGGTGCTCGATGCCGGCGTGTTGCCGGCGGGCCTGGGAGCCCGTGACACGCTGCGCCTGGAGGCCGGGCTGCCCCTGCACGGCCACGAGCTGGGGCCTGGGATCACGCCGCTGCAGGCCGGCCTGGGCTGGGTGGTGTCGTGGGAGAAAGGCGACTTCAGGGGGCGGACCGCCCTGGACGCAGAGAGGGAGGCCGGCGTGAGCAGGGCGTTGCGCGGCTTGGCCACCGATGGTCGCCAGCCACCCAGGGCGGGAAACCCGGTGCTGGTAGAAGGCCAAGTGGCGGGGGAGGTCACCAGCGGCAACTACTCGCCCACCCTCGGCCACGGCATCGCCCTGGCCTTACTGCCTCCCACCGTCGAGGTCGGCGCCCAGGTAGCCGTGGAGATGAGGGGCACTGCCCTGGCAGCCGAGGTGGTGGCCTTGCCCTTTGTGGAGAGGCCCCGACCGTGACGGCGGCAGGCTTCGTGCCCCACACCGACGCCGAGGTGGCGTCCATGCTGGCCGACATCGGCCTGGCGTCGGTCGACGAGCTGTTCTCGGTGGTGCCCGAGGCGCTGCGCCTGGCCGGGGCGCTCCCCATGGCGCCGGGGCGGGGCGAAGCCGACGTGTTGGCCCGCGTAGCCGACGTGGCCGCCGCCAACCGCCCGGCGGGGCGCGACCTGGTGTGCTTTGCCGGAGCCGGGGCCTACGACCACGACGTGCCGGCGGTGGTGCGCCGGGTGGCCTTCCGCTCCGAGTTCGTCACCGCCTACACGCCTTACCAGGCCGAGGTGGCCCAGGGCGTGCTCCAGGCCCTGTTCGAGTACCAGACGGTGGTAGCTCGCCTGTTCGGCACCGACGTGGCCAACGCCTCCCTCTACGACGGCGCTTCGGCCTGCGTGGAGACGGTGAACCTGGCAGTGGCGGCTACCGGCCGTCGCACCATCTGGGTGTCCCAGGGCGTGCACCCCCACTGGCGCCAGGTGCTCGCCACGTTCGCCTCCGGCACCGGCCATCACCTCGTCGACGTTCCCCTCGACGACGGGGTCACCCGTTGGCCCGAGCCAGGCGATGGTGGCGACGGTGGAATGGACGACCCTCCCGCGGCCCTGCTGGTGCAGTACCCGAACCACCTGGGGTGCATAGAAGACTTGGCCGCCGCGACCGAGGTGGCGCGCCGCCACAGGTCGCTGCTGGCGGTGGCCGCCGATCCGGTGGCCGCCGGTCTGTTGCGCCCCCCGGGCCAGCTCGGAGCCGACGTAGTGGTGGGGGAGGGCCAGCCCTTCGGCACGCCCCTGTCCTTCGGCGGCCCCTATCTCGGCCTGTTCGCATGCCGCCGGGAGCTGGTGCGCCGCCTGCCCGGGCGGCTGGTGGGCGAGACCGTCGACGCCGACGGGCGGCGGGCCTACGTCACCACCCTGCGCACACGTGAGCAGGACATCCGCCGCGAGAAGGCGTCGTCCAACGTGTGCACCAACCAGACGCTCATCGCGGTGGCGTTCGTGGTGCACCTGGCCTGGCTGGGCACGGCGGGGTTGAGGGAACTGGCCCTGCGCTGTGCCCGGGGTACCCGCTACGCCCGGGAGGCGGCGCTGGCCGTCGACGGGGTGACCCCCGCAGCCGGGGCCCCGGTTCTGCGCGAGTTCGCCCTGCGCCTGCCCATTCCCGCGGCCACGGCCATCGAGCGCATGGCCCACGAAGGTTTCCTGGCGGGGGTACCTCTGGCCGACGAGTACGGCGACGGCATGCTCGTGGCTGTAACCGAGCGCCGCACCCGGGCCGAGATCGACGCCTGGGCGACGGCCCTGGAAAAGGTCGTCCGGTGACCCGGGGAAAGGCCTCCGGCGGGGCCGCGCCGGGGGGCAAGGCCTCCAGCGCGCCGCTCATGGGCCGCGACGCTGAACCCACACTGTTCGAGCTGTCGTCGCCCGGGAGGCGGTCGGCCACCTTCCGCTCCACCGGGGTCCCCGAATGGACGGCCGAGGAACTGGTGCCGGCGGCATGGCTGAGCAACGAGCCAACGCCCGTGTGCGAGGTGTCCGAGCGTGACCTGGTGGCACACTTCACCCGCCTGTCGGCTCGGCAGTACTCCGTCGACCTCGGCGCCTACCCCCTCGGCTCGTGCACCATGAAGTACAACCCCAAGCTCTGCGACGACGCCGCCGCCATGCCAGGTCTCACCGACGTGCACCCGGCGGCGCCCGTATCCCACGTGCAAGGTTGGCTCGAGCTGCTGGTCGAGCTGGAGGAGACGCTGTGCGCGCTCACCGGCATGCACTCGGCCACCCTCCAGCCGCCGGCAGGCGCGGCGGGCGAGCTCACCGGGCTGCTCCTCATGCGGGCGTGGCACGAGGGAAACGGTGAAGGCGGCCGGCGGCGGGTGATCATCCCCGACTCGGCCCACGGCACCAACCCCGCCTCGGTCACCCTCGGTGGCTACTCGGTGACCACCGTGGCCTCAGACGCCCGGGGCTGCGTCGACGTAGCCGCCCTGCGTGACTGCCTCGGCGACGACATGGCCGGCATCATGCTCACCAACCCCAACACGCTCGGCCTGTTCGAAGAGGACATCGTCGAGATCGCCTCGGCGGTGCACGGGGCGGGCGGTCTGCTCTACTACGACGGCGCCAACCTGAACGCCATCCTGGGCGTCACCCGCCCGGGCGACATGGGCTTCGACATCGTGCATACCAACCTGCACAAGACCTTCGCCGTGCCCCACGGCGGGGGCGGGCCGGGGGCGGGCCCGGTGGCCGTGTCGGAAAGACTTGCACCCTTCCTACCCGGACCTCGCCCAGTGCGCTCCCCGACCGGCGGCTTCGACTGGGCGTGGCCCGAGCGCTCCATCGGGAGGGTGCACACATGGCACGGCAACGCGCTGGCCCTGGCTCGGGCCTGGTCCTACGTGCTGGCCAACGGGTCCGACGGGTTGCGCCGGGTGGCCGAGATCGCGGTGCTCAACTCCAACTGGCTGCGCCACCGCCTCAGGGGGGCATATGAGATCCCCTACGACCGGCCCAATATGCACGAGCTGGTGGTATCCACCGCGGCGCTCAAGAACGGCGGCGGCCCTCGCGCCGCCGATGTGGCCAAGCGCTTGCTGGAAGAGGGGTTCCACGCGCCCACCGTCTACTTCCCCCTCATCGTCGAGGAGGCGCTGATGATCGAGCCCACCGAGACCGAGAGCCCCCAGACGGTGGCTGCCCTGGCCGACGCCCTCATCGCCATCGCCGCCGACACCGCCGAGGATGCCCACCAGGCGCCGCGCACCTCGCCGGTGAGGCGGGTCGACGAGGCCCGGGCCGCCCGCCACCTGATCCCCACCTTCGACTCTCGCCCCGGTTGACCTGAGGCTCGGGGTAGAGCGTGGGGACAGTCGGGGGCTCTGCCCCCCGACTGTTGTCAGTCGTTGTCGGGGACATAGGTGTCGTCGGTGTAGTACTCGAGCAGCTCCACCAGCCCGGGAAGGTCGTAGGTGACGAGCTCGTCGCCCTCCCACTTGGCCCCGACCTCTTCGGCCGTCTCCAGGTCGTCGAGGTTGGAGGGGCACTCGTCGGTCCAAAGCACCTTCACCATCGACGAACCGCCCTTGCGCCCGAGCACCACCCGATCAGCCGTCATGGACCGATGGTACCCAACCGCGCTTGGTTCTAGGCTCTCGTCGACCTGATCGCCTGGGCGAAAAACGGAGGCAATCCATGGCTACGCGACACCCCGTGCACTGCATCGTCCCTCCCGGCCTGCTGGGCCGGATAATCCGGTCGGGGACCGCCGAGGAACGGGAGGCGGCGCTCCACACCCTCGCCATCGACCAGGGTTTCCGGGTGGCTCGGGCGGAGGCGGCCGCCAGCCTGGCACCGGCCTCTCTGCGCGCCACGCCGGTTGGCGGCACGCCCGGCAAGCCCCACCGCACCATCTACGACCAGCACAACAGCGAGTCGATGGTCCTCGGCACGGTGGCCCGGGCTGAAGGGGCACCGGCGGTGACCGACCTCGCCGTGAACGAGGCCTACGACGGGTTCGGGGCCACCTACCGGTTCTACTGGGAGGTGTTCACTCGTGATTCGATCGACGGCGGCGGGATGCCCATCCTCGGCCTGGTGCACTTCTCGACCAGCTACGACAACGCCTTCTGGGACGGGCAGGGCCACATGTTCTTCGGCGACGGCGATGGCAACCTGTTCGTGCGCCTCACCAAGTCTCTCGACGTCATCGGCCACGAGCTGACCCATGGCGTCACGCAGTACACCGCCAACCTCTCCTACGTGAACCAGCCGGGTGCCCTCAACGAGTCGCTGTCCGACGTCTTTGGCTCCCTCGTGAAGCAGTACGCCAACAAACAGGACGCGGCCTCAGCCGATTGGTTGATAGGCAACGACGTGGTGGGGCCGGCGCTGAAGCCGGCGCTGCGCTCCCTGAAGGCGCCCGGCACGGCCAACCCTCACGACGACCAGCCCGCCGACATGGACCACTTCGCCCACACCGCCGAGGACCACGGCGGTGTGCACCGAAACTCGGGCATCCCCAACCACGCGTTCTATGTGGTGGCCACCACCATCGGCGGCAACGCCTGGGAGAAGGCGGGGAAGATCTGGTACGAGGCCCTCAACGATCCCCGCCTGCGGCCCAACACCGACTTCTCCGGCTTCGCCAGGACCACCGTCCGCCAGGCCTCCCATCTCTTCGGGGCCACCAGCGCCGAGTGCGACGCGGTCAAGGCGGGCTGGGGCGCGGCCAAGGTGAAGGTCTGACACCCCCGCGCCGTGGCTGGCACCCACATCGACTTCGTCCGCAGTGGAGGGCTCGGCGGGCTGCGACTGTCCGCCTCGGTCGACGTCGACGCCCTTCCCCCCGACATGGCCGCCCAGGTCGGAGATGCACTGGGTCGGGTCGACCTGGGCGCCCTGGCGGACCGGCCGACGGACGCGGCCTCGGGGGCCGACCGCTTCCAGTACGACATCACTGTCAACGATGCCAGCGGAGCCCATACCTGCACTGTGCACGAGCCCGACGTCCCGCCCGGGGTGTGGCACCTGATCGAAGCCCTCCTGCCGTTGGCCAAGCTTTCCTGATCCGGCCGCGAAGCTCACACCAGTCGGGCGATACTTTGAGCCATGACTCCTCGCCGGGCCGGCCCGATCCCGAAGGCGTGCCTCGTGGCCCTGTCCCTGGGCTTGGTGCTGCTGGGGGGAGCCTGCTCGTCGCCCACCTACCGCTACGTCGCCCACTCGTCTACGAAGACCTATCTCAAGGTTCCCAGGGCCTGGAAGGGCTACGACGCCAACCTGCTCGACCAGGCGGAAGCCCGGGCCCTCGAGAACGCTGGCGAGCCTGGCCCTTCCTTCGTCGACCTGGCCTTCACCGGTGCCATCCAGTGGAGGATGGCCTTCGATGGAGACCCGAACCCCCAGCCCGCCCACGCGGTGTCTTTCTCAGCCGCCCCGGTGGCCGAGGTCCGGGTCCGCCAGCTCACCGACGACGAACGTGACCGGGTCAACCTGGCCAGCCTGCGCAACATGTTCTTCCCCTACGACGAGCTCAAGGCCCAGGCCGACCAAGAACAGCTGGGCCGGCCGTTGCAGGCCAACCCACCGCCAACGGGAGCGTTCCAGGCCCTGGGAGACAAGCAGCTCAACCTGGCCGATGGCGTGCGGGGCAACCGGCTGCGCTTCGAGCTGCGCCAGGGCGACGAGTTCTTCGTGATCGACCAGACCGCCATGCTCGACGGGGCCACCAAGCGCGTCTACGTCCTGTTGATCCGCGCCTCGGAGAGCCAGTACATCCAGCACCAGAAGCAGTTGAACGAGATCGCATCTTCGTTCACGGTCAAGCAGAAGGGCTGAACATGCCTGACACCCCCACCGATCCAGTCGGTCTGGCGTCGCCCGACGAAGGGCCGCTGCGGTTCAAGAGCCGCCAGCGCGACGAAGACCGTCTCACCCGCAAGCCCGTGGCGTTCTGGGACCGCATCAAGGTCCTCCTCATCCCCGTCGCCCTTTTCTTCCTGGTCGTGCTGGCCGCCATGGGCGACGACCCCTTGCTCCCCTTCAGCGCCTCGGTCAGCGACCAGTTGCGGGCCAAGTGGTGGCTGGTGGCCCTCGCTGCTGCCGAGGTGGTCCGCCAGGCCCACCTGCTGGCCACCGAGCGGTCGGCCGCCTACTACCGCGTTCTGGTCGAACCGGGTCTTCGGGCGGTGGGAGAAGCGGGTGGGGGCGATGAACGACTGGACGCGCTACCGGGTCGGTCGAATCGCCCGCCTCCTGGCGGTGCTGGCGGTGGCCGACCTCATCCTGGCCGCGGTGCTGCACACGTCGCCGGTGCTCGCCCTGGTGCAGCTCCCCATCACCTTGTTCCGCGCCCTGCCCCTTCTGTTCCAGCTCATGTTCGGTGTCTTCTTCGTGATCTTGGAGTTCGGGGCCATGTTCTGGTTCCTCTCCCGAGGAGGCACAGACGTCTACTTCCCGGACGACATCAAGACCCGATTCTCCGACGTCTGGGGCCAGGACTCCGTGCTCGAGAAGATCAAGGAGAACATCGTCTTCTTGGAGGACCCCGAGTCAATCGAGGAGAAGGGCGGCTACGTCCCCGGCGGTGTGCTCCTGTGGGGCCCGCCCGGAACCGGCAAGACGCTCATGGCCGAGGCCGTGGCCGGCGAGACGGGTAGGCCCTATGTGTTCGTCGATCCCGGCGCCTTCCAGAACATGTTCATGGGCGTCGGCATCCTCAAGGTCAAGTCCCTCTTCCGCAAGGTGCGCAAGCTGGCAGTGCGCTACGGCGGGGTGATCGTGTTCTTCGACGAGGCCGACTCGCTGGGCAACCGGGGCGCCCTCACACCGGGCGGTGTCTTCGGTGGTGGCCGCATGGCGCCGACGACCGACGGGCAGTGGCACCCCTTCCCGGCATGCAACGGGCTGAGCTGGGTGTCGCCCGACTCGGCCTCGATGGTGTTGCGCAGCGTCCTGACTACCGACCTCAGCTCCGGTCCCGAGCCGCCCCGAAGGGTGCGCGATCGAGTGATGCCGATGGGCATGGGGGGCGGCGGAATGGGGACCCTGCAGGCGCTGCTCACCGAGCTGTCGGGCATGAAGAAGCCCCGCGGGTTCATGAACCGGGTGGTTCGCCGGATGCTCGGCATGCGCCCCAAGCCTCCGCCCAAGTACCGCATGCTCGTGATGATGGCCACCAACATGCCCGAGGCCCTCGACGAGGCGTTGCTGCGCCCCGGGCGCATCGACCGCATCTACAAGGTGGGCTACCCCTCCAAGCCCGGGCGGGTGCGCACCTACGAGGGCTACCTGTCCAAGGTACGCCACGAGCTGACGCCGGCCGACATCGACAAGCTGGCCACCATCACGCCCTATGCCACCGGCGCCACCATCAAGGACATGGTGAACGAGGCGCTGATCACCGCCATCCGAGCCGGACGGGAAGCGATCACCTGGGCCGACGTTCTCAAGGCCAAGCAGCTCAAAGACCTCGGCCCGCCCGAAGACGTCGAGTACATCGAGCGCGAGCGCCACGCGGTGGCCGTGCACGAGGCCTGCCACGCCGTGACCGCCTACCGCGTCCGCCAGCACATGACCATCGACATCGCCACCATCGAGAAGGGGGGCACCTATCTCGGGATGGTGGCGTCCATCCCCCCCGAAGACCAGTTCACCCGGTGGCGGTCCGAGTACGAGGCCGACATCATGGTGAGCCTGGCGTCACTGGTCGGCGAGCGCATGTTCTTCGACGGCGACAACTCTTCGGGTGTGTCCGGCGACCTCGAGACAGCCACCCAGATAGCCACCATGATGGAGGGCTACTGGGGGATGGGCTCCACGGTGGCCTCTCACGGCGTGACCCAGAAGGTGGGCATCGGTGGCGGGGGGCGGCCCGGCAAGGGCGACGAGAAGGAGAAGAAGGACCTGCTGGAGAGCAACCTGGGCTCGCGCATCGAAGACCTGCTGGCCGACATCATGGACCGGGTGGGCACTCTGCTGGCCGAGAACCGTCGGGCCGTGCTGTCGGTTGCCCATGCGCTGGAGACCCATAAGACCGTCACTGGCGACGACATCCAGGCCATCATCGAAGGCCGCCCGGGCACGCTAATAGACGGCATGCCGTACAGCACCCCAGACTTCGCACGACTGGCAGAGGAGTACCACGCCCAGGTGGTGGCCGCCCACAAGGACCATCTCAAAGTCGACGTCCCCCTTCCCGTGTTCAACGGTCATCTCGGCCCCTTTCGGCCGACCGTCGACGACCTGCCCGCCGATCCCGCCACGGTGGAGCTCACCGAGTCCGAGCTGGCCGGGCGGCAGTGGCGCCGCGGAGCGGAGCCCGACGGCGACGGTGACGGTGACAAGCAGGCATCACCGGGGTAGACCCTGGCGATGACCGACAGCACACCCAGCTCCAACCCGGCCAAGGACCCCGACGACTGGGTCACCGGCGACGAGCCCATGACTGGCCCCCAGGCGTCCTATCTCGCCACGCTGGCCCAGGAGGCGGGCGAGACGGTGCCCGAGGGCCTCACCAAGGCTGAGGCGTCACGGCGCATCGACGAGCTGCAGGAGCGCACCGGCCGGGGCAGCTGACCAGCCGGCTGGCCAGGGGCAGGGCCCAAACCGGCTACTAGCCTCGGGCCGATGGAAGGCGCCCTCATCTACGCCTCGCGGATCGTGGGCCGCCCCATCACCGACTCCGACGGCGGTCCGGTCGGCACCGTCGCCGACATCGTGCTGCTCCCCGCGGTGGCCGACCATACGCCGACGGTGCTGGGCTTCGTAGCCATTATCGAGCGTCGGCGGATCTTCGTGGCCGCCTCCCGGGCTGGCGAGCTGGACACGTCGGGCTTGCGCCTCACCGGCGGCACGGTCGATCTTCGCCACTTCTCCCTGCGCCCCGGCGAGCTGCTGATGGGCGACCTGCGGGGCAAGCGGGCGGCCGGCGGAGTGGTCACCGACGTGGGGCTGCGTCCCGTCGCTGGGCGCACGCGGTCGTGGGAGGTGGCCACCGTGGCCGTGGTGCCACCGGGGCCGCTCGGGCGCCTGCGCAGCACGCGGGTCGTCGACTGGAAGGAGGTGGCCGAGCTGTTCGACACCGGGCCGCTGGCGGGCGAGGCAGCCGCCCTTCGCCAGCTGCACCCAACCGACGTGGCCCGCCATCTCCAGCCCCTCACCGCCGAACGCCGCCGTCAGCTCATCGCCACCATGGATGACGAGGCCCTGGCCGATCTGCTCGAGGAGCTGCCCGAGCAGGACCAGGTTGAGATCATGCGGGGCCTGGACCTGGCCCGTTCGGCCGACGTCTTGGAGGAGATGGCGCCCGACGACGCCGCCGACCTGCTCAAAGAGTTCTCGCCCGAGCGCCAGCGCCGCCTGCTCGAGGCCATGGAGCCCGAGGAGGCCAACCCCCTGCGTCGCCTCCTGTCCTACGACGCTGCCACCGCCGGCGGCCTCATGACGTCCGAGCCCGTGGTGGTGGGGCCGGAGACCACCGTGGCCGAGACCCTGGCCCGATTGCGCGACCCCGACGTGCCCCCCGCCCTGGCCGGCCAGGTGTTCGTCTCCCAGCCCCCGACCCAGACCCCCACGGGCACTTACCTGGGATCGGTCGGTTTCCAGCACCTCTTGCGGGAACCCCCGTCGACGCGCGTGGGTACGTGCATCGACACCGACCCGGTGGTCATCGGGCCCGACCTCGAGGAGCTGGCCGTGGCCAAGCGACTGGCCGAGTACAACCTGCTGGCGGTCGCGGTGTGCGACGAGCAGGGCCGGCTGCTGGGGGCGGTGAGCGTCGACGACGTTCTCGACCGGACGCTTCCCCGGGGGTGGCGTTGATACGCCGACGCGACGACCTGTCGTCGCCCCAAGGGCGGCGAGGGCTGGGCATCCACTACGACCCTGACGCCTTCGGGCGGTTCTCGGAGGCCATCGCTCGCAACCTGGGTACCGCCAAGTTCCTCGTGATCCAAACGGTCATCGTCATCATATGGATCACAGTCAACGTCGTGGCCGCCACCCTGCGCTTCGACCCCTACCCTTTCATCCTCCTCAACCTGGGTTTCTCCACCCAGGCCGCCTACGCCGCACCGTTGATCCTGCTAGCCCAGAACCGCCAGGACCAGCGTGACCGGGCCCAGGCCGAACGCGACCGGGAGGTAACGGCCCGCACCCAGGCCGACGCCGAATTCCTGGCCCGTGAGATCGCCTCCGTGCGCCTGGCCCTTGCCGGGATGCCCACCGCCGACGACCTCAGCGAGGTGGCCGAGCGCATCGACGCCGCCGTCGCACGCCTGGCGGCCGGTCAGCCCGCCGGCGACGATCCCACCAACGCTCCGCTATGAGCCGCCGGTGACCGAGCCGTTGGGCTCCGGCGGCTCCGACCGCCCATAGGACAGCCACGCGTCCTGGGTTGACCGTGGGCTCGGGCCCGCCGCCTGCTGGCCCTCCGATGCCGGGCCGTCGCCAGGTTGGGCACGGGCCGACACGACAACAGAGCTCGGCGCTCGATCCGCGCCGGCGTGCGGTGTCGACGCCTGAGCCTTGTTGTGCCCACCCCGAGGGCCTCGACCACCACGGCCCGTGCGCCCGCGCCGTTCGCCCTGGCGTTCGAGCTCGGCGTTGAGCTCGGCCCCGGCCACGACGGCGATAGCCGACAGGTAGAGCCACAGCAACAGCACGACCACACCGCTCAACGAGCCGTAGTTCTTGTTGTAGTCGCCCAGGCTGGAGACGTAGAACGAGAAGCCCACCGACGCCAGCAGCCAGACCACCATGGCCAGGATGCCGCCCGGGCTGACCCAGGAGAACCGGGGCGAGTCCCGGTTGGGGCCGAAGGTGTAGAAGCTGGCGAACAGCATCGACAGGGCGGCCAGGCCCAGACCCCAACGCAGCACAGTCCAGACCACCACGAAGGCCGAACCGGTGCCGAGGGGAAGGTGGTTGCCGATGCCGCTGCCGAGGGGCTTGCCGAAAACGATGAGGGTAGTGGCGACCCCGCCCAGGATGGCGGTGATGGCGATGAGCACCAGGGCCCGCAGCCGGGCTGCCACCAGCTTGCGCTCTTCGGTGACGTCGTAGGCGACGTCCATTCCTCGCTGCAGGGCGACCATGCCCGCCGAGGCGCTGGACAGGGCTAGGACCAGGCCGATGGCGGTGGCAATGAGCGAGCTTCCCCCTGAGGCGTTGGCCGCGTTCCCGACCGCGCTGCCCAGAACCTTGGCGGCGTCGCCGGGCAGCGTGGTGGAAATGGCCTTTTGGATGTCGGCCACCGCCTTGGGCCCGGCGTTCACCAGCCCCAGGATCCCCACCGCGGCAATGACGGCCGGGAACACCGCGAGGAACCAGTAGAAGGCCATCCCCGCCGACACCAGCGTGGCCTTGTCGGTCTTGAACTCCTTGGCCGCCCGACGGGCGCTCTCCTTCCAGTCGGGGCTGCTCAGCTCGGCGGGCGAGCGAGGAGGCGAGTCGTCCTTCTGGGGCGGCAATGCAGTCTGGCGGGTCGAGTCCATCGGCGCAGCTCTACCCTCGGAACGAGTGCCGAAACGGCTGTGACTGCGTTCGGGCCACGCAGGCCGGAACTGCGTTCGGGCCACGCAGGCCGGCACTGCGTTCGGGCCACGCAGGCCGCTCCTCGGCGGCTCCGGGCATCTCCTAGGCTGGGCGCTCGTGGACGACCGGGTGCTCATCGGGCGTTACCGGATCGTGCGTCATCTGGCCCGGGGCGGAATGGCCGAGGTGTACCTGGCTCATGACCAGCTCCTCGACCGGCCCGTGGCCGTCAAGGTGCTGTTCGGCGAGCTGGCCCAGGACGCCTCGTTCGTGGAGCGCTTCCGCCGCGAAGCGCGGGCCGCGGCGGGGCTCAACCACCACAACATCGTCTCCGTCTACGACTTTGGTGAGGACGAAGGCTCGTACTTCATCGTGATGGAGTACGTCGACGGAAAGACTTTGCGTGACATCCTCGCCACCGAGGGCCCGCTCACACCTGCTCGGGTGGCCGAGATCGGGGCCGAGGTGGCTGGCGCCCTGGCTGTGGCCCACCGGGCCGGGGTCATCCACCGCGACGTCAAACCCGGCAACGTCCTCATCTCCGGTGACACCGTGAAGGTGGCCGACTTCGGGATAGCCCGCGCCGGCAACCCCCAGGAGAGCCTCACCATGACCGGTGCAGTCATGGGCACCGCCACCTACCTGTCGCCCGAGCAGGCCCAGGGCCACGACATCGACCCCCGCAGCGACCTCTACTCCCTTGGTGTGGTCCTCTACGAGATGGCCGTGGGCCGACCACCGTTCAGCGGCGCCAGCCCGGTGGCCATCGCCTACCAGCATCTCAACGAGCCACCGGTTCCCCCGTCGGAGCACAATCTCGACGTACCGCCTGCCCTCGACGCCGTGATCCTCGCCGCCATGGCCAAGAAGCCCGGCGACCGCCCCTCCACGGCCGAGGACATGCGCGACCAACTCCTGGCCGCGGCACGATCCGCGGCAGAGCCCGACGCGACGGTGGCGCTCACTTCGTCGCGAGGCGCGGCGGCTTCCACCGTCGTGATTCCCACCGCGGGTGGCGCCCAAGCAGCGACCGGTGTGCTGGCCACACCGACTACCGGTCTCGATCGCCCCCCCGGCCCGCCGCCGGATACCTACCGTCGCCGGCGCGGGGCAGTGCTCGTCGGCATCGCTGCCCTGCTGATCGGCGTTGTGGTGGTGGTGGCCCTGCTGGCCCGCGGGGGTGGGGCGACGGCTGTGGTGCCCCCGGTGGTCGGCCTGAGCGTCGACGACGCCCGCGCTTCAGTGGGCCGTTCCGGGCTGCAGTCGGCGGTGGAGCAGGCGGCGGACCGTACGGGAGACCCCAACCGGGTGGCGGACCAGCGCCCGTCGGCCAGCTCCAAAGTGAAGCGCACCACCACCGTCACCCTGGTGGTTCCAGCCGCCACCACCACGACAAGCCCGCCGTCCACCACGGCCCGGACGTCGCCGAGAACCACCGCCACGACCGAAGCGCTGTCCACCACCCAGGCTCCGGCCACCACGGCGTCGACCACGGTGACCCGCACCACCGTGCCCACCAGCGTCCGCCCGACGACCACGGTCAAGCCCTGAAAGGGAGTTGCCCCATGTTCGAGAGCATCAGCCGGGAACGCGTCCAGGCACTGGTCGACGAGGGTGCCCAGGTGGTGGAGGTGCTCGAGCGCCGCCAGTACCAGTCGGCTCACCTGCCCGGCGCCGTCCACATCCCGGCCTGGGAGCTGACTCGCCAACGAGCAGCCGAGCTCGACGCCGACCGGCCGGTGATCGTCTACTGCTTCGACACCCTCTGAGACCTCAGCCCCCGAGCAGCGTGCCTGCTCTGCCTGTACGGCTTCTCCGAGGTCTACGACTACGTCGACGGCAAGGTCGACTGGATGGCCTACGGCCTGCCCGTCGAAGGTGACGACGGGCCCTTCCTCGGCAGCTTTGCCCACGGTGTGGCTAGTTGCCCGGCTACGGGCACGGTGGCTGACGCCCGTCGGGTGCTGGAGGGCGGACCTCGCGATTCGGTGGTGGTGGTCGCCGACGGCCTGGTCGTGGGGGAGTTGAGGGCTGGCGACCTGGACGGGCGGCGCGGCGACCAGGCCGTGCTGGAGGTCCTGCGCCCCGTGCCCTCAACCGTGCGTCCCAGCGTCACCGTTGCCTCGGTAGCGGAGGCGGGCGGCGGCCGGCGCATGGTGACGACGTCAGACGGCCGCCTGGTGGGAGAGGCGGTCGTGGAAGCCGACGACCATCAAGGCCACGACCATGCCTCCCATGGTGACCTCGAGGGCTTCGAAGCCGAGCTCACCGCGGTGATGGACGCGGTGGGGGAGCATTTCGGCGACAAGCAGCCGACCGAGGACGAGCTGCGCGCCTTCCTGCGTGAGCTGCTGGTGGCCGAGGGCCGCACCCCCGACGACGCCGACCGGTTCATGGCCGCCATGGGTGGCGATAAAGCCGGCTGACCCGAGCCCGGCGTTACTCAGGTTCGGCCTGGTCCAAGCGAGCCTACGAGCAGGGCGGCGGCGATCGACAGAGGGACCACGACGAGACCCAGGCGGGTGAACCGGCGGGCTGACACCGGGCAGTCCATGCGCCGGGCTACCTGCATCCACAGCACGGCGGACAGGGAGCCGGTGACGGCCAGGTTGGGTCCCAGGTTGAGCCCGATCAGCAGGGCACGGGGATGGACGACGGGGCGGGCCGCCCCAAGGGCGGCGGCGGGAAGGTTGTTCAGGACGACCACCCCGACCGCGGCCACGGCGGCCGTCTCCACCCTTCCCGCCGAACCCAACAAGCGGGCAGGGCCAACCCATGCCCGCCCGAGGGTGCCGGCCGCCACGCTCACCCCGAACAGGCCGCCGAGCACTAGGGGGTTGAGCACCTCGAGGGCGCGCTTCGCCGTCAAGCGGGTGCTGGTCACGGCCGCCACGGCGGCGGCCACGCCGATGGCGAGCACGGGCAGGGCCGGGGAGGGGGTAGCCAGCACTACCACCACCACGGCGGCGACCGCCAATGGCCCCAGGGCACCGTGGCGCCGCACACGCCGACGGGGCGGCACCGATGGCGGCCGGCTGGATGTCTCGCGGTCGCCACGGCATAGAAACGCGACGGCCGTCCCGGTGACGACGACGGCGGCCATCCAGATTGCGAACATCCGCGCTGCGAAGGTGGCACCGGACACCGGTGCGTGGGCGAGCACGAGGAGGTTGGTGAGGTTGGACCCGGGCAACAACAAGGAGGCGGCGTTGGCCATGAAGACGCTTCCGTAGACGAACCGAGCCTCGTCGGCTCCCCGGCTGCGGGCCGCCCCGACCAGCACGGGAGTTAGGAATAGGACGGAGGTGTCGAGGTTGAGCACGGCCGTGACCACGGCCGCCACTGCCATGAGGGCCACGTACAGCCTGAGGTCGGAGCCTGGTAGGCGAGCAGCCAGGTTGCCGGCAGCGGCGAAGAGGCCGTCGGCATCGGCCACCGCCCCGACCAGCAGGAGACCGGCCACCAGCACGAACGGTGACCACACCGCGCCTGCCGCCTGGCGGCTCTCGCCCGGCCGCATCACGACCGCCCCGAGAGCCAGAGCCGCGCCCGCGGCCGCGAGGGCCGGAGCCAGGAGCCGGGCCGTCCGCAGCCGGCCGGAGCTGGTGTCGCCGCTACTGGCCGCGGCCTATGCCGGCGGCCCTAAGCACCCGGGGTTCGACACCGGCCGCCCTCCACGCCTCGTAGGTGATGCCTTTGCGGCGGCTGTACGGACCGGCGGCCTCCACGAACTGGGCCTCGAGTGCCTCGAGGTCGACTCCGCGGCCGCCCGCGCTGAGCTCACGCTCAAGGTTCATCCGCTCCTGCCGCAAGTGGACCCGGTGCAGGGGATCGGCGGCAGGGAGCTCGGTGTCGATGGCAACGAGGCGCTTGGCCATGCTGTCGGGGCTGCGCTTGCGCCCCCGTCGGGGCTTGTGGGCTTCCAGGGCATCGAGGTAGCGGCGCACGGCGCGGCCCTGCTCGCGTCCTTCGGCCAGTGCCACCTTGTGCTCGGCGGTCATTGAGCGGGTGGCCTTCACTACAGGAGGAGCTGCCTTTCGAGGCATCGCAAACCGCCCTTTCGGTCTTGCCGCAGTGCCCACTTTGGGAGAAATGGGACTGTACCAGCCGTCTCCAAGGACGCAATAGGCTGTCCCGATGACCGAAGTGGCCGACAGGCTTGTGCCCCCGCCGGACGGGGACGACGTCGCGGAGGTGTCGATCGCAGGGGCGGCCCTGCGGCGCGACATCCGCGTGCTGACGCGGCTTTTGGGCGAAACACTCCTGCGTCACGAGGGTCCGCAACTGCTGGAGCTGGTCGAGGGTGTGCGTACCCGGAGCAAAACGGCACGCAGCGCCCCGTCATCCGGGGGAGGCGCAGAGCTGGACGAGCTGCTCTCGGGGCTCGACCTGCCCACCGCCACCCTCCTGGTGAGGGCCTTCTCCGCCTACTTCCACCTGGCCAACATCGCCGAGCAGGCCAACCGCGCCGACGAGCGGAGCCAGGTCGTCGAGGAGGAGGGGGCCCTCGCCCGAGCGGTCGACGGTATTGCCCAAGTCGACCTCGCCCCCGGTGAGCTCGACGACCTCATGGGTCGCCTCGAGCTTCGCCTGGTTCTCACCGCCCATCCCACCGAGGCGGTCCGGCGGTCGATCCTCACCAAGCGGCGCCGCATCGCCGGGCTGCTGGAGCAGCGGGCCAACCCCGGGCTGGCCGACGAGGACCGGCGGAGGGCGGACAGAGAGCTGGCCGAGACCGTGGACCTCATCTGGCAGACCGACGACCTGCGGCGGCAGCGCCCGACGCCGGCCGAAGAGGCGCGGTCCGTCGTCTTCTATCTCGACGCCCTGTTCCGTGAGGTCATGCCCGACCTGCTCGACGACCTGGCCGCCCAGCTCCGGCGGCTGGGCGTGACCCTGGCCCCGGGGGCGCGGCCGGTGCGTTTCGGCACCTGGGTCGGAGGCGACCGTGACGGCAATCCCGCGGTCACGCCCGAGGTCACCCTCGAGGTGTTGGCCCTGCAGCGGCAGGTCGCGCTGGCCAACATCACTGCCGCGGTCGAAGACCTCGTGAGCCGGTTGAGCATCTCCACCCGTACCGTCGGCGTGTCCGAGGAGCTGCAGGCCAGCCTGGCCGCCGACGCGGCCACGCTTCCCCAGGTCCAGGGGCGCTTCGGCGGCCTCAACGCCGAGGAGCCCTACCGCCTCAAGTGCTCGTTCATCCTCGAGAGGCTGCGCAACACCCGCCGCCGCCTCGACGAGGGAGTGCCGCCCCGCCCTGCCCTGGAGTACTCCTGTACCGCCGAGCTGCTCGACGACCTGGTCCTGATGCGCGCGTCGCTGCTCGACAACCGGGGCGAGCTGGTGGCAACCGGCAGCGTCGACCGGGTGCTGCGAGTCGTCGCCGCTTCGGGCATGTCGCTGGCCACCATGGACATCCGCGAGCATGCCGAGCGCCATCACACCGCCCTGGCCGCGCTCTTCGACCGCCTCGACACCGCAGCCAAGCCCTATCTCAACCTCTCCAGGGACGAGCGCTACCGGCTGCTGTCGGCGGAACTGCACAACCCTCGCCCCCTGACCTCGCCCGCCACTCGGATCGACGGTGAGGTGGCGGAGATGCTGCACCTGTTCGAGGCTGTCCGTCACGCCCTGGACGTGTTCGGTGACGACGCCATCGAGAGCTACATCGTGTCGATGGCCAAGGGCGCCGACGACGTGCTGGCGGCTGCAGTGCTGGCCCGGGAGATGGGGCTCGTCGACCTCACCGCCGACACCGCCCGTATCGGCTTCGTCCCCCTGCTGGAGACGGTGGAGGAGCTGCGCCAGGCGGGTGGGATCCTCGACCAGCTTCTCCGCGACCCTGGCTACCGGCGGATCGTCGCCCTACGAGGCGACGTGCAAGAGGTGATGCTCGGCTACTCCGACTCCAACAAGGACGCCGGCATCACCACCTCCCTCTGGGAGATACACAGGGCGCAACGGGCGCTTCGCGACGTTGCACGCCGCCACCAGGTGCTGCTGCGGTTGTTCCACGGCAGGGGGGGCACGGTGGGGCGGGGCGGCGGCCCGACCGGTGACGCCATCTTGGCCCAGCCCTACGGCACCCTCGACGGGGCCATCAAGATCACCGAGCAGGGCGAGGTCGTCTCCGACAAGTACGGGCTGCCCACTCTCGCCCGCCGCAACCTCGAGCTGGCCACCGCCGCCGTCCTCGAGGCGTCGCTGCTGCACCGCGAGTCACGCGTGCCCCACTCGGTCATCGAGAGCTGGGACGTCGTCATGGACGTCGTCTCCGGTGCCGCCCACTCCGCCTACCGGCACCTGATCGACGATCCCCGCCTTGTCGCCTACTTCCGGTCCTCCACCCCGGTCGACGAGCTGGCCTCGCTGAACATCGGCTCGCGCCCTGTTCGCCGCTCGCCGACGTCAGTCGGCCTCGAAGGCCTGCGGGCCATCCCCTGGGTGTTCGGCTGGACCCAGTCCCGCCAGATCGTCCCCGGCTGGTTCGGGGTGGGTGCCGGCTTGGAGCAGGCCGTCGCCGAAGGCCGCTCCGACGAGCTGCGCGGGATGTTCGACCAGTGGCACTTCTTCCGCACCTTCATCGCCAACGTCGAGATGGTGCTGTTCAAGACCGACCTCGACATCGCCTGGCGATACGTCGACCGCCTGTCCGATCCCTCTCTGCACGAGGTGTTCGACATGATCGCCGAGGAGCACCGCCGCACCGTCTCTCAGGTGCTGGCGGTCACCGGCGAGCACCGGCTGCTCGACCACCACCCACTCCTCCAGCGCACCCTTGATACCCGTAACGCCTACCTCGACCCCATCAGCTACCTGCAGGTGTCGCTGCTGTCCCGGCTGCGGGCCAGCGACAACGCCGATCCCGAACTGTGGCGTGCTCTCCTGTTGTCGATCAACGGGATCGCCAACGGGCTGCGCAACACCGGATAGTCGGCTACACCTTGAGCGACAGGGCACCGGCTACCACCTCGATCGTGGCCGGCGTGGTGCCGAGCACCTCGCCGTCGGCCTCTATGAGCATGGGCCCATCGCCCTCCAGGGAGAAGCGCTGGCCCTGTAGCTCGACGACGCGGGGGTGGGGAAGATGGCGCCCGCGGTAGACGCGCGGGAGCATGGTGAACGAGTCCGTCTTGGGGCCGTTGAACACCAGTAGCTCCAGGCAACCGTCGGCAGGGTCGGAGCGCGGCGCGATGTGCATGCCGCCGCCGAAGTACCGGCAGTTGGCCGCCACCACGTTCACGGCTCGGCCTTGGTAGGCGGGCGAGCCGTCGACGTCGACGCACACGGCACCTACCGGGTAGCGCGGCAGGACCGCCCAGAAAGCGACGAAGTACCGGCTCGGCCCCAGCCACGCCGGCACCTCCGACGCTCGCCGGGCCGTCTCCGCGCCCAGCCCGGCCTCGGCAATGTTGGCGAACCAACGCCCCGCGGGTTGCCCGTCAAGGCCGACGAAGCCGATCCTGGCCACGTCGAGGCGGCGGAGGGAGGAGCCGTCGAGACGGCTCGCCGCCGCCGACGCGTCGGTGGGAAGGCCGAAGGTGCGAACGAAGTCGCAGCCCGACCCCGCCGCCACCACCCCGAGCACCGGTTCGGGGAGCTCGTCGCCGACTGTCTTGTCGCCCATGAGGCCGTTGACCACCTCGTGCACCGTCCCGTCGCCCCCAACCGCCACCAGGAAGCGGCCGCCCTCGCCGAGGACCCGTCTGGCGATACTCGTGGCGTCGCCCGGCCCCTCGGTGACACGCACCTCATAGTCGAGCTGGCGCGCGCGGAGCTCCAGTTCCACACGGTCGAGAGTGCGGGTGACTGAGCGCTTGCCTGCGGCCATGTTGACGATGAGCGACGCTCGCCCGAACGGGCTGGCCATCCCCGCAGTCTGGCTCACGGGCCAGACCCGCTACGGGCGGTCGCGCACTACGGCGATGGCGAAACCGTCATAACCCTTGCTGCCGACGGTCTGCACGACGGTCGCGCTCACGCGGGCCTCCGCCGACATCGCCTCGTACAGGCGCCGGGTGCCAACGGTGGCGGGGTCGGTGCGGGCGGTGTCGACGACGGCACCGTCGCGCACCACGTTGTCGACCACGATCACGGCCCCGGGACGCGAGAGCCGCAACGCCCACCCGAAGTACTCGGCGTTGTTCTCCTTGTCGGCGTCGATGAAGGCGAAGTCGAAGGGACCGGCGTCTTCGGCTTCCAGCGCAGGCAAGGTGTCCAGGGCCGCGCCGACGCGCACGTCGACGACTTGGGAGAGCCCGGCTCGATCGATGTTGGCGCGGGCTACCTCGGCGTGATGGCTGTCTGCCTCGAGCGTCACCAGGCGGCCGCCCGTGTCCATGGCTCGGGCCATCCAGATGGCGCTGTAGCCGCCCAGGGTGCCGACCTCGAGGATGTTGCGGGCCGAGCGCAGCTGCACCAGAAGGGCCAGGAGCTTGCCCTGGCTGGGCGTCACGCTAATGGCCGGCAGGCCGGCGGCGGCGCTGTCGGCGACGGCGGCGTGGAGGGCTGGGTCGCTCGGCACCAGCAGGCCGCAGATGTAGGCATCGACGGCGGTCCAAAGATCGGGGTTCATGGTGCCAGTCTGTCCGGTGCCGCCTACCCTTGGCCATCATGACCACGCCGGAGGCCCAGGTCGCCCTGGCCGAGCACATCGACGAGCTCGGTCCCATCGCCTACCTCGTCACCGTCGGCGCCGAGGGCAGGCCGCACGTGGTGGCAGTCCGGGTCGACTGGTCCGGCGGCGAACTGATGATCACCGCCGGGCGTCACAGCTCGGCCAACGTGGCCGATCAGCCCGGCGTCAGCCTGGTGTGGGCCGCGCCCCAGGGGAACGGCTACTGCCTGATCGTCGATGGAGTCGCCCGATTGCTCTCAGCGCCCTCGCCAGCCGGACTCGCCGTGGAGCCGACGCGGGCGGTGCTCCACCGCACCCCCGAAGGCGACCCTTCCGCCCCTTCCTGCATCACCGTGCTGCCTGCCCCACTGGCGAGCTGATCGTCGCCATCGTTCTGGTCAGGTTTGACACCCCTATGACGGTGCTGAACCTGACCAGTTCGATGGATTTGGAGGCCTGCCCGCCTCGTGGGCGAGCAGCCACTGCTTGGTGTCGAGGCCACCGGCGTAGCCGGTGAGCACGCCGCGGGCACCGACCACCCGGTGGCAGGGCACCACGATCGACACCGGGTTGCGGCCCACGGCATGTCCAACGGCCCGGCCCGAGCCGGCCCGCCCGATACGTGCCGCCAGCTCACCGTACGTAACCGTGGCACCGAACGGGATCTCGCCGAGAGCGTCCCATACCCGGCGCTGGAAGGGGGTGCCAATGAGCTCCAGCTCCAGGTCGAACTCCCGGCGGCGGCCGTCGAACCACTCCGCGAGCTGCTCGGCGGCATCAGCGAGCCCGTCACCCTTGCCGTCCTCGACGCCGTCGGTGTCGAGGGTCGGGCGGCGACGGTGGCCGGTCGTGTACAGGCCGTGCAGGCGCTGGCCGTCGCCGACCAGCACTACCTCGCCGAGAGGGCTGGCGACGCGACGGGTGACCCTGTTCATGGCTGGACCTCCGGGATCAGCGGATCGAGGGACGCCCACAGATGATGGAGGGCGTAAGTGCGCCAGGGACGCCACTGCTCGGCCAACCGGGCGGCGGAGCGGGCGTCGGATGGCTGTCCCAGCCGCTGCAGGGCGCGCCGGGCGCCCAGATCGGTACTCAGGAACGTGTCGGGATCGCCGAGCGCCCGCGCTTGCACATAGGCGACCGTCCATGGGCCGATCCCGCGCAGGGCGAGCAGGCGGGCGGCGACCTCGTCGCGGTCGGCACCGGGATCCAGCACCACCCGCCCGTCGGCCAGCGCCGCGGCCAGCTCCACCAGGGCGATGGCCCGAGCCCGAGGGAGTGGCAGGGTTGCAGGATCGATGCCAGCCAGTGCTTCCGGCAAGGGGAAGCGCAGGGCCAGGCCGTCGACCGGTGACGACACCGGCGAGCCATAGCGTTGGGCCAGGAGTGCGGACGCGGTACGGGCGGCGGCCACGCTCACCTGCTGGCCGAGGATCGCCCGCAACGCCACTTCAGCGCCGTCCATGGCCCCCGGTACCCGTAGCCCGGGCCGGGCCGCGACGAGGGGAGCAAGGAGCAGGTCGGCACCGAGCTGGCCGTCCACAGCCGCGGGATCGGAATCGAGATCGAGCAGGCGGCGGCTGCGCGAGACCGCCGAAGACAGGTCGCGCAGATCGTCGAGGTGGAGAGTGCACTTCATGTGGTCGCCGGCATGCTCCAGGGCGACGGTGCCCCCGCCGTGGGCCAGCGTGAGGGTGCGTCGATAGGAGCTGTCGGTACCTGCCTCCACAGCGGGCACGGCCCGCGCCGCGAGGAAGCCGAACAGCGTCGACGGCGTGAACGGCGCCCTGAAGGCCAGGCGTAGGTTGACGACCGGCGTGGTGCCGGCATGGCGTGAAGGAGGAGGGGAGCCCCGAAGCGCGGTGGGGGCGACGGCGAACACCTCACGGATGGTGTGATTGAACTGACGCACGCTGGCGAAGCCGGCGGCGAAGGCGGCATCAGCCATGGAGAGGTCGGTCGTCTCCAGCAGCATGCGGGCCGTCTGGGCCCTCTGGGCCCGAGCCAGGGCGAGGGGCCCGGCGCCCACCTCGGCGACGAGCAGCCGGTTGAGGTGGCGCGCGCTGTAGCCCAGGCGCTGGGCCAGGCCGCGCACGCCGATCCGGTCGACGATACCGTCGGCGATGAGGCGCATGGCCCGCGCCACCACGTCGGCACGCCCGTTCCATTCGGGCGACCCCGGAGCGGCATCGGGGCGGCAGCGCTTGCACGCCCGGAAGCCGGCTCCATGGGCGGCGGCGGAGGAGGGGAAGAACCGGACGTTGGCCCGCTTGGGCGTGGTGGCAGGACAACTCGGCCGGCAATAGATCCCGGTCGTGGACACGGCGGTGTAGAACCAGCCGTCGAAGCGGCGGTCCCTGCTCAGCACGGCCCGGAAACAGCGTTCCTCGTCGAGCATGGACCCAGCTTCGCAGTCCGCGGGCCGGATGTCTGGCGGGAATCGGACATGGCGCTCTGGCCGGGTTCGTAACAACCGGGCAGGGTGGGCATAATGCGGGATGCCTCGATCGACGTGGACGCCGTGTGCCGGCGCCGTGCATCTCGCTCCCAGCCTCTTGGCCGCCGACTTCGCCCACCTGGCCGACGCCGTGCACGCCCTGGAGGGGAGCGGGGCCGAGCGTCTCCACGTCGACGTCATGGACGGAGTGTTCGTCCCCAACTTCACGTTCGGCACCGATACCGTGCGGAGCCTGCGCGGTGAGACCGAGCTCCCGCTCGAGCTGCACCTCATGATCGTGGAGCCCGAACGCCACCTGGAGACGTTCGCAGAGGCGGGCGCCGATGCCATCACCGTCCACTACGAGGTGTCACCCCACCTGCACCGCACCCTGACCAGGATCCGCCAGCTCGACTGCCGGTCGGGTGCTGCCATCAACCCCAGCACGTCGGCATCGTCGCTCGATGACGTGCTGGAGATCTGCGACCTGGCCCTGGTGATGACGATCAACCCCGGCTTCGGTGGCCAGAGCCTCATTCCCCGCACGCTGGAGAAGGTGCGCCAGGTGCGCGACGAGGTCGACCGCCAGGGCCTGGCCACCGACGTGGAGGTCGACGGCGGTGTGGGCGCATCCAACGCCCGGGCGTGCGTGGAGGCGGGTGCCAACGTCTTGGTGGCGGGCACAGCCGTCTTCGGCCACGAAGGCGGCCCCGCCAAGGGCGGCCAGGCCGTGCTCGAGGCAGCCGGCCCCCTTTCCTAGACGGAGCCTGGGAGCGGGCTCAGGCGAAGCGCAGCAGGGCCAGGGCGCCCGCCACCAGGCAGTAGATGCCGAAGGGCCACAGGGTGCGAGTCTCGAACCAGCGCACCAGGAAGCTCACCGAGAACCAGGCGGCCACACCGGCCACCACCGCTCCCACCAGAGCCTGGGCCCGGATACCGTCGCCCAGGGGGCCCAGCAGGTCGGGCATCTTGTAGACGCCGGCAGCCAAGATGATGGGAGTAGCCAGGAGGAACGAGAAGCGGGCGGCATCCTCGTGGTCGAGGCCCCGGGCCAACCCGGCCACCATGGTGATGCCCGACCGGCTGATGCCCGCCAGCAGAGCGAGGCTCTGGGCCACGCCAATCACGCCGGCCTCCTTGAACTCGAAGGTGGCCAGGCGGCGGACGTCGGTGCCACTTTCGGCGGCCCCGTCGCCGTCGCCGTCGCCGTCGGCGCTCGCCCGCGCAACGGCCATGTGGCGTACCGCCGACTGGCGCCGCACCCACTCTCCCCCCAGCAGTATCAGCCCGTTGACGATGAGAAATCCGGCCGCTGCCGCCGGTTTGGCGAAGACGGTCCGCAGGGTGTGCTCCAGCGCCAGGCCGATGATGCCGGCGGGGATGGTGGCCACTACCAGTAGCCACCCGAGGCGCTCGTCCGGTGTGTCGATGCGGCGGGTGCGCAGAGTGCGCACCACTGCGGGAACGATGCGCAGCCACTCGTCCCGGAAGTACACGACCAGGGCTAGAGCGGTCGCCACGTGGAGGGCCACGAGGAAGGCGAGGAAGAACGACTCGTTCGCCGACTGGGCCTTGACCAGGTTGTCCCAACCGAACAGCTTGGGCAGCAGCACGGCATGGCCGAGGCTGGACACCGGGAACAGCTCGGTGATGCCCTGGAACAGGCCGATCACCACGGCCTGGAAGTAGGTGAGCATGGCGTCAGCCCGGCCCGGTCGACAAGCGCCGCGCCCCGGCCCGCTTCAGTGTCTTCTTCGCCGCCTTGGTGGCGTTAGTCGCCTTCTTCCTGATACGCACGGGTCGGGACTCGAGCTCCGCCTCAGCGGCCTCGTCCAGCTCTTCGGGCGCCCTGGGCCAGTCGACCAGGCCCATCTCGAGGGCCTGTGCGTCGCGCGCCTCGGCCCGGGCCACGTGCCAGCTGGGCAGCCCCACGGCGCGCACCGCCGTCTGCCACAGCAGGAGGGCGGAGAGGATGGCCCCGCCGGCGTTGCCCTCCTCCACCCACAGCTCCCCCGAGTAGCTACCCGGCCGAGCGGTGATCACGGGATGGGAAGCGGCCAGCTCTTCAGCCAGCGCGTCGAGGTCGTCGGGGTCGACCTGCGCCTCGTGTCCACCGTCGATGGCCACCGCCTCTAACACCACGACCCAGATGCCCATCGGCTTCCCTGCTCTTCTCTGTCGGTGCCGGGGGGCAGCTCAGCCCACGCCCATTCCCCGACTGGTCGTCGACGACGCTAACAGCCGCCCCTCGGGCGGGCAGACCGCCGGTCAGATCAGAAAGGGTCGGGGTCGATGCCGGCTCGGGCCAACACCGAGGGGTCGACACCCGCTTGGAGCCACCCCTGGTAGGTTATCCGGTGGCGGCGGCCATAGTCGGCGGCGCTCGCCACGAAGCCGTCTTCGAGGGAACCGACGTTGGCCTCGCTCCCCGGCGTGTGAGCCCCGAGCTCGGCAGCAAGCTCGTCTGCGCCCTCGTCGTCTTCATGGCCGTGCACCATGTCGGCCCTCGCCAGCCCGACAGGCGACTCATCGGGGTGGGGGAGCGAACCAGGCGGATCTCGCCGGGCCTCGATGGCGGCGAGGTAGGCGATAACGGCCTCGTCGTCGGAACGGCCCGGACGGTCCATGCTGGTCGTTCTTCCCTGAGATCGTCGAGTACATGCGCCCCGGAGACCGACCGTCTCAAGTGAGATCGTCGATGTGGTGGCCGGGGATGCCCTGGCCGAAGGCCACGACGTGGTTCTGATCGCCAACCTGGTCCACCACTGGTTGCCCGAGGAGACCCTGGTCCTTCTGCGCCGGGGCGGACGCGGTCGGCGCGGGCGCTCGATTGCTCATTGTCCGACTTCTGGACCGACCCCACCCGCACCCAGCCGCTCGACGTCGCCCTCATGGCCGGCGAACTCGTCCTGCAGATCCCCCATTGCGACGTGTGCAGCGTCGACGAGGGAACCTCATGGTAGGAGGCATCCGGGAGCGGGCATCCTCGGGCTCGCGACACAAGCCTACTCAGAGGTGTCGCTATTCAGCCTTAGACGAACGCCTCCGAGGCATGGCTCATCTTCACGCGCGACGGCCGTTGTGGATGGGACGGGGGTGTCACATCGCTGCGGTGGTGATGACGGCGATAGCCGCGGGGATCCGACCGGCGACGAGGAGCGAGAAGGCGACGACTTCGATGGAACGATTGGCGCCGAACGCATCAGCAGGGTGTGCGAGGTCACCGACGATGATGGCAATGGTCGCCCACGCCGGGATCCAGCGCCCGCGGTGGAGGCCGGCGGCGAGGAGAAGCATGCCGATGACATGCCCGGCAACGAAGGCGGCAGTGAGGACGCCGATGGCGGAGTTGGCTTGGGCCGCATCCCACAAATCGGTGGCGGCCTTCGCGCCGTGGAGCCGGGTCATCTCGTAGGCGAGCACGTCGAAGTTGACCAGCATGGGCACCGTCGCCCAACCGACGAGCGCGAGCGCGCCGCCGACCGCGAGCGCGCCGCCGACCGCTCCGAGCAGCGGGGTTCGCCGTGCGACCAAGCGCGCCAGGGCCACGATGGCGACCGGACCCCAACCAGGAGGAACGACGATGAGAAGGCGCCACGTCAGCGCGGTGGGGACTTGTGATCGTGGGCACCATGTTGGCGGCGGGATGCGGAAAGGGCTCCGACAGCCAGCCAATGGCACCGCCAGCCGAGGTAACGACCACGTCGGCCGTCGCCCCGACGATCGCGCCGCAGGGCTCGAACGCCTCCGGCGCGTGCAGGCTGGTCACCACCGCAGAGGCCGAGAAGGCCGTGGGCGCGCCAATCGGGACGCCCACCGCTCGTTCCGTTCCTCCGGAGAACGGCCTCGGGCTCGAGATGTGCACCTAACCCCCGGGCCAACGGCGGCCAGGGCGTCACGGTCGGCGTCTACAGCTGCACCGGGGGCATCACCAGCGCCCCGTTCAACCAGTACCGGCAGGCCAAGGGCGCCTCCCGCGACGTCAAGACGGTGGACGGAGTGGGCGACGAGGCCTTCGAAATCGCCGGCAGCCCGCCTCAGGTGATCTTCCGCAAGGGGTCGAAGGCGGCTTGGTCGACGTAGCCGCCGATGCCAATGTGGAACAACGGCTGCTCGAGCTCAGTTGGTCCGTAGCGGGACGCCTGTGTCTCCCAGATGCTGGAGCGCGCCGCCGGCGGCCCTCGACAGGAGGTCGAGCGGGTCGCCCAGTGCAGAGGCATGAGCGGCGGGCTCATACCCGGCCACTGGCGACCAGGGCGGCGGCGGGAAGAGTGACGAGGCCGTCGTCCGAGCCATAGGTTGCTGTTGCCACCTCGACGTAGCGATCTCGAAGTGCGACCCGTTGGTCGGTCGTCGTTGCGGCCAGGGCAAAGCCCGTCCTGGGGGTGCCAGCGGCGACGGCATCGAACCATGCCCCCGGGTCCACGGTGACGGTCCAGCCCACCCGATCGACGCGCACCTCTTCGAGACCAACGGAGACCAGCAGGTCGACGAGGCGGTCCTCGGCGGAACACCAGTCGCTGGCCGGCCCGGGCGGGACGACGTCGGTCATCCCCAGGGACTCAACGACCGGGCCGAACAGGCCGAGGGCGGCGTTGGCCGAGGGTCGGTCCCACACGCTGAGGGCGATGCGACCATTACACGTCCGGGCCATCTCGGTGACCCCGCCGGCGGGCCTGGCCAGGTGGTTGAGCAGGAAGCCGGCGACGACGGCATCGAAGGAGGCTTCCTCGAAGGGCAACTGCTCCACTGCGGCGCGCCGAGCGTCGATCCCCGCGGCACGGGCGATAGCCACCATGGCCTCTGACTGGTCGACGGCAGTCACCTCGGCGCCCCGTTTCCGCGCAGCCAGGGCGACCACTCCCGGGCCCGTGGCCACGTCGAGCACCCGCCTGCCGGCCGCTAACTCGGCCCCGTCGAGCAGAGCCTCGGCGGCGCCGCTGGTAAGCCTGGCGATGCTGTCCGCGTAGGCCTCGGCCCGGGCTTCCCATGTCGTGCGTTCCCAGTCCGCGAACGCGTCGAGTTGGTCGGTCGTAGGACGAGCCGCATTCTCACCCACGTGGTTCACGGCTCGCGAAGATCGTGCCAGCGCCAGGAAGCCGACGGGATCATCAGCTCGGGATCGCCGGTCCACAGAGTGGCGTTGTTGGTGATGGCGGTCGCGGCCGCGAAGGCGTCGGCGTAGGACATGGGGTGATCAGCCTTGATCTTCGCCGCTTCCAGCACTCGGTCGACGTCGGGCACCTCCATGTCCGTCACCGCTTGCAGATCGCGAACCGTCCCCACGGCCTCACCTTCCCCGTGCCTGCGGTGGATGACGTAGTAGACCTCGCCGACGTTGATCCAGCTGACGATCGGCCGCCCCTCCTCGAGGAGCCGGGCCACGGCGGTGGCGGCAGGGTCGATGTCTTCCAAGTAACGCAGCACCGCCCACGAGTCGAGGACGACCTGCACTACCCGGGCTCACGCCGGCGGTCGGCTCGCCGCTCTCGCTCCAGCTCTTCGACGAGACCCGAACCGCGGAAGCGGCCCTGGAGAGGTCGCATTGTCCGGGCCGGGCGGACGGCGACATGGTCGCCCTCTTGCCAAAAGTTGACCTCGTCGCCCGGCCGGAGGCCAAGCTCCTCTCTGAGCTCCTTAGGGATGACGATTTGGCCCTTGGCCCCTACCCGATGAGTCATACCGTGTAGTATAACTCAGTCGCTCTTGGCCGGCAGGAAGGATCATGCCCGCACCGGCGGTGGAGTTGGTGGCCTCGTCGATGAGGATGAAGCGGCCGGTGACTCGGTTGCGGAGATAGGGGTCGACCACCAGGGGCGATGACGTGTGCAGGGTGACCTCGCCGATCTCGTTGAAGGCCAGGGCCTGGGCGGGATGCGGTGTGAGGCTGTCCAGGTCTAGGCGGCTTGTCACCTCGGTGACCACCGCCCGCACCGAGCGGGTGGTGTGTTTCATCGTGTAGCGGGCACCTGCCACCAGGGGGCGGTCGACGAACCAGCACACGTCGGCCGCTACCTCTGAGGTGACCATTGGCTCGACGCCCCGGCCCGCCACGATCACCATGTCACCGCGCTCCACGTCGAGCTCGTCGGCCAGGCGCAGGCTCACCGCCTGGCCGGGGCCGGCCTCGGCCAGTGGCCCGTCGACGGTGTGGAGCTCGGTGATGGTTGTGCGCAACCCGCTCGGCAGCACCAGGGCGGGGTCGCCCGGGCGCAGCACGCCGCCGGCCACCTCGCCGGCGTAGCGGCGCTCGTCGCCCAGGCGGCCGTTGGCCGACAGGATCACGTACTGCACCGGGAACCGAGGGTCGTGGAGGTTGTGCGACGACGCCACGTCGAGGGTCTCCAGGTACTCGAGCAGGGTGGGCCCGTCGTACCACGGCATCAATGTGGACGGCTCCACCACGTTGTCACCGGCGAGAGCGGAAAGGGGGATCACCGCTACGTCGGGGATTCCCAGGCCGGCGGCCAGCTCACCGAACCGGTCGGTGATCTCGGCGAGCACACCCTGGTCCCAGCCGACGAGGTCCATCTTGTTGACGGCCAGCACGACGTGGGGGATGGCAAGCAGGGCGGCGATGGACGCATGGCGCCGGCTCTGCTCGAGGACGCCCTTGCGCGCGTCGATGAGCACCACGGCCACATCAGCGTTGGAAGCGCCGGTGACCATGTTGGGCGTGTACTGCACGTGGCCGGGCGTGTCGATGAGCACGAAGCTGCGCCGGGGGGTGGCGAAGTAGCGGTAGGCGACGTCGATGGTGATGCCCTGGTCGCGCTCCGAGCGCAGGCCATCGGTGAGCAGGGCGAGGTTCACGTCGTCGTGGCCGCGCTGGGCGGAGTGGCGCTCCACGGCGGCCAGCTGGTCTTCGAGGATGGACTTGGTGTCGTAGAGCAGCCGCCCGATCAGGGTGCTCTTGCCGTCGTCGACCGAGCCTGCGGTGGCCACCTTGAGCAGGGCATGGCCGCCCCCCGCCCTGTCGTCTGCGACCACCTAGAAATACCCCTCCCGCTTGCGGTCCTCCATGGCCGTCTCCGAGAAGCGGTCGTCGGCCCGGGTGGCGCCCCGCTCGGTGATGCGGGTAGCGGCCACCTCGTCGATCACCTCGTCGAGAGTGGTGGCCGCGGAGCGCACTGCTCCGGTGCAGCTCATGTCACCCACGGTGCGGTAGCGCACCAGAGCGTCGTGCTCCACCACCTCGTCGGGCTGGGGCTCCACCGGGCCACCCACGGCCAGCAGCATGTTGTCGCGGTGCACGACGGTGCGGCGATGGGCGAAGTAGATGCCGGGCACCTCGAGGCGCTCCCGGGCGATGTACTGCCACACGTCGACCTCGGTCCAGTTGGACAGGGGGAAGGCCCGAATGTGCTCGCCCTTGCGGATGCGGGCGTTGTACAGGTTCCACGGCTCCGGGCGCTGGGCCTTGGGCAGCCACTGGCCGAAGGCGTCGCGAAAGCTCAGCACCCGCTCCTTGGCCCTGGCCTTCTCCTCGTCGCGCCGAGCCCCGCCGAAGGCGCAGTCGAAGCGGTTCTCGGCGATGGCCCGCAGCAGGGTGACGGTCTGCAGGCGGTTGCGGCTGGGCTGGGGCCCGGGCTCTTCGACCACCCGGCCCGCGTCGATGTCGTCCTGCACCGACGCCACCACCAGGCGCTCACCCAACTCGGCCACCCGCCGGTCACGGAACTCGAGCACCTCGCCGAAGTTGTGGCCGGTGTCGACATGGCAGACCCGGAACGGGAAGCGACCGGGCCGGAACGCCTTCTCGGCCAGGCGCAACAGCACTATCGAGTCCTTGCCGCCGCTGAACAGCACCACCGTGCGCTCCAGCTCGGCCACCACCTCGCGGAAGATGTAGACGGCCTCGGCCTCGAGGGCGTCGAGGTGGTCGAGGCGGTAGCCCGATGAGGGGGTGGCGACGAGGGTCAATGCTCAGCCCGACGTGGGAGCGTGCAGGCCGCACTCCGTCTTGGCCGAGCCCGCCCAGCGCCCCGAGCGGGGGTCGTCGCCGGGGGCCACCGGCTTGGTGCACGGCCAGCACCCGATCGACGGGTAGCCTCGGTTGGCCAACGGGTGGACGGGCAGGTCGTGATCTTCGGCATAGCGGGCCAAGTCGTCGTGGGTCCAGGTGGCCAGGGGGTTGGCCTTGACCATGGAGCGCGCCGCGTCCCATGACACGATCGGGGCGGCGGCCCGGGTGGGGGAGTCGACCCGCTTGAGCCCGGTGAGCCAGGCCCGCCGACCGGCCAACCCCCGGGCCAGAGGCTCCACCTTGCGCACCTCGCAGCACCCGCCCAGGTCGCGCTGCCACAAGTTGTCGGGCTCGACCAGAGGCTTCATCACCCGCAGGTTGAGGTCGTAGCGGGCCCGCACCTGCTCAACGAACCACAGCGTCTCCGCGAAGTGGTACTGGGTGTCGAGGAAAAGCACCTCGATGTCGGGCTTCACCGACACCGCGATGTCGATGAGCACGGCGTCTTCGAACGACGAGGCCAGTACGACGTCGTCGCCGAAGTTCTCGACCGTCCAGGCCATAACCGCGCTGGGAGAAGCAGTCTCGAACCGCTCGGAGACCGCGGCCAGGACCGCGGGGTCGGCGCTGTCAAGCACCTCGGTGCTGGTCACCCTCCGGCACACTCCCCGACACCCACCGCCGCCTCGTAGGGGCCAGTCTCGTCGAAGTCGGTGTAGAAGTCGGGGCACTCTTCGGGGGTGGGGAAGGAGTCGAGGTGGGCCAGCTCGGCGCCGACCGCCTTGGCGCCGCCCGAGCGCTCGAGCCAGGCGGCGAAGGTCTCGCCCGCCGCCCGTTCTCCGGCGAACTTTGCGACGACCGATACCACCGCCTTGCTCACGTTGCGGGCGGGCAGGCGCAGCGCCTTCTCGCCGAACTCGATCTGGGTCTGGCCCACGCGCCCTCCCAGCAGCATCTGGTAGCCGGGCGCGGACTTGGTGTGGGCTCGGCGCTCGACGCCGAAGAAGCCGATGTCGGCGGTGTGGTGCTGGCCGCACGAGTTGGTGCACCCCGAGATGTTGACCCGCACCCCGCCCACGTCGGCCAACCCCGCCTCCTCCAAGGCCTGACCGATGTCGTCGGCCAGGCCCCGGCTCTGGGTGACGGCCAGGTTGCACGTGTCGGCACCCGGGCAGGCCACCACGTCGCGGGCCAGCTCGGCGCCGGGATCGGCCATGGCGATGTCGGCCAGGCGGCGGTGCAGCTCGGGGAGCTGGTCTTCGGTGAGGTCGCGGAACACCACGTTCTGGCGGTTGGTGACCCGCACCTCGGCGCCCAGGTCGCGCTGGATGGCGGCCAGGGCCCGGAACTGGGCCGATGTGATGTCGCCCAGGCGGGCGTAGGCGTAAGCCGACACCGTGCCCTTAGCCACACCGCGCACCACGTTGACCTCTTCCCACTCCCGGTAGGGCTGGCCGTCGCGGCGCAGGCGCAGGGTGACGGGCGTGCCCACGGGCGTGGCGTCGACGGCCGTGCTGACCCCGGCGGGCGCGTCACCGCGCTCGGCCACCACCTCGGGCACGCCGCCGGGCCACGTGGCGCTGGCCCGCAGCAGGCGGCGCTCCTTGAGGACGCGCTCGCGCACCTGGTCGATGCCCATGGTGTCGACCAGCCACTTCATGCGGGCCCGGAGCTTGTTGTCGCGGTTGCCGTAGTGGTCGAAGACTCGCAGGACGGCCTCGATGGTGGCCAACAGGTCGTCGCGGGAGGTGAACTCCTCGAGGGCCTGGGCAGGGTGGGGGTTGGCACCCAGGCCGCCGGCCACGAACACCCGGAACCCAGGCTCGACGGTGCCGTCGTCGAGGGGGCGGTTCACCGCCACCACGCCCACGTCGTTGAACATGGCCTGGCCGCAGTCGGTGGCACATCCCGAGAAATTGATCTTGAACTTGCGGGGCAGGCGCTGGGCAATGGGGGAGCGGATGAAGTGGCGGTAGGCGGCTTCGGCCCACGGGCTTATGTCGAGGACCTCGAAGGGGCAGGCGCCGGCCAGATGGCAGCCCTGCACGTTGCGCACGGTGTCACCGCACGCCTCCCGGGTGGTGAGGCCCACCGAGGCCAGATCGCGCATGACCTCGGGCACCCGCTCGAGGGGGACGAAGTGGAACTGGATGTTCTGGCGGGTGGTGATGTGGCCCCAGCCCCGGCTGTAGGTGTCGGCGATGTGGCCCAACATCTCGAGCTGGGTGGGCTGCAGCGACCCGTAGGGCACCTTCACCCGTACCATCTGGTGATGGCCGCCCTGGCGCTGGCCGTAGATGCCGTTGTTCAGCCGGAAGAGGCGGAAGACGTCTTCGTCGAGATCGCCGGCCAGGTAGAGGGCGAGCTGTGCTTCGAACTTGGCGATGTCGGCCGCCGCCGGGCCTGACATCTCGGCGACTCCGTACTCAGTGGCACTGTCGTGCGTGATGGTCATGGTGGGACCTCCTGGGGGGGTCTGGACGCACGGATAAACGCTACCAGCAATCCTGACTGTCCGGGTCGGCTTTGCGATATCGAACGGGCGCCGTATCATCGCCAGCCTCATGCGAGGCGTGCTGGCCGTCATCGTCGTGGCCCTGGCGGCCGCCTGCACGAGCACCGCCTCTAAGTCAGCTACCGGCCCTACGTCTACCACTGCCGTCGCCAGCCCGCCCGCCGCGTCGGGGTCGGCCTCGGCCCTGCAGAACGACTATGTCAGTGTCGTCCGGCGGGTGCGGGCCTCGGTCGTGGAGATCTCCACCGACGCGGGCCTGGGATCGGGCATCGTCTACGACGACAAGGGCGACGTGGTCACCAACGCCCACGTCGTGGGCAACGCCAGCCGGTTCCGGGTCACCCTTGTCGACGGCCGCTCTCTCGACGCCACCCTCGTCGGCACCTACCCGCCCGACGACCTCGCCGTGATCAAGACCTCGGGCGACGACAAGCTGGCGCCGGCCACCTTCGCCGACTCCTCCAAGGTGGAGGTGGGCCAGATCACCCTGGCCATCGGCAACCCGCTGGGGCTGGCCAGCTCGGTCACCGACGGCATCGTCAGCTCCACCGGCCGCACCGTGAGCGAGGGTGGCGGCATCGTACTGCCTTCCACCATCCAGACCAGCGCGCCGATCAACCCCGGCAACAGCGGGGGTGCCCTGGTCAACCTCGACGGCCAGGTGATCGGTATCCCCACCCTGGCCGCCACCGACCCCCAGCTCGGCGGCGGGGCGGCGGCGGGGATCGGCTTCGCCATCCCCGCCAACACGGTCAAGCGCATCGCCGACCAGTTGGTGAACAGCGACGGCAAGGTCTCCCAATCGGGTAGGGCCGCCCTGGGCATCGAGGCGGCCACCGTGAGCAGCTTCACCGGAGGCCCCGAGGGAGTGCTGGTACGCAGCGTGATCCCCAACGGGCCGGCGGCTGGCGCCGGAATCAAAGTGGGTGACGTCATCACCGCGGTGAACGCCAAGAGCGTTCCTACCCTCGACGACCTGGGCACGGTGCTGGCCGGGTTGTCACCCGGAGACGTGGCCACCGTCGACGTGATCAGGGACGACGGCTCCAAGCAGAGCCTCAAGGTGACGCTCGGCAACCTGTGACCCTGACCGCCTTGTGAAAGCATCGTCCGCAGAGGAGGCTTGATGACGAACACCCACACACCCGTACCCGAGGAGACACGGGCAGAGGACGAGCGGCTGTTCTCGGTGTCGATCCTGTTGTCCGCCTCCCGCTGCCTGCTGAGCTATGTGATACTCCCGCTCCTCACGCCCGCGATCGGCGCAGTCGCAGGTAGCGCCGAACCCTTCGTCGGCCTGCCAATTGGCGTCCTCGCCCTGGTCTTCGACATCCGCGCGGCGCGGCGGTTCGGGCGCAGCCGGTACCCCTATCGAGGGCTCGTCGTCGGCCTGTACATGGTGGTCATCGCTTTGGTGACGACCCTGCTCGTGCGAGATCTCCTGCACCTGGCGAGCTGAGTACCTCGGCCAGCTCACAGGAGAGCGCCGGTAGGCTGTGCTCGGGCCTGTTGAGCTGAGCCGTGGAGAGCGTCGCTGTGACCTTTACCGGGTTGACCGTCGAGGATCTCGAGACCATGCCCGACGATGGGCGCCGGTACGAGCTGATCGGAGGCGCCATCGTGATGACACCGGCCCCCGAGGTGGGCCACCAACGGGCGTCCCGCCGTTTCCAGTCCCGTTTAGAAGCGGCCTGGCCGGCCAAGGAGGTCTTCGCTGCCCCGGTCGACGTCGACCTGCCCGGCGGTCAGCGCGTCCAGCCCGACCTCGTGGTGGTGGAACGAGGCAGGACCGGGAAGCGCCTGACGGTACCCGTGGCTCTGGTAGTGGAGATCGTCTCCCCCGGATCCGCTGTCAACGACCGGATCACCAAGCTCGGGGTCTACGCCGGGGCCCGTATTCCTCACTACTGGGTTCTCGACCTGCCCGCTGGCTTGGCCGCGTGCTACGTGCTCGACGACGGCGTCTACCGTCTCGTCGCTGAAGGACCGGTCATCGACATCACTGAGCCGGTGGCGGTCCACATCGACATAGCGGCTCTCACCGACCCCGCCTGAGGGGGCTGCCGGGTCGAAGCTGGCGGCTCGTTCCGTTCGCGCCGGCGGCCGGTTCGAAGGTAACTCTCGGGTGGCTCTCAGCGCCTGAGGAGGTCTGTACCAAAGTGTCCTCTGAGGGCATAAGGCGTACAAACCTCGCGATGTTCCGGCCCCCGACCCACAATCGGACAATGGGCCCACGACCGGGCTATGGTCCCCGCCGTGGAGTTTAGGGACTCCAAGACTGAGATCTATCGGCGTCCCGGGCTCCGGGCGGTGTGGGTACCGCTCGTGCTGGTGGCTGCCGCCGCCAGCAGCGTCTTCCCGGCCGCCACCCGGGCTGCCGCCACCGAGGGCTCCGCGGCCGCTCCGGTCGACGTCCGCCAGGTCTTCCTGGCCGATTGCGGGGTGTGCCACGGCAGCGACGGGCGGGGCAACAGTCAGGGCCCATCGCTCGTCGGGTTCGGGCCGGCCTCGGTCGACTACGAGCTGTCCACCGGCCGCATGCCGCTCACCCCCGTCGGGCGAGCCAACGACAAGCCGGGCACCCCGCTCCAGCCATTGCCGGGCAAGGCCCTCGGCGACCCCGACCTGGTGCCCCAGCGCCACGAACCTGCCTACCCCCCGGAGACGATCGCCGCACTGGTCTCTTACGTCGCCTCCCTGGTGGGCAACGAGGGTCCTCAGATCCCCAGGTTGGGTCCCGGGAACCTGGCTGAGGGAGGCGACCTGTTCAGGCTCGAGTGCGCGTCGTGCCACGCCTGGGCCGGTGACGGAGGCGCCCTGGTGCGCCGGGAGGCGCCGGCCCTGCACGCCGCTACCGGCACGCAGATCGCCGAAGCCATCCGCGTCGGCCCTTCCCAGATGCCCGCGTTCGGCGCCGCCGCCTTCACCGACGAGCAGGTCGACTCGGTGGTCGCCTACGTTCGCTATCTCGACCATCCCGAAGACCGGGGCGGCCAGCCGCTGTGGCACCTGGGCCCCTTCACCGAGGGGGCCATGGCCCTCGTGGCCCTCGGTGTCCTGCTGCTGTTCACCCGGTGGATCGGGGAGCGCGGTTGAGCCCTCGAGCCGAGCCCACGACGCCCGAGGAGGTGCACGCCGCAGAGCGCAGGGCCGAGTGGCGGGCGGCGTCTCTGTTCGTGCTGTCCGCTGCCAGCGCGGTTGCCCTCGCCGCCGTCTACCTGTACGGCGGCCAACCCCAGCTCGAGGGGTTGTTCCTGGGCCTGGCCCTCACCGGCGTGGCCTGCGGCTTCGTGATCTGGGGCAACGAGCTGCTTCCCAAGGGGCCCTACGTCGATGACCGCCACGGCATGGCCAGCACGCCCGAAGAACGCCAGGAAGCCGAGGAGGATTTCGAGGCGGCAGGAGTGGTTACCCGGCGCAAGCTGCTGGTGCGCACGTTGGGCCTGGCGGTCGGGGGGCTGGGCCTGGCCGCCCTCTTCCCCATCCGGTCGCTGGGGCCTCGCCCGGGAAGGGCTCTGTACGTCACACCCTGGCGAGCCGGCTTGCGCCTCGTCACCTCCGACGGCCGTCCCGTGCGCGCCGCCGACGTGCCCCTCGAGGGCCTCGTCACCGTGTTCCCCGAGGGCAGCCCCGATTCGGCCGACGGCCAGGCGGTGCTGGTCCGGGTGACCGAGGGGCTCCTGCGGCCCAAGAAGGGGCGCGCCGACTGGTCGCCCCGGGGCTTCGTCGCCTACTCCAAGATCTGTACCCACGCGGGCTGCCCGGTTGGCCTCTACGAGGCCACCAGCCACGAGCTTCTGTGCCCGTGCCACCAGTCCACCTTCGACGTGCTGCACCACGCCCGCCCACAGCTGGGCCCGGCGGCTGCCCCCCTGCCCCAGCTACCCCTCGCCATCGACGCCGAGGGGTACCTCATGGCCCGCGGCGACTTCTCGGAGCCCGTGGGGCCGTCGTTCTGGCGCCGCTCGTGAGGAGGCGCACCGCCCTCGCGGTGGGCATGGCACTGTTGACTCTTGCCGGCTGCGGCAAGGGCTCGCCGTCGATGCTCAGCGGCCAGGGCCCCGAGGCCCGCCGGGTGGCCGGGGTTTGGTGGCTGATGTTCGGCCTGGCCACCGCCGTCTACGTGATCGTGGCCGCCTTCATCGTGATCGCCATCATCCGCCGCCGCCAGCCCGAGGGCGAGGAGGAGTCGGGCCCCAAGGACGACACGTTCATATGGTTCGGTGGCATCATCGTGCCCGTCGCCATCCTCGCCCTGCTGGCCGTCGTCACCGTGCAGACAACGTCTGACTTGCGCAGGCCCCAACGCAGCGAGCTGCGTATCGACGTGGTGGGCAAGCGGTGGTGGTGGGACGTGCGCTATCCCGGCACTGGGGTGGCCACCGCCAACGAGATCCACATCCCAGTCGGTCGCCAGGTCGACGTGTCCCTCACGTCCGACAACGTCATCCACAGCTTCTGGGTCCCGCAGCTCGCGGGCAAGGTCGACACCATCCCCGGCCAGCGCAACCACCTGCTCTTCAAGGCCGACCGTCCGGGCACCTACCGGGGTGAGTGCGCCGAGTACTGCGGTATCGAGCACGCCAACATGAACTTCCTGGTGATCGCCGATCAGCCCGCTGACTTCGAGCGGTGGATGGCCCGCCGCCAGGGTGGCGCGGGGCTCAGCCCCACGTCCGAGGAGCAGGCCGTGGGCCAGCTGGTGTTCACGCGGGAAACGTGCGCAGGCTGCCACACCGTGCGGGGGACCTCGGCCACGGGCACGGTCGGCCCCGACCTGAGCGACTTCGGGGGCCGCCAGTGGATCGGGTCGCTCACCATCCCCAACACGCCCGCCAACCTCGCGCACTGGATAACCGACCCCCAGGGCGTGAAGCCCGGCAACCTCATGCCGCCCACCAACCTGTCGCCCACCGACCTCGCGGCTATCACCGCCTACCTGGAGGGGCTCAAGTAATGGCCATCGCCGAACACCCGCCAATCTCCACGCCCGAGCTGGGCGAGCTCTGGGAGGACGCGCCCGGCATCCCCGGGTTCCTGTCCACCGTCGACCACAAGCGGATCGGCATGCGCTACATCTACACCTGCTTATTCTTCTTCTTCGTGGCTGGCCTCATGGCCCTCGTCATGAGGAGCCAGCTGGCCAAGCCCAACGCCCACGTGCTGGGCCCCCAGCTCTACAACGAGCTGTTCACCATGCACGGCGTGACCATGATCTTCCTCTTCAACACGCCGGTGCTGGCCGGCTTCGGCAACTACCTGATCCCCCTCCATATCGGCACCCGCGACATGGCGTTCCCCCGCATGAACGCCTTCAGCTACTGGGTGTTCCTGCTCGGGGGCATCTTCATGTACAGCAGCTTCTTCCTGGGAAAGATGCCCGACGGTGGGTGGTTCGGCTACGTACCACTGGTGAGCAAGACCTTCTCGCCCGGCCTCAACGTTGACTTCTGGGGGCTCGGAGTTGTGTTCACCGGGCTGTCCACCACCGTGGGCTCCATCAACTTCATCGTCACCATTTTCAAGCTGCGGGCGCCGGGCATGACCCTCAACCGCATGCCCATCTTCGTGTGGTCGATGCTGGTGTTCTCGTTCATGGCCATCTTCGCGGTGCCGGCGGTGACCCTGGCCACCGGGCTCAACGAGCTCGACCGCCTCTTCGGCACCGCCTTCTTCCTTCCCGCCCTGGGCGGCAGCGTACTGCTCTACCAGCACCTGTTCTGGTTCTGGGGCCATCCCGAGGTCTACATCCTGTTCGTGCCCGCCACCGGGATGATCTCCCAGATCATCCCCACCTTCAGCCGCCGGCCCCTGGCCGGCTACCTGTGGGTGGCTGGGTCACTGGTCACCGTGGGCTTCATCAGCTTCGGTGTGTGGGTGCACCACATGTTCGCCACCGGCATGCCCGCCCTGGCCATGGCCTTCTTCTCGGGCGTCAGCCTCATCATCACCATCCCCAGCGGGATCCAGTTCTTCGCCTGGATCGCCACCATGTGGAAGGGGAAGGTGAGGCTCACCACCCCGATGCTGTTCGGCGTGGGCTTCCTGCTCATCTTCCTCCTGGGCGGCATCACCGGCGTCATGGTCGCGGTGCTGCCCTTCGACTGGCAGGTGACCGACAGCTACTTCGTGGTCGCCCACTTCCACTACGTGCTCAATGGCGCCGTCGTGTTCCCCATCTTCGGTGCCATCTACTACTGGATGCCCAAGATGACGGGGCGGATGCTCAGCGAGCGCCTGGGCAAGATCAGCTTCTGGGTGATGTTCGTGGGCTTCAACATCACCTTCTTCCCCATGCACATTCTGGGCTTCTTGGGCATGCCTCGGCGCATCTACACCTACAACAACGGGCTCGGCTGGGACGGCCTCAACGCCATGGTCAGCATCGGCTCGGCCATCTTCGGCCTGGGCACGGCCATAACCCTGTTCAACTGGGTATGGAGCCGGCGCAAGGGTGAAGCCGCGGGCGACGACCCGTGGGACGCCGACAGCCTGGAGTGGTCCATGACCTCACCGCCGCCCCACTACAACTTCGCTTCCATCCCTCTGGTGGCCAGCCGCCACCCCCTGTGGGACCAGCGGCCCCTGCCCTACGCGGAGTCGGCCGACGAGCCCGAGACGGGTGGCCTGGGAGCGGAGGGGGCGGTGGAGCGCGAGACGCCCATCACCAGCGGTATCGATACCCGTCCCGAAGGCAACCTCGAGATCCCCCATGAGACCTACCTCCCGTTGGTGCTGGCCGTGGGACTGTCGGTGCTGTTCGTGGGCATGTTGGTACAGGCGGTGGTAGTCGGGGTGATCGGCGTGGCCCTGGCGGTGATGGCCATGCTGTGGTGGACCTGGAAGACCGAGGAGGATCTGCCCCCACCCGAACCTGACGCCCGCCCGCCGATTCGCGACGACCAGGTGCACGCATGACCGTCGCGACCGTCAACCCCGAGCTGATCCGTCCGGCGACCCGCCGCAGCTACTCCACCGCGTGGTGGGGCATGGCGGTGCTGATCATGACCGAGGCCATGGTCTTCGTGATCCTCCTGGCCGCCTACTTCTTCCTGCGGGCCGCCTCCAAGGAGTGGCCGCTGGCGGGCATCGAGGTGCCCAAGCTCGAGCTGTCGGTGCCGTTCAGCTTCGTGCTGTGGGGGAGCAGCCTGCCCATCTTCTGGGCCGAGGCCAGCCTCCGCAACGGTCGCCTGCGGCCTTTCAAGATCGGCATGATGGTGAGCTTCGTGATGGGCCTGTCGTTCCTGTCCTATACCCTCTACGACTTCCAGCAGCTCACCTTCGGGTGGCGCGACAACGCCTACGGGTCGATCTTCTACACGATCGTCGGCCTCCACGCCCTCCACGTGTTCATCGGCCTGGGCATGAACGTGGTGGTGCAGCTCAAAGCGTGGCTGGGCCGCTTCGACCACGGCCACCACGCCAGCGCCGAGGTCTTCTCGCTCTACTGGCACTTCGTCGACGTCGTGTGGCTGGCGGTGTTCCCAGCTCTTTTCCTGTCCCCCCACATCAGATGATCGAGCACACCACCACGGTGGCCGAGGAAGCCCGCCGCTCGCACAGCATCTTTTCGGCCGTCCGCCAGGCCGTCGCTGTCTGGTACGCCCTGCTCGGCGGCATCGCGGCGTGGACGATCCACCTGGTGCTGTTCGTCAGCATCGTGCGCTACACGTGCAACGCCCACGGCTACGTGTGGGTAATGCACCTGGCCACGGTGGTCACGTTGGCAATGACCGTGATCGCCCTGGCCTTGTGCTGGCGGATGCTGCAAGCCAGCGACGGCGACGAGTCGGGCGACGACGAGGGCGGTAGGGGCCAGTTCATCGCCCGTCTGGGCCTCCTCGTCGGGGTGATCAACTTCGCCCTCATCGCCCTGGAGGAGATCTACCTCATCGTGCTGAGCTCGAGGCGCTGTGGCTGAGACCGGGGCCCGCGCCTCCCGGTGGCTTGTGGCCGGAGGCCTGGCCAGTGCCGTCGTCGCCATCGGGCCGCCCCTCGACGGCGCCGCCGAGCACAGCCTCACCGCCCACATGGCCCAGCACGTTGTGCTCATGGTGGTGGCCGCCCCCCTGGTTGCGGCCGGCGCCCGCGCTCCGCAGTTGGTAGCGGCACGCGACCGCCACTGGGCCACCTGGGCACTCGGTTCCCTGGTGGTGCAGGCCGTGGTGATGTGGGCGTGGCACGCCCCGGTGCCCTACGACGCCGCTCTCAGCCACGAGCCCCTCCACGCCGTCGAGCACCTCAGCTACCTGGTCACCGCGGCCGCCTTCTGGTGGTGCGTCGGCGTGGGGTCCCCACGGCCGCGGGGCGCGGCGGTGCCAGTGGTGTTCGTCGCCGCCCTGCCCGGCAGCGCCTTGGGGGCAGCGCTCACCCTCGCGGGGCACCCCTGGTACCGGGCCTATCCCACCATGGCCGACCAGCAACTGGCGGGCGTGGTCATGTGGGGCTTCGGGGGGCTGGCCTACGTGCTGGTGGCCGCAGTCCTGTTCGGCCTTTGGGTCCGGTCCCTGGAGGCCGACACGCCCGGCCGGCCCCTGCTGTCGGGGGTGCCGTCGTGATAGACCGCCTCTTCGGGTGGTTCGACGACCGCCTGCACCTTGCCACCTTCACCCGCAGCGCCCTCGACAAGATCTTCCCCGACAACTGGTCGTTCATGTTGGGTGAGATCGCTCTCTACTGCTTCGTGGTGCTGCTGCTCACGGGCACCTACCTGAGCTTCTTCTTCAGCCCCAGCGCGCGCGAGGTCGTCTACCACGGCAGCTACGTGCCCTTGAAGGGCCTGCCCATGTCGGAGGCCTACCAGTCGACGGTGCGCCTGAGCTTCGACGTGCGGGCCGGGCTCGTCTTCCGCCAGATGCACCACTGGGCCGCTCTCATATTCGCGGCCGCCGTCATAGTGCACCTGTGCCGGATCTTCTTCACCGGTGCCTTCCGCCGGCCCCGCGAGGTCAACTGGGTCATCGGTGTCACCCTGTTGGTGCTGGTGATCTTCAACGGCTTCAGCGGCTACTCGCTGCCCGACGACCTGCTCTCGGGCACCGGCCTGCGCATTGGTTACTCGATCGCCCTGGCCGTGCCGGTCATCGGCACATGGGCAGCCTTCCTGGTCTTCGGGGGGGAGTTCCCTTCGCCCGACATCACCTCGCGCCTGTTCGTGCTGCACGTGCTGTTGGTGCCCGCCGTTATCGCCGGGCTCCTCGGGGCCCACCTGGCCATACTGTGGCGCCAGAAGCACACCCAGTTCCCAGGGCCCGAGCGCACCGAGGCCAACATCGTCGGCTCCCGATTGTGGCCTACCTACACGGCCCGCTCGATGGGCCTGTTCGCCGGCGTCTTCGGGCTCATCGCCTTCCTCGGTGGCCTGGTGCAGATCAACCCCATCTGGCTCTACGGACCGTTCAAGGCCGCCGCCGTCAGCACCGCGTCCCAGCCCGACTGGTACATGGGCTGGGTCGAGGGCGCGCTGCGCCTTGCTCCTCCCTGGCGGTTCCAAGTGTTCGGCTACACCATCTCGGAGCTGTTCCTTCCCGCAGTGGTGCTGCCCGGCGTCACGTTCGGGCTGCTCTACGCCTGGCCGTGGATCGAACGCTGGGTCACCGGCGACCGGGCCGACCACCAGCTCCTCGACCGACCCCGCAACCGACCGGCGCGCACCGCCATCGGCATCGGAGTGCTCGCGTTCTACGTCGTTCTCTTCGTAGCCGGCAGCCAGGACATCGTCGCCCAGAAGTTCGACATGTCCATTCCAACCGTCACCCTGGTGCTCAAGGTGCTTGTCGTGGTCGTGCCCTTCGTGGCCGCCCTGCTGGCATGGAAGGTGTGCCGCGACCTGTCGGGCGGCGACGAGCTCGAGGAGGAGAAAGAACGCATCCGCGGCCGGGCCGAGGGCGACGAGCCCGATGACCGTCCGGGCCCGGAGGACCTGGACGATCGACCGCGCCGGTCATCTGGCCTGCGCGCCCTGTGGCGCCTCGTCGTCGGCGTCCTGGGCGCCACCCGCAAGGGCAAGCACAAGGAGACGGTCAAGAGCTGAGGGGCCTGGGGCAGTATCGCGCTACGATGTGCACCTGTGGCGCGCAGCCTCACTGAGCGGCAGTGGTACACCTTGCTCCAGTTCCGGGTAGCGCTCCGGCGGTTCCTCCACTGGAGCGACAAGCAAGCGGCGAGTGTCGGCCTGACCAGTGCCCAGCACCAGTTGCTGGTGGCCATCCGTGGCCATGGCGGTGGGGGAGCCCCCACCATCACCGACGTGGCGCAGTCGCTGATGGTCCGCCATCACAGCGCCATCGGCCTGGTCGAGCGGGCCCAGGCGTTGGGCTTGGTCGAGCGCCATGCAGACCAAGCCGACCAGCGCCGGGTGCGCCTGGCCCTCACCCCGCTCGGACACGAACGCGTCAACGCCCTGGCTGCCGCCCACCTGGAGGAGATCCGCCGCCTGGCTCCCCTGTTGGAGAGCCTGGCCACCGTGAGCGAAGAGTGAGGCGCTGGGTGCGTAGCATCCCGACCGAGGTCCCCTTGGGTTCGGATGAGGGACTGGTGGTCGAATGCGCGGCATCGTTCGACAACCTGCAGCGGATCCGGCGTGCAGTGCTCACCGAGAGGGCGGCCGACCTCGGGTGGCGTCGCCAGGAGATGTGTGACGCCCTCCGTGCTCTCGCTGATTGTTGAGAGGCGCCAGTCGACTCAGGGCTCGGCTATGTGCACCTGGTAGTGGCGAAGCTCGGACGGTTCGGCGTCCCACGGGGCGAGGTAGCCACAGCGAACAAGCCCGGTACCGGTGGCCCCGGCCGAGACGCGCACCCGCAACTCCGGCCCGTTGGCGTCGACACCGCTCTCCTCGGTCACGACTAATGGTCCGTCGACCTCCACTTGCCAGGAGTAGCCGGGCAACGGCGACATGGGTAGCCGTAGCTCGAAGGTCGAGCCTGGCTCGACCCACATCTCCTCGACGGGCGGCTGGTCTGGCCGAGGCTCGTCGTCCGGCGGCGGCTGTGCATCGGGCGGGCGATGCTCGAGCGCCGGGTCGTAGGCGCTCGGAGGCGGGTTGAGCGGACCGACATGGATCCAGCCGTCCTGTTCCACCACGGGATAGGTCGGCAGGTAGCCCGGTCTCAGCTTCCAGAGGTTCTCGGGCCTGTGGTCGAGGGTGGGCTGGAGGTTCTCACCGGTGTGTGGGTCGTAGAGGTAGTTGTGACGGGCGCACCGCACCTTGCCGTCCCAGAGCTTGGCCAGCTCCAGGTCGGTACCCTGGTGGGGACAGGTCGCCGCGAACGCCACCACCTGGCCGTCATTCAGCCTGGCCAGCAGGATCGTCGACCCCCCGATCCGCACCGGCCTGATCCCCTGGCCGTCTTCTCCACCGGCCGGAAGGTCGCCCCCTCGCATCACCGCAACGAAGCGCTCGTCCATGGATGCCGCAAGGCTAGGCGACGACCCGAAGTTCAAGTGCGGGTAGGATCGGCGCAGTTCAACGCGCTTGATAGGGCTCGGCCTTCTTGATCCACCACCAGACGCTGCCCCGGATCCCGGTAGCTACCCGCACACGGGAGTTGCTGCACCGGAGGTGTCATGAGTCAGACAAAAGGCCTGCGCCCTTCATTGAGCGGCCAGGAAGAGATGTCGGCACGACGACGCGGGCGCGGCGTGCTCGCCGGCCTGGTGGCGGCGCTGGCCATGATCCTGGTGCAGGCCTTGCTGCGTCTCGCACTCGGCGTGCCGTCGCCGGCCGAGCTCATCGGCGACCGGGTCGGCGAACGCGTCCCGGTCAAGCCGTTCCTCAACCTGATCGGCCGGGTGGGTAGCTACGGCCGGCTGAAGGCCATCAGCGTCTTCGGTGTGCTCTTCGCCACCCTGGTGGTGGGGGCAGCCGTCGGTGCCCTCTACGCTCGGATCACCGAGCGCCAGCGCCGCGAAGACGACGCCCACCTCGGCCCGCTCAGGTTGAGCCGCCGAGGCCTTGTGGTGCTCGCAGGGGTGGTGTTCGTGGCCTGGCAGCTGTCGGTGGCCGTCTTCTGGCCGCTGCTGGCCAGCTACTATCGGGGGGCACCCCGGGGGACGGAGCGGCTGGCGAACGCGAGCTGGCTGCTGTTCACGTACGTCGTCTTCGTCGCCGTGCTCGTCGGCGCCTACCGGCTGCTCGCCGCCCGCCCTGCCCCGGGCGCCGAAGCCACTGGCCCGCCAGCCGCCCCCCGGCCGCCGGGCCGTCCTGGCCGGCGGAGCCGGGCTGGGGCTGGCCGTGGCCACCGGTGGCGTTCTGCAGCGGCTCTACTCCCGCTCGACCTTCGGCTACGACGGGCTCCAGAACAACGGCGACGTCACTCCCATAACCCCCAACGACCGCTTCTATGTCGTCACCCAGAACCTGATCGATCCCCGGGTCGACAAGGGGGCCTGGCAGCTCCAGATCGCCGGCGAGGTCGAACATCCCCACACCTACGACTTCGCCGCCATCAGTGCGCTGCCCTCGGTGGTCCAGGAGTCCACCCTGGCCTGCATCAGCAACGGTGTCGGCGGTGGCCTCATGTCCAATGCGGCCTGGAAGGGGGTACCGCTGCGGGCCCAGACTTCGTGGTCCAAACCCAGTCGCGCTTCACCGCCCCCGACCTCGGCCGGCCGCTGCCCCTAGCCCCGCTCGTGCTGAAGGGCACCGCGTTCGCGGGCGACCGGGGGATCAGCAGGGTCGAGGTCAGCACCGACGGCGGGGCCAGCTGGGCGCCGGCCACCATCGACTACTCCGGCTCCCGCCTGACGTGGAGCCTGTGGAGCTACCGGTGGGCCCCGGCCCGCCCGGGCGAGTACCGCCTGGTAGTGCGCGCCTACGACGGTGCCGGTAAGTCCCAGGTCGACAAGGACCGCACCAGCGGCCCCGAGGGCGCCACCGGCCTGCACCGGCTATCGGCTCGGGTCGGCTGACGCGGCGTGCCCAACTTCAGGCTCCCCACGTCGGCGTCCTCGAGGGCCGGCCGATGGACACGGAGGCCGGGGTGCTCTGCCTTCGCAGCAACGCTGGATCGGTTGTAAGCGACGAGGGGTGGCGCTGGCTGGGCGTTCCTGGCGACGAGGACGAAGGGGTCCTCGACCTCGCCGTAGCCCCGGTGCTCGACATCGGCTGCGGCCCGGGTCGCCACCTCCGGGCGCTGGCAGCGAGGGGCATCGATGCCCTCGGGGTGGACCTGACCCCCTCGGTGGTACGCCTGGCGCGGGCCATGGGCTCCAGGGTGCTCGAAGGCTCCATCTTCGGGCCGGTGCCGGCGCCCGGTAGTTGGGCAAGCGCGTTGCTCCTCGACGGCAACATCGGCATCGGGGGTGATCCGGTGGCCCTGCTGAGCCGGGCTTCGGCCCTCCTGCGCCCCGAGGGGAGGATCCTCGTCGAGCTCGGCCCACCGGGTAGCCCTGGCCAGACGCGTCGGGTCCGACTGGAGCACACGACCTGGAACGGCCCATGGTTTGACTGGTCTGCGGTGGGCACCACCTCCATCGCCGACGTGGCGATGGCGGCTGGATTGCGTGTCCGCCGGTCGTGGAAAAAAGGCGGGCGCTGGTTCGCCCGTCTGGGCACCAGTGCGGTTCCGGAACTTGCACCGAATCCAGCGCGCAACGCTCACGGACCGGGCGGGCGAGCTCAGGTGGCGTCAGGGTAGGTCCTCGCGCCCAGGCATCGAAGCATGCCCCCGGTGGCTCAGCGAACCAGGGGCTTGTAGCGAATGCGGTGGGGCTGGTCGGCGGCGGCGCCCAGCTCGGTGTGGCGCCACGCCTCGTAGTCGGCGAAGTTGCCCTCGAACCACCGCACCTGGCTGTCGCCCTCGAAGGCCAGCACATGGGTACAGATGCGGTCTAGGAACCACCGGTCGTGGCTGATCACCACGGCACAGCCCGGGAAGGACTCGAGGCCGTCTTCCAGGGCCCGCAGGGTGTCGACATCGAGGTCGTTGGTGGGCTCGTCGAGCAGCAGCACGTTGCCGCCCCGCCGCAGCATCTTGGCGAGATGCACCCGGTTGCGTTCGCCACCCGACGCCATGGCCACCGGCTTCTGCTGGTCGGAGCCGGTGAAGTTGAACGAGGCCACATAGGCCCGGCCGTTCACCTCCCGGGTGCCGATGCGGAAGAGCTCCTGGCCGCCGGTGATCTCCTCGTAGATCGAGTGGCCAGGGTCGAGGCTGTCGCGGCTCTGGTCGACGTAGGCCAGCTCCACGGTGGACCCGATGTCGACGGAACCGCCATCGGGCTTCTCCTGGCCGGTGAGGATTCGGAACAGGGTGGTCTTGCCGGCGCCGTTGGGGCCGATGACGCCGACGATGCCCGCCGGCGGCAGCGAGAACGACAGGTCGTCGACCAGCAGGCGATCGCCGAATGCCTTCCTGAGATGCTCGACCTCGATCACCAGGTCACCCAGCCGCTCGCCGGGGGGGATGGCGATCTCCAGCCGCTTGCCCGCAGACTCGGCCTCTCGGGCCTCGGCGAACAGCTTGTTGTAGGCGTCGAGGCGGGCTTTGGACTTGGCATGGCGAGCCTTGGCCCCCATGCGCACCCATTCGAGCTCCCGCTCGAGGGTCTTGGCCCGGGCGCTGTCGGCCTTCTGCTCGACCCGCAGGCGCTCCTGCTTCTGTTCGAGCCAGCCCGAGTAGTTACCCTCGAAGGGGGTGCCCCGGCCCCGATCCAGCTCCAGGATCCACCGCGCCACGTTGTCGAGGAAATAGCGGTCGTGGGTGACGGCGACCACCGTGCCCGGGTAGTCCTGCAGGGTGCGTTCCAGCCACGCCACCGACTCGGCGTCGAGGTGGTTGGTGGGCTCGTCCAGCAGCAGCAGGTCGGGCTTGGCCAGCAGGAGGCGGCAGAGGGCCACCCTGCGACGCTCACCACCCGACAGGGTGTCCACCGCGGCATCGGGCGGCGGCAGCCGCAGAGCGTCCATGGCGATGTCGATCTGGCGTTCGAGGTCGTTGGCGCCCTTGGCGGAGATCTCCGCTTCGAGGCGGGCTTGATCCTCGCCGATCTTGTCGAAGTCGGCGTCGGGGTCCTCCCAGCGGGCCAGGACCTCGTCGTACTGGCGCAGCAAGTCGGCCACCGCGCCCACGCCGTCCATCACGTTGGCCTTGACGTCCTTGGACTCGTCGAGGTGGGGCTCCTGTTCGAGGAGGCCCACGGTGAAGCCGGGGGAGAGGCGAGCCTCGCCGGTGTAACCGTCGTCGGTGCCCGCCATGATGCGCAACAACGACGACTTGCCCGAGCCGTTGGGCCCGATGACGCCGATCTTGGCGCCGGGATAGAACGCCAGGGTCATGTCCTTCACCACCTCCTTGTCGGGAGGATGGAAGCGACTGACCTTGCGCATGGTGAAGATGAACTGGGCGGCGTTGGCCATCGCGCCGACCCTACCCGCAGACCGATGAGCTGTTCGGGCCGCGAGTCAGTCCGTTGGCCACACCGACTTCGCCAAATTTTCTTCCAGGGGCCTTGACATTTACCTCGCGTCAACCTTGGACGATGGGGCCATGGAAAACCTGAGCCTGGCAGTCGAGGCCCGAGGCGTGCGCAAGTCCTTCGGCGACCATCTCGTGCTCGACGGCATCGAGCTGGAGGTGGGGGAGGGGACGGTGTTCGCGTTGCTGGGCCCCAACGGGTCGGGCAAGACCACGGCCGTGCGGATCCTCTCCACCCTTTTGGCGGCGGACGCCGGCGTGGTGCGAGTGGCTGGCCACGACGTGGCCCGGGAGCCCGACCGGGCACGTGCCGCCATCGGGGTCACCGGGCAGTTCTCCTCCGTCGACAAACTGCTCACCGGCAGGGAGAACCTCATGTTGATGGCAGACCTGGCTCATCTGGACAAGGCCACGGGCCGCCGGTGGGCCGCCGAGCTACTCGACCGGTTCGACCTGGGCCAGGCGGCCGACAAGACGCCAGGCCACCTACTCCGGTGGAATGCGCCGCCGCCTCGACCTGGCCATGACCCTCGTCGGCCGTCCCCGGGTCATCTTCCTCGACGAGCCCACTACCGGGCTCGACCCCCGCGGCCGCCATGCCGTGTGGGAGATGGTACACAGCCTGGTCGGCGACGACGGTGTCACGATCCTGTTGACCACCCAGTACCTCGACGAAGCCGACCACCTCGCCCACCGGGTTGGCGTCGGGGCGCCTATGCCAACTACGTCACCCCAGCCATCATCCTGCTCGCCGTAGCCTCGGCGTCGACGGCGACCGCCATCTCGGTCGCCACCGACATGAACGAGGGCATCATCGAACGGTTCCGCACCATGGCCATCTGGCGCCCTGCAGTGCTCGCCGGCCACGTGCTGGCCAGCATGGCCCAAACCATGCTGGCGGTTGCCGTCGTCATCGCCGTGGCGTTGGCGGTCGGCTTCCGGCCCGGCGTTGGCGTGCCCGAATGGTTCGCCGCGGTGGGTGTGCTGGCCATGATCACCCTGGCCCTCACCTGGCTCGCCGTCGCTCTCGGGCTTGTCGCCAAGAGCGTCGAGACGGCCAGCAACACCCCGATGTTCCTCATGCTGCTGCCCTTTCTCGGCAGCGGGTTCGTGCCTACCAGCTCCATGCCCGCCGGGTTGCGCCAGTTCGCGACCTACCAACCCTTCACGTCGTTCACCGACACCCTGCGAGGTCTGCTCACGGGCGGCGCCGTCGCCGACCACGCCGCCGTCACCGCCGCCTGGTGCGCCGGTATCGCCATCGCTGGTTACCTTTGGGCAGTGGCACGGTACAGCCGGGGCGCGGCTGTGGCACCAGCGCAATGAGCCGCCATGGCACGCCGCGGCGCGCGCGAGCCGAGGTCGCCAGGGTGCTGACCATCAGCCAGCTCGCCGCTCATGTCGGTGTCACGGTCCGGGCCATCCGGCACTACCACCAGCGGGGCCTGCTCGCCGAGCCCATCCGTGATGACTCCGGCTACCGCCGTTACGACGCCCGCGCTGCCGCCGACCTGATCCGGATCAAGACGCTCGCGGGTGCCGGCGTGCCCCTCGGCCGCATCGGCGAGCTCCTGGACTCCGATCCAGCCGAGTTCGCCGAAGCCGTCGCCCAGATCGACCAGACGCGGGAACAGCGCATCAGCGACCTGGAACACCTCCGCCGCGAGCTGGCCGGGCTGATGGCCGGCGAGCGCCTGGTCCTGCCCGCCGAGGTGGCCGAGCTGCTCGACCAGATGCGCGCCCTAGGGGTCAGCGAGCGCACCAGGTCGCTCGAGCGCGATGGCTGGACCCTGCTCATGGCCGTCTCACCCGAACTGGTGCCTGAGTTGGCGGCGGCCAAGACCGCCGCCCTGGCCGACCCGGACTTCCGGCGCTTGTACCTGGCATGGGAGCAGGCCTACGACTGGGACCCTGACGACCCCCGTCTCGTCGAGCTGGCCGCCGAGGGCGCGGCCTGGCTGGCGAAGAGCCCAACCAGCCGCCGCCACCGGAGGGCAAAGCCGGCATCTCGACTGTCTCCAGCCTGCTGTCCGCGCAGATGGCTACGGGTTCGCCTGCGTGGCGTCGCCTCGACGAGCTCTACCGGGCCAATCTCACTTCCTCGCCCGCTGCGGCCCCTTGACCATGGCAGCTATGCGGGATGGCCGGGCGAGAGGTCGGTTACCGACTGGAAGCTGAGCCAGCTTTGGCCGAGCGGCGGGGAGATGACCGTCCGGAGGGGCTCCAAGAGAAAGCCGGTGTGGTCTCCGAGGGGGAGACGGTCGACGATGGTGGCCACGAACGCCGCCCTGCAGTCCTCCAGCACCGGTGGGCCAGTCGGGTCGTAGTGCCACGGGCAACGGGCGAACTTGTCGACCTCGTCGCCGGTCTGCTCCCCGAACAGCGCGGCCAGCTCGCGCTGGTCGGCGCCCAGCAGGTGCACGGCTACCGCACTCGCCTCGGCGGCCACCCCGTGCGTGAAGTTGGCCTGCGACAGGCATACCAGCAGGCGGGCCGGCTCGAGGCTGGCCTGGGTGGCGAAGCCGACGAGGCACCCCGCCCGTCGCCCCCCGGCTGCGGCGGTGACGACGAACATGGGGTAGTCCAACGTGGCCACCAGCTCCTGGAAGCTCGATGAGCCATCGTCCGCCACCCTGTCACCGTAGCCGGGCCCGGCTGTACCGACAGGCGGGCGACGACGGCCCTCGCTACGAGCAGACCACGGTGTGCTGAGCTGAATCCGAGGACCAGGCCCGGGACACGGCCCATCGGCAGTGGCCCAACGCCGGCACAAAGGCGAGCTTTCCCAGCAGTTGCCCACCCCTGCCCATTTCGAGCAGGCTGCCCAGATGGTACGGCCCGAAGACCTGGCCACCACCCTGCCCCTCGGTCCCGACCCGCAGTGCCATCTGGACGGCATCCGCCAGTACGTCGGCGCCGGACACGACCATGTGCACGTGCATCAGATCGGCCCCGACCAGGAGGGCTTCCTCCGCTTCTACCAGCAGGAGATCCTCCCGCAGCTGTGAGCTCATCTCGCATCAGACAGGTCTGTGCCGGCGTAGGTCTCGGAGCATGTGGGCTCCTCGCCTATCAGGTGGCCAAGTACAAGCGGGCGACGGCTTGGCGCCTCGACTTGCCCGACCCACCTGCCCCCGGTTCCCCCGACTTCTCCAGGCTGGTGACAATGACCACCGGTGCCCCGGTTCGTCCCGGCAACCGGGTTGAGATCATGCGCAACGGTGTCACTCTCGAGGCGATGCTCGACGCCATCGCGTCGGCCACCCGAACCATCGACCTGTCGTCCTACATCTACTGGCCGGGGGCCACGGCCGATCGCTTCGGTGAGGCGCTCATCGAGCGAGCCCGGTCGGGCGTAGAGGTCAACGTCATCGTCGACGGGTACGGCTCGGCGAAGCTCGACAGCGACCACGTGGGAAGGCTGCAACGGGCAGGCGTGCACGTGTCGATCTTCCGGCCCGTGCGCTGGTACACGCTCAAGAAGCTCAACAACCGCATGCATCGCCGCATCCTGGTGGTGGACGGCACGCTCGGCTTCGTCGGAGGGGTGGGCATCGCCGATGTGTGGACGGGCGACGCCCAAGACCCCGAGCACTGGCGGGAGACCCACCTTCGAGTCGAGGGCCCTGCCGTGGTCGACCTGGTCGGCGCTTTCGCCGAGAACTGGACCGAGGCCACCGGAGGCTTCCTGGCCGGAGCGCACATCGCCGAGGTCGCGGAGCATGAAGACGGTGTAGCGCTCCAGGTGTCAAGGAGTACTCCCTCCGGGGGCTCGAGCGCTGCCGTCCAACTCTTCTATGCCGCCATTGCCGGGGCACGCCAGCGACTGTGGATGACAACCGCCTACTTTGCGCCCGATCGCGCTTTCGAAGACGTGGTCTGCGATGCCGCCCGCCGAGGAGTCGACGTGCGCATCATGGTGAACGGCCAGGAGGTCGACAAGGAGGTGGCCCGGGCCGCGGGCCGGCGCTCCTATACCAAGCTGTTGGAGGCGGGGGCGCGAGTGTTCGAGTACGACCAGACCATGCTCCACGCCAAGGTCCTGGTGGTCGACGACGGCTGGGCCAATGTGGGGTCGGGGAACTTCGACAGCCGCTCGCTCGACCTCGACCTGGAGGTCAACTCGGCCATCATGGACGGGGGTCTGGTCGCCGAGCTGGAGAAGCATTTCCTGGAAGACCTCGGCGTCTCCCGGGAGATCGACCTGGAAGCGTGGAAGCGGCGGCCTTGGTGGCGCCGAGCCGGCGAGATCGCCACCGACATCGGGCGCCAGTCGCTCTGAGGGACGGCGGTCATGGACATTCAGGCTGCCGGGTCGAACCAATCGAGGCCAGGGAACCGGGCAAGATCGCGGTCTGCGGTGACCACGGCACCCCTTGGCGAGCCGTAGCACCATTCATGCTACGCTTTCAGGGTGGCTCGCTCGATACACGTCCGCCTCGATGACCTGTCAGCAGCCGCTCTCCAAATAGTCCGCGCCGGCGGCATGAGCGATTCCGAGGCGGTACGGACCGCGCTTCGCGAGGCGGCGTCACGCCGGCGAGCCCGCTCAGCTCTTCGGGAAGAGGTTCGTCAGGTTGCAGCCGACGAGGACGACCGCAAGGAGATGCGACGTATCAGGGAGCAGATGGCCGAGCTGGCACCGTCGCCGCCCGACTGAATGGTCCGTGGCGAGCTATTCCACCTGCCCCCACCGCGAGGCGCACGAGGGCATGAGCAGCGCGGCGCCCGCTACGCGGTGATTGTGCAAGCCGATGAGTTCCTGGACCTCTCGACCATCCTCGTCGCACCCACGTCCATCAGTGCTCGCCCGACGAGCTTCCGCCCGACGATCTCGTTGGATGGAAGGGAGACCCGGGTCATGGTGGAGCAGACTACGGTGATCGACCCACAACGACTTGGCTCGTGTGCCGGACGCTTGGGAGCAAGCGAATTGGGCGCCGTCGACAACGCGCTCGCGCTACTCCTAGGCCTCTAGCTGGCTCAGTATTGTCGCCTGAGAAGGCACTAGCCAATATGCAGGCACTGCAGCTAGACTGATGGCATGGGAGTGGCCATCACCGTGCGGGATGTCCCGCCGGAGGTCCGGGACGAGCTCGCCGCCCGCGCCGCGCGGGCGGGCAAGTCTCTGCAGGAGTACCTGCGCGGCTTCCTCGTCGACGCGGTGTCGAAGCCGGCGGTGACGGACGTGATCGCCAGGGCCCGCGCCCGGGTATCCGCGACCGGCATCCGTGTCGACGCCGATGCCATTCTCGAGGCCCGGGACGTCGATCGACGGTGAGCCCGAGCATCGTCTGCGATGCCTCGACGCTGGTGGCCATGCTGGTGGACGGCGGATCGGACGGGGAGTGGGCCACCTCCGTATTGAGCGACGCCGACCTCCTCGCGCCGCACCTCCTGGTCTTCGAGGCGGCCAACGTGTTGCGCCGCTTGGCGGCCGCCGGCCTGGTGAGCGCCGACCAGGCCGCCCAGGGCCATGTCGACCTCATGGATGTTCAGTTGGAGCTGTGGCCGTACGATCTCGTCGCCGCCCGGTCTTGGCAGCTGCGGGACAACCTGTCCGTCTACGACGCCAGCTATGTGGCGGTCGCCGAGCTGACCGGCGCGACCCTCGCCACGCTCGATCGGAGGATCGGACGAGCACCAGGTCTCCGCTGCGTGGTCGTCAGTCCCTGAGCAGCGAGTCCAGCCGCTGACAATCCGCTGTCACACGGGCAAGGTAGGACCCGCTTAGTTTACATAACGAGGATTATAGGCGGCCATCCGCCTTCGGTTTCGGTGGAGGCGCGTGGAGATCGAAGCTGCGCAGAGCCCCGATGACGGCGGCCGCGTCCGGCTCGCCGAGCAATACCCGACCGAGAGCGCTGGTGTCCAAGTAGACGCCGGCCATCCCGTCAGCGGGACTCGGGGCGACTCTCGGCCAGGTAGGCGTCGGTCGTGCCTGCCGGAGCCCCGGGCGCCTCCAGACGACCTGCGATCTCCTCCAAGCGACCGACAGGCATGGTGGCCCCGAAGCGCTGCCCCAGGGCGGCGTAGCTGTCGGCGCTGGCTCCGGACGGGATGAGCCTCGCCACCTCTCGACCGCGCTCGGTAAACCAGCCCCTCTCCGGCCTTCACCCGCTCGAGATAGCGACTGAGGTTCTGACGAAGCTCACGGACACCGACGGTTCGGCTTATGTGCGTCACAGAGTAGCCCGCCGTCCCCGTGCCTTGATCGGGCGGATGGCACCGACTCGCCCGCAAGAGTGTTGGCGAACGGCCGCCAAACCCGCAGCCAGCAAGCCGGCTATCACCGAGATGGCCTCGACCTCGTCCTGGGTCGGGGGCTCGACACCGGGCCGGTCGACGCAGAGCACCCCGAGGCCGGTCCGCCCGGCGCGCCCGGGACCCGCACGCCCGAGCGCGAGCGTTCCAACGCCGTGTTCCAGGCGGCATGCTGGCGTTCCCGCAGCACCAGGCGCAGCTCGCCCGCCAGCTCGCTGGTGCGGCCCGCCCCCGGAGGTGACTGGGCTCAGTCGCCATCGGTGGCGGTGGGCTCGAACCGTCTCCCGACCCGTCGGTAGAGCACGGCCCGGGCGCCGCCGACGGGCCCCGCTCCGACCAGTTGGCGGGCCGCCATCACGCTGGCCCGTTCGAGCTCTACGGCCAGCTCGATACGCCGAGTCGGGGATCGGGTGGCCAAGATCTCAGTCACGAGGGGCGCCAAGAGCTGAACCTGAGCGCTCAGCATGGCCGGGGCGGTTACGACGCCGGCAGCGCCGGTGGCCATCTGGTCGCCCTCATTGTCCGCTCGGATCGCGTCCTGTGCAAGCCCTTTCTCCGGTTTCTCCGCGCTCAAGCTGAGGTTGGTTCCTGTTAGGGTTGAAACGATCTCGAAGGAGCACATGAGCGACGACCTGGGCCCCAACGGGCAGGATCACACCATGACAAGCGTCGACGTCTTGGTCGACCAGGAAGAGCGCGACCTGCGCCACGAGGCACGCCGGGCGGCTGAACCGTTCCTGGGCCGGGCCGAGGAGAACGACCGCCTGGGCCGGTTCCCCGAGGAGAACTTCGCCGACCTGCGCCGAGCCGGCCTGCTCGCCCTCACGCTGCCCCGCCACCTCGATGGGCGCGGCGCCTCCTACGCCGGGTTCAACATGGTGGCCGAGGAGATCGCCCGCGCTGATGCCTCCACCTGCCTGTGCTTCACCATGCACTGCGCCGGCGTCGACGCCCTGGCCAATGGCAACGACGAGCAGCAACGGCACTGCGCCCGGCTCGTCCACGACGGCGCCGTGTTCACCATGGTGTTCTCCGAGCCGGGCTCGGGGGCCCACTTCCTGCAGCCCCAGATGACGGCGTCGCCAGTCGAGGGCGGCTACCGCCTCAACGGGCGCAAGAGCTTCGCCACCAGCGCGGGGGGAGCCGATTTGGTCGTGATAAACGCCGTTGTCGACGGCACCGACGACGGCGCCTTCACCCTGTTCGTGGTGGAGCCCAAGGCCAACCCGGGCATCGAGGTCACGGGCCGGTGGGACGCCATGGGTATGCGGGCCAACGACAGCCGGTCGCTGTCGTTCGCCGACGCCTTCGTGCCCGTCGCCGACCGCCTCGGCGCCGTCGGTGAGGGTCGGGAGCTGGCGACGGGGCGTCCCAGCCACATCGCCTTGGGCTTGGCCGCGTGCTCGGTGGGCATCGCCTCCGCCGCCGTAGACATGGCCGCCGCCCATGCCGCCAGCCGGGTGATCGCGCCCGGCACCGAGCCGGTGGCCGCCTACCAGGGCATCCAGTTCCTGATGGCTGAGATGGCCATGGCCACCACGGCCATGAGTCTCATGGCTCTGCGGGCGGCACGCACCGCCGACCACCGGCCAGAGGAGGCCGGCCTCGCTCTCACCCAAGCCAAGGCATTCTGCAACGAACAGGGTTTGGCGGTGGCCAACAACGCGCTCCAGGTGGTGGGTGGGCGCGGCTACCTGAGAGGCCACCAGGCCGAGCGCCTGGTGCGCGACGCCCGTGCTGGAGACCTGATGGCCCTCACTGCCCAACAGTGCCGCGAGGTGCTGGGCCGCCACGTTCTCGGTCTCGACCGGCCCCCTCCCGCGGACTGAGCCGGCCTCGTCGCCCTCAGCCCGCTCGGCTGCGGCGTCCGTGGCGCACGCCCAGCCTCCATCCCACCCATCCCGCGGCGGTGGCCACCACCACCAGCTGGGCCAGGCGCAGCACCAACGACACGACGGCGAGGGCCCACCATCCCACCACCAAGAGGGCGACGAGCGCCACCAAACCGGTACCGCCCATCCGGGTCCGGGCCCTGCCCGGCCGCGACCCCTCGAGGCTCTTGGCGCCGGCACGGTGCTCGGCGGGGTCTCGCCCGCCGCTCACGGGACCGCTCGGGGCCAGGGTGGCGCAGATGAGGCACTGGTCGGCAACGAACCCGTGGGGGCAGAGCGAGCGCGGCCCGGTCATGGCATCGCCGCCGTCTCGGCCACCATGAGGTCCACCACGTCTTCGAGGCGGCCCGACCGGGCGAAGGCCCGGCGCTGGCGCATGGCACCGGTGCCGTCGGCCAGCACCCGTTCGACCTGCGAGCCCACGAGGTCGCACTCCCCTGCCTCGTCGAGGGCGGGGCGGACAAAGCTGAGCAGGCGGCCCACCAGCTCGGCCGCCGGCACCGATCGACGCCGGTCGAGATCGATGAGCTCTCCCTCGGTGCCGTAACGGGCCGCCCGCCACGACGCGGCTCGCAACAGCTCGGGGCGGGGCACGGGCGAAGGAGCGACAGACACCTGGGCGTGAAGAGTACGCACCAGGGCGCGCACCAGCCCGGCGACCATCACCGTCTCCCCCACTGCCATGCAGGCGTCGGTGACCCGGAACTCCAGGGTGTCGAAGCGGGCCGACGGTCGCAGGTCCCAGTAGATACGCGCCGGAGCGTCGACCGCGCCGGTGCGCAGGAGGTCGTCGACCAGGCGGTCGTAGTCGGCGCGCGACGAGAAGGCATGGGGCGTACCGGCGGTGGGCCACCGACTCCAGATCTCGGTACGGAAGCTGGCGTAGCCCGAGTCCTCACCCATCCAGAAGGGCGAGCTCACACCCAGCGCACGCAGCACGGCCAACCAGGGACGGGCCCGGTTCATGACTTGTATGGCGATCTCGGGATCGTTCACGCCGACATGCACATGGCAGCCGCACACCACCTGCTCGCGGGCCACCAGCTGGTAGTCGCGCTCCAACCGGAGGTAGGCCGGACTGGCCGTCACCACGCCGCCCTCACCCAGGGCCAGAGGGTAGGTGCCGGCCGAGGCTGTCCGGCACCCCTGGCGCTCGGCCCCGATGCGTACGGCCCGGCGCATCGCGACCAGCTCCTCGCTCACCTCGGCAAGAGTGCGGCAGACCCCGGTTCCCGTCTCCACTTGGGAGAGCTGCAGCTCGTGCTCGACCTGGGCGCCTAGCCCGTGCCGCCCCCTGAGCGGCGGATAGCGCCCGGCGGCGGGTCGGGCCTCGGGCACCACCGTTGCTGCCCGGGGCACCAGGCGGCGGGTCTCGGCGTCGACGAGGAGGAACTCCTCCTCCACTCCCACGGTGAAGTCTTCCCTCACCGGTTCTGCCATGACGCCATCCTGCCCCGCGGCGGCACTGCTCATCGTCGGTGGACTACCTTCCGTCGCCATGAGACGGCTCGTACTGGCGCTGGCAGCGGTGTCCATCGTCGCCGGGGCGTGCGGTGGGGGCACGCCGGCCCCGCCGGTCAAGCTGGCAGGTGTCACCAACAACCACGGCACCGCAACGGCCGCCAACGACCTGAAGGTCAAGGTGAACGATTTCTTCTACGGCCCCACCTTCCTGGCCGCCACCGCCGGCCAGAAGTTCACGGTGGAGCTCACCAACGACGGCTCGTCACGGCACACGTTCACGAGCGAAGCACTCGGGGTCGACCTCGAGCTCCCGCCTGGGGCCCAGCGCACCGTCACGATCACCGCCCCCACTTCGGGCGGTGCCGTGTTCCATTGCCGTTTCCACCAGAGCCAGGGGATGCAAGGCGCCGTCTACGTGAAGTAGCGGGGTCGGGTTGCCAGTAGTTTGAGATCGTGCCCCGTATCGATATCGAGCTCACCAGCTCGCAGCCCGACGGCACGTGGACGTGGCGGGCCGCCGGGGCTCGCCAACCCAAGGGCGTGCTGGACGGGTCACTGCTCGACGCGGGGGCCCGCGCCGGTGGCGTACCGCGCGCCGAATGTGGCGTCGACCTCGACGGTACCCGGGTGGCGTCTTTTCTTGCCTCGCCTCC
>JBPCJQ010000096.1:0-18770 GCA_051005135.1 Acidimicrobiales bacterium
CCATCGGGCAGCGCCGGCGGAAGACGCCGAGGACCGACGACTTCACGATCCGAACGAGCACGGCGCCGTCGTCGCCCTCGTCGACCATCTCGATCTCGACCTTGCCGGCGGTGGACGCCGGCAGCGCATCCAGGTCGCTGACCCGGGGCACGACCACCGTCTCGCCCAGGCGCAGGGCCCGGCGGGTGGCGTTGGCCACCATCGTCTCGTAGTTGGCGATGGACAGGCGCACCGATACACCGGAGCGCTGGTTGACATGGGGGCTGCGCCTGGCCTCGTGGGAGATGGCGGCCACTATGGCGGCCATGTGGTCGGGCACGTGGACGTCGACGCCGGCGATCGGCGACACCCTCGCCTCCTGGGCCACCACGGCCAGCTCGGTTTCGATGTCGAGCGGGTAATGGGTGCGGATCTGGGCCCCGAAGCGGTCCTTCAAAGGCGAGATGATGCGGCCCCGGTTGGTGTAGTCCTCGGGGTTGGCCGAGGCCACCACCAGCACGTCGAGGGGCAGGCGGATCTTGTAGCCCCGCACCTGGATATCGCGCTCCTCCAGCACGTTTAGCAGGCCAACCTGGATGCGCTCGGCCAGGTCGGGCAGCTCGTTGATGGCGAAGATGCCCCGGTTGGTGCGGGGCACCAACCCGTAATGCAGGGTGAGCTCGTCGGACAGGTAGCGGCCCTCCGCCACCCTGATGGGGTCAACCTCGCCGATCAGGTCGGCGATGGAGGTGTCGGGCGTGGCCAGCTTCTCACCGAACCGGGTGCTGCGGTGGACCCATTCCACCGGCGTCTCGTCACCGTGCTCGCAAACCAGGTCGCGGGCGTAGCGAGACACCGGGTGGTACGGGTCGTCGCCGATCTCCGAACCAGCCACTATCGGCGTCCACTCCTCGAGGAGGGCGGTGAGGGAGCGGATGATGCGGGTCTTGGCCTGGCCCCGCTCGCCCAGGAAGACCATGTCGTGGCCGGCCAGAAGGGCGTTCTCCAACTGGGGCAGCACGGTGTCGTCGTAACCGACCACACCCTCGACCACGGGTTCGCCGGCCGCGACCCGGGCGGCGGCGTTGCGCCTCACCTCCTCCTTAACGGGACGCGACTGCCAGCCCGACTCCTCGAGCTGACCCAGGGTGGCGGCTCTCGACATCGCTTCCCAACCTAGCCTTGGCCGGTGCGACGCTTGCTGCGGGCTCTGACGGTGTCCGCGGTCATCGTCTTGGCCGGGTGCTCATCGTCTTCACCGCGCCAGCATGCTGCCAGACCCTCGGTGGTGCCGGGGCCGGGTCAGGTGTTCGTGACCGGTGACGTGACCCGCTTCGTCGCCGACGACGCACAACTCGCCACGCCGCTGGCATCGCCCTTGACCCTCACCGCCACCGAACGGGGAGTAGGGGGCGCCACCATCGACAACGCCGTGGTGGGCGGGAAGCGATCGACCATCTCGTGGGGCGCCGGCACCCCCTTGCCCATCACCGGCACCGGTGGTCTCGACCTCGGGCCGGTGCACGTCGAGGCGGGCTCAGCAGGAATCACATGGACCCTGGACGGCCGGCCTCGCCCGTTCGTGCCCGGCGTCTATCACGCCGGTGCCCCGGTTGCGGTGGGTACCGTGGGCATCGCCACGTCCCGCGATGCGGTGGACTTCACGGCCGACGCCCAGACGGTGCTGACCTCGCGTCGCGGTGTGGTGGTGTATCTCGATCTCAGGCCCATCCAGCTCACCGGGCCAGGCCATGTCTCGGTATCGGGCCGATTGCGGGTGCAGACCCCCGACACGACCCGGCCGGTGGCCAACGTCGCCTTCGGGCCAGGCCCGTTCAAGGTCACCCTCATCCCCGGCGCGGGCGGCGTCGCCATCACCAGCGTCCTCCAGGGAACCTTCACGGCCAGCTGACTGCATCGGTGCAGGGACTCCCGCATGGCAGGATCGTCGCTGTGGAGGTCCATCACCACCGCTTCGATGCAGTCATCGTAGGAGCGGGCGGGGCCGGCCTGCGGGCTGCCATCGAGGTAGCGGGCAAGTGCCGCACCGCGGTGCTCACCAAGCTGTACCCCACCCGTTCGCACACCGGCGCGGCCCAGGGCGGCATGTGCGCGGCGTTGGCCAACGTGGAAGAAGACTCCTGGGAGTGGCACGCCTTTGACACCGTCAAGGGCGGTGACTACCTCGTCGACCAGGAGGCAGCTCAGATCATGTGCCGCGAGGCAGTCGCCGCGGTGATCGAGCTGGAGCACCTGGGGCTGCCCTTCAACCGCACCGCCGCCGGGCGCATCGACCAACGGCGGTTTGGCGGCCACACCCGTAATCACGGTGAAGCACCGGTGCGACGGGCGTGCTTCGCCGCCGATCGCACCGGCCACATGATCCTGCAGACGCTCTTCCAGCAGTGCGTGGCCCGGGAGGTGCAATTCTTCAACGAGTTCCAGGTGCTCGATGTCGTCTTCGCCGGCGGCGCTGACCGCGCCGGGGTGGACACTCCCGTGGCCGGGGTGGTCGCCTACGAGCTGGCCACCGGCGACCTTCACGTTTTCGAGACCAAGGCGGCGCTGTTCGCCACCGGCGGTTTCGGCAAGATGTTCAAGGTCTCTTCCAACGCCCACACCCTCACCGGCGACGGGCCCGGGCTGCTTTACCGCCGGGGCGTGCCCATCCAGGACGTGGAGTTCTTCCAGTTCCACCCGACTGGGATCTACAAGCTCGGGATCCTGCTGTCGGAGGCGGCCCGGGGCGAGGGCGGCATCCTGCGCAACGCCGACGGCGAACGGTTCATGGAACGCTACGCGCCCACGGTCAAGGACCTGGCCCCGCGCGACATGGTCAGCCGGGCCATCCTCACCGAGATCCGAGCGGGTCGGGGCTGTGGGCAGAGCAAGGACTTCGTCCATCTCGATCTCACCCACCTGCCCCCCGCCCAGATCGACGAGAAGCTCCCCGACATCACCGAGTTCGTGCGCACTTACCTGGGCATCGAGCCCAAGACCGATCTGATCCCCGTTCAACCAACTGCCCACTACGCCATGGGTGGCATCCCCACCACCGTGTCCGCCGAGGTGGTCCTCGACGGGTCGGGCACCATCGCTCCGGGGCTGTACGCCGCCGGGGAGTGCGCCTGTGTCTCGGTGCACGGAGCCAACCGGCTGGGCACGAACTCGCTGCTCGACATCGTGGTCTTCGGGCGCAGGGGCGGTGCGGCCATGGCCGACTTCGTGGCCGGTGCCGACCAACCTGGCTTGCCCGTCGACGCAGTCGAGCCAGCCCGCTCCCTGGTCACCGTGCTGCGGGACCGACCGGCGGGCCAGAACATCGCCGACATCCGCGACGAGCTGCAAGCGGAGATGACCGACAAGGCCTCGGTCTTCCGCACCGCCGAGACGCTGCGCTCGGTGCTCTCCACGGTGCGCTCGCTCCAGGAGCGCTACGCCTCGGCATCCGTGCAGGACAAGGGTAGCCGGTTCAACTACGACCTGGTCGAGGGCCTGGAGCTGGGCAACCTGCTCGACCTGGCCGAGACGGTGGTGGTGAGCGCCCTGGCCCGCACCGAGAGCCGGGGGGCCCATTTCCGGGACGACCACCCCTTGCGGGACGACGCTAACTGGATGCGCCACACCCTGGCGTCGCGGGGCGCCGACGGCACCGCTCGCCTCAGCTACAAGCCCGTGGTCGACGGTCCCTACCTACCAATGGAACGGAAGTACTGAAATGCCTGTGAAAGTCGACCTGCGCATCAAGCGGTGGGACCCGGAACGTGATCCCGAGCCCCACTGGGAGAGCTACTCGGTAGAGATGGAGGAGACCGACCGACTGCTCGATGCCCTGCACCAGGTGCGCTGGCACCACGACGGCAGCCTGGCCTTCCGGCGCTCCTGTGCCCACGGTGTGTGCGGCTCCGACGCCATGGTCGTCAACGGCGAGAACCGCCTTGCCTGCGTGCTGCTGATCAGCGACGTCGGCCATCGGGTCACCGTCGAGCCGCTGCGGGGCCTACCCGTGCTGAAGGACCTGGTCGTCGACATGGAGCCGTTCTTCGCGCAGTACCGCTCGGTCATGCCCTGGCTGGTGAGCACCGACGAGCCGGGCGACCGGGAGCGTCTCCAGAGCCCCGAAGAGCGGGCTCGCTTCGACGACACCACCAAGTGCATTCTCTGCGCGGCCTGCACCACCTCCTGCCCGGTCTTCTGGGCCAACGAGTCCTATGTCGGCCCGGCTGCCATCGTGAACGCTCACCGCTTCGTCTACGACTCGCGCGACCAGGCAGGGGCGGAACGCCTGCGCATCCTCGACGACCGCTCCGGAGCCTGGGCCTGCCGGACGGCTTTCAACTGCACCGACGCCTGCCCGCGCGGCATCAAGGTGACCTCGGCCATCGAGGACGTCAAGCGGTCGCTGGCCCGGGGCAACTGACCCTGGCCCCGAGCAGGAATCACGGCGCCGGTGCCGAACTTGGACAACCAGCTACTGCCATGCCTCGACCCCTACGGCTCCACGCCACCCCTGACATTCCTCGACCCCTACGGCTCCACGCCACCCCTGACATTCGTGCAGCGCGGGCCAGGGCGCTCATGCCGGCCCGGTGGTTCGAGGATGCCTGGCCTTCTCCGCGCCGGCGGAGGCTGGCAACGGCGTCGCTCATCGCCGCGGTGGTGATAACCCTCCTCGGCGTGGCCACCGCAGCCCGACGCTCGGGGGCCGGTGTGGTCGACGGCGTGGCGCCCGGCTCGGTGCCCAAGGTGCTGCCCCGCAGCCTTCCCTATGGCAAGGGCATGTGGATCTGGCAGCCCGGCAAGACCGAGGGTGGCGATGCGGGGACGATCATCGCCCGGGCCCGGTCGGTGGGGCTGACCCATCTCTACGTCCGCACCGGCTCGTCGTGGGACGGGTTCAACGCCGGACCCTTCCTCGACCGCATCCTGCCCGCGGCCCATGCCGCCGGCATCCGCGTCTATGGCTGGGACTTCCCCCGCCTCCTCTCGACGGGCGACGACGTCGCCCGTGGCGCCGCCGCCGTCGCCTACCGCACACCCACCGGTCACCACATCGACGGTTTCGCGGCCGACATCGAGACCGCGTCCGAGGGTGCCCGCGCGACCGCCGAATCGGCTGCCGCTTACGGCGACGGCCTGCGGGCTGCGGTGGGGCCGGGAGTGCCCCTCGTGGCGGTGGTGCCCCGCCCCTCGCCCTACCTGGTGTCGTACCCGTACGCCGCGGTCGTGCCGCGCTTCGATGCAGTGGCCCCGATGGTCTACTGGCTCAACCGTGAGCCAGGCGCTGACGTCTCCGGTGCTCTCGACGATCTGCGGGCGTATGGCAAGCCGGTGTTCCCCGTGGGCCAGGCCTACGACGGTGGCCCCGAAGGCGGCCGCCCGGGCGTGCCGCCGCGCGCCGAGCTCTTGCGCTTCTTCCAGGTCGCGTACGACCAGGGGGCCGAAGGGGTGTCGTTCTGGTCGTGGCAGGCCGCCGACCAGCAGGCGTTCGACTCCATCCGCGATGCCCCCGAGTTCCGGTTCACCATCGCCGGGTCGGGCCGCCTCAGCCATCTGGGACTCAGCCGCCGGCGTCCGTAGCGGGCGGCGCGGGTCGCCGGTGATGTGACACCCTGAGGCCCGTGCGGGGCGGAGGCCCTTAGGATGAGCCAGCACCTTCGCCGGCTCGGCCGGGAGGGCGACCGGTGACCAAAATCATAGTCATGTCGCAACGCTTCCCGCTTGCCGACATCAAAGGCGCACCTTTCGAGATCATCGATTGCCGCAGCCGACAACACCCCCGTCCATATTCCACCGATGGGGCCGTCCCCCGAGGCCCGAGAACGACAGTGGCAGGTAGAGAAGGCCGAAGCCACCCACGGCCGCTGCGTCCAAGCACACCATGGCCGCGGGAACCGAGAACTCGAACGGTTTCCGCCCGTTCATGTTCGCAAAGCTACAGGCGCAGCACGGTGGCGTGGCGGGCGAAGTCGAAAACGAACTGGGGCAGGAAGCCGACCAGCACGGTGAAGCCCAGGGCCAGGCCCAGGGCCACTGCGGCACCGGCGGGAATGGCCACCGGGGGCGTGTCGGGCTCCTCGATGGAGGAGTCGCCCATGTACATGACGACGATGACCCTCAGGTAGAAGAAGGTGGCGATCACCGCCGCCATCATGGCGATCACGGCCAGGGCGTAGGAGCGGGCCTCGACGGCGGCGCCGATCACGTAGAACTTGGCCAGGAAGCCGGACGTGAACGGCACGCCCGCCTGGGCCAGCAGGAACACCGTGAAGGCGAAGGCGAGTCCCGGGCTGGTGCGGGCCAGGCCCCGATAGGAATCCAGGTCGTGGTGGTCGTCGCCCCTGCGGCCGACGAGGGTGACCACCCCGAAGCTGCCCAGAACCATGAAGGTGTAGGCCAGGAGGTAGAACAGCGAGCCCGCCATCCCTCGGTCGCTGGCCGCCTGTAGGCCCACCAGCACGTAGCCGGCATGGCTGATCGACGAGTAGGCGAGCATGCGCTTCACGTCGGTCTGCACCACGGCAAGGATCGACCCCACCACCAGCGAGAGCACCGCCAGGGCCCACACGATCGGCTGCCAGTCGAGGCGGTTGGTGGCGAAGGTGGAGAAGAAGATGCGCAACAGGGCGGAGAAGCCGGCGGCCTTGGCCGCGGCGGCCATGAAGCCGGTGACTGGGGTGGGCGAGCCCTGGTAGACGTCGGGCGTCCACATGTGGAACGGCACCGCCGCCACCTTGAAACCGAGGCCCACGAGGAGCAGGGCCATACCTCCCAGGAACACACCTTCGGTGAGGGTCTGCTGGCGCAGGTAGGTGGCGATAGAGCCGAGGTTGGTGGAACCGGTGGCGCCGTAGACGAGCGCCACGCCGTAGAGGAAGAACGCCGAGGAGAAGGCACCCAGCACGAAGTACTTGATGGCAGCTTCCTGGGACTGGGCCCGGCGGCGGTGGTAGCCAGCCAACACGTACAAGGCGATGGACAGGATCTCCAGGCCCAGGAAGACGATGATCAGATCGTTGGCGGCAGCCATGAACACACCGCCCGACGCCGACAGCAACATGAGCACGTAGAACTCTGGGCCTTCCAGACCCTCGCGGCGTAGGTAGGCGTCGGACAGCAGGGCGCCCACGACCACCGCGGCGCAGATCACCACCGTGAAGAACACGCTGAAGCCGTCGACCACGATGGCGTCGGCCACCGCCAGGCCGGCCCGGCCGTGGCCACCGCTCACCCGGTGCCAGATCGGCACGGTCGAGACGAGCGCGGCCCCCGCCACCGCCACCGTGAAGATGGCGTAGGCGCTGCCCACCCGACGTCCGCGCACGAAGGTGCCGGCGGTGAGCAGCGCCAGGGCGCCCACCACCAGGATGATCTGGGGCAGGAGGTCGCGGTATGCGATGTTGGGCAGGTCGACAGGCGGCATGGGGTCCTACTTCCCGGCCCGGCTGGCGGCCGGGACGGCTGCCGCCGCGCCGGTGCCCCGGGTGACGCCCGGCTCCCGGTAGTCGGAGTGGTCCTCCACGTGACGCACCAGGGCGGTGACGCTGGGGCCGATGCGGTCGAGCACGGGCTTGGGGTAGATGCCCAGGAACACGATGGCCACGAGCAGTGGGGCGAGGGTGGCCCGCTCGGCCCAGGTCATCTCCGGAAAGGTGGCGTTGGCGCCCTCGGGCCGGCCCTGGAAGACGCGCTGGTAGGCCCACAGCATGTAGACGGCGGCCAGGATGACGCCCGCGGTGGCGGCCACTGCCCACCAGCGATGGGTGACGAACGTGCCGATCAGCACGAGGAACTCACCCACGAAGCCGTTGAGGCCAGGCAGGCCGATGGACGACATCATGACCACCATGAACACGCCCGCGAACACCGGCGCGGCCTTCTGGATGCCGCCCAGCTGGGAGATCTGGCGGGTGTGGCGGCGCTCATAGATCATGCCGACCAGAAGGAACAGGGCGCCGGTGGATAGGCCGTGGTTCACCATCTGCAGCACGCCGCCCTGCAGCCCCTGGGTACTGAGGCCGAACGTGCCGATGACGATGAAGCCCAGGTGGGCCACCGACGAGTAGGCCACCAGGCGCTTCAGGTCGCGCTGCACGATGGCCACGACCGCGCCATAGAGGATGCCGATGACACCGAGGGTGAGGAACAGCGGGGCCAGGTCGACCACCGCCTGGGGGAACAGGTAGAGGCCGAAGCGCACGAAGCCGTAGGTGCCCAGCTTCAGCAGGATGCCGGCCAGGATCACCGATCCACCGGTGGGCGCCTCGGTGTGGGCGTCGGGCAGCCAGGTGTGCAGCGGGAAGAGCGGCACCTTGATGGCGAAGGAGGCGGCGAAGGCCAGGAAGATCCACCGGGCGGTGTTCTGGGCCAGCGACTGGTCGCGAGCCAGGGTCACCAGGTCGAAGGTGAGCACGCCGGTGGCGCGCTCGTGCAAGAAGGCGACGGCCAGGATGCCCACCAGCATCAGCGCCGAGCCGACCATCGTGTACAGGAAGAACTTGAGGGCGGCATACACCCTGCGGTCGTAGCCCCAGCCGCCGATGAGGAAGTACATGGGGACGAGCACGATCTCCCAGAACAAGAAGAACAGGAAGAGGTCGAGCGACAGGAATACGCCGATGCAGCCCGCTTCCAGCAGCAGCATCCACGCCACGTAGCCCTTGTAGTCGCGGTGCACGCGCGGCCCTGCGATGGCAATGGGAAACAACAGCAGGCTCAGCAACACCAGGAACAGGGAGATGCCGTCGACGCCCAGCTTCCACGAGATGCCCCACCCCGAGATCCACGGGTGGGCGCTCACCATCTGGAAGCTGCCCCGCCCTCGATCGAACTCGGCCAGCACGGCCACACCCACCACCAGAGCGGCCAGCGAGGCGGCCAGGCCCAGCGCCCGCACTACCGCCGGGCGCGATCGGGGCGCCACGGCGACGGCGGCGGCTCCAACCGCGGGCACCACCACGAGGGTGGTCAGGTAGGGGAACGACGCCATCAGCTCCCGCCCCGGACGGCCACGTAACCGAGGACCAGCACCGCGCCCGAGGCCACGGCAAGCGCGTAGTTGCGCACGTATCCCGACTGCACGGCCCGCAGGCGACCGCCGCCCGCCCGCACCAGCCCGGCCACGCCGTTGACGGCCCCGTCGATGATCTTGGCATCGACCACGTAAGCGCTCCATGCCGCCAAAAGGCGCCCCGGTGCCTCGATGACGGCGGCATAGAGAGGGTCGACGTACCAGGCCCGGCGCAGGAAGCGGGGCTCGACCGCGTCCTCGGCCACCTTGTGCCCCAGGTAGACCAGGTAGGCGATGCCGATGCCCACGACGGCCAGGCCGGCAGTGCCCAGGGCGAAGCCCACCTTGGCCGGCCCCGACAGGGTGAGCACGTGCAGGCGGTCGCCCACCACCGGCTCCAGCCACCGCTCGAGGAAGTCGAGCTTGCCGAAGGGCAGGTTGACCACCCCCCCCACCGCGGCCAGCACGGCCAGCACCACCAACGGGAAGGCCATGGTCCACGGCGACTCATGGGGCGTGCGCTCACCGTGGGCCCGAGCGGCCCCCCGAGCGGGGGACATCGACCCGGCTGCCGCCGGTTCGTGCTCCGGCTCGGACTCGGCCTCGGGTTCGCTGCGGGCCTCGGCCGCCTGCTTCCAGCGGTCGCCGCCGTAGAACACCAGGAACACCTGGCGGGCCATGTAGTAGGCGGTGAGCCCGGCGGTGACCACGCCCACCGCCCACAGCACGGGGGACTTGTCCCACGCGTTGGCCAGGATGTCGTCCTTGGACCAGAAGCCGGCGAACGGCGGGATGCCGGCTATGGCCAGCCAGGCCACGATGAAGGTGGACGAGGTGATCGGCATCCAACGGCGCAGGTTGCCCATGCGCTTCATGTCCTGCTCGTCGTGGAGGCCGTGGATCACCGAACCAGCCCCCAAGAAGAGCAGGGCCTTGAAGAAGGCATGGGTGACCATGTGGAACACCGCGGCTACGTAGGCCCCCGAACCCACGGCCAGGAACATGTAGCCGAGCTGGGAGATGGTGGAGTAGGCCAGCACCTTCTTGATGTCGTCTTGGGCGCAGGCGATGGTGGCCGCGAACAGGGCGGTGGCCGCGCCGACCACCGCGATCAGGGTGGCCGCCCCCGGCGCCATCGACAGGATGGGGTTGATGCGCACCATGAGGAACACGCCGGCGGTGACCATGGTGGCGGCGTGGATAAGAGCAGACACGGGGGTGGGGCCCTCCATGGCGTCGGGCAGCCACACGTAGAGAGGCAACTGAGCCGACTTGCCGGCCGCGCCCAGGAACAGCAGCAGGGCGATGGCCATAGCGGTGCTGTGGCTCAGCTCGCCGGCCCGCCCAAGGACGTCGGTGTACTGCAGGGAGCCGAAGGTGGCGAAGATCAAGAACATGGCGAGCATGAACCCGAAGTCGCCGACCCGGTTGGTGACGAACGCCTTCTTGCCCGCGGTGGGGGCAGCGGGCCGCTCGAACCAGAACGACACCAAGAAGTACGAGCACGCCCCCACCCCTTCCCAGCCCAGGAAGGTGACGAGGAAGCTGCTCGACAGCACCAGCATCAACATGGAGAAGGCGAACAGGTTGAGGTAGACGAAGAACCGGTGGAAGCCGTCGTCGCTGTGCATGTAACCCACCGAGTAGAGGTGGATGAGCGTGCCCACTCCGGTGACGAACAGGGCCATGGCCACCGACAGCGGATCGACGAGGAACCCAACCTTCACCTGCAGCCCCCCGACGGGCACCCATGCGAACAGGTTCTGCACGAACAGGCGCTGGTCGCCGCTGCGACCGAGGAGGGAGAAGAACACGGCCACGGTCACGACGAACGACCCACTGACCAGCGCCGTCGCCAACCACCCCGCCCGGGGATCACCCAGACGGCGACCCGCCACCACGAGCACGACGAAGCCGGCCAGCGGCAGGGTGGGGATCAGCCAGACGGCGTGGAGCACGGGTGTGCCTCAGCCCCTGAGCAGAGAAGCGTCGTCGGCGGTGGCAGCAGGTCGGCGCCGGAAGATGGCCACGATGATGCCCAGACCCACAACCACCTCGGCGGCGGCTACGACCAGCACGAAGAACACCACCGACTGGCCGCCTATGTCGTCGAGCATGCGGGAGAAGGTGACGAAGGTGAGGTTGACGGCGTTGAGCATGAGCTCCACGCACATGAACATCACCAGCACGTTGCGGCGCACCAGCAGGCCCACCGCCCCGATGGTGAACAGCATGGCTGCCAGCGTCAGGTACCACGCCCCCGGGACGGTCATCGGCCTGCCCTCGTGCCTCGGGCCACGCCGTGATCGCCCGGAGTCGTGGTCCATTGCGTTCGGGCACGCAGCCGGGCCCCCGGGACGGTCATCGGTCCCAACCGCTGGAGACGCTGGCGTCGTCGACCTTGGTGCGCCGGGCCAGCACCACCGCGCCCACCACGGCGATGACCAACAGCACCGACGTAACCTCGAACGCCAGCAGGTAACGGGTGAACAGCGAGCGGGCCAGCTTCTCCACGTTGGACCCCGGGCCGCTGGCGGTGCCCGCCACCGACGGCGCCCCTGTTGCCCACCGGCTGCGGGCCAGCACCAGCACCTCGGCCAGGGTCAAGACGCCGGCCACCGCTGCGGCCAGGCGCTGGCCCCGCAGGGGCTCCACTCTCAGGTCTTCGATGCGGTCGACTCCGATGAGCATGATCACGAAGAGGAACAGCACCACGATGGCGCCGGCGTAGACGATCACCTGCACGGCAGCCAGGAAGTCAGCCTGCTGGGACACGAACAGCACGGCGATGCCGAACAGGGTCATCACCAGCATGAGCGCCGAGTGCACGGGGTTGGACGACAGGATCACCCCGAAGGCGCCGGCCAGGATGGCCACCGCGGCCACCGTGAACACGACCCAGTCCACGGCTCAGCTGCCCTGGCCGGGAGGCGCGGTGGGCTGGGGGGAGATGTCGGTAGCGGCCGGCTCCCCGACAACAAGGGGCTCGTCGCTCTGGCCCCGCTCGGGCGCCCGCACTCCGAAGCCCAGGTCGCCCGACCACGCCACCTTGCCCTCGTAGGACGCCGCGCCCGACGGCGAGGTGGCCCGTACCCATGCCGAGGTGTGGGTCTCGTCTCCCGGGCGCCAGTCCTCCCAGGGCAGCTTCTGGGGCATGCCCGCTTCGTCGACCAGCAGCTCGGATCGGGTGTAGATGGCGTCGGACCGGTTGGTGAAGGAGAACTCGAAGAGCTTCGACTCGGTGATGGCCTCGGTGGGACACGCCTCCACGCACAGGTCGCAGTGGATGCAGCGCAGGTAGTTGATCTCGTACACGAAGCCGTAGCGCTCGCCCGGCGATACCGGGTCGTCGGGCGGGTTGTCGGCCCCCCGCACGTAGATGCAACGAGCCGGGCACACGCCCGCGCACAGCTCGCAACCGATGCACTTCTCCATGCCGTCCTCGTAGCGGTTGAGGACATGGCGGCCGTGGAAGCGCGTGGGCTTGGGACGCTTGGTGTCGGGGTAGCGGTTGGTGACCCGCGGTTGGAACATCTGCTTGAAGGTCACCTTGAAGCCGTCGAGGTATCCCATCAGGCCGATACCTCCCAAGCGTCGTCGGCCTCGGTCTGCGTGCGGCCCACGGCCAGGGCGGCGTTCAGGATGGCATAGACCGCCATACCGACGCCGATGCTCACTGCCATGACCGCCACCACGCTCCAGCCCCGGTCGCGCCCGACCCGCAGGGCGGCGATGAACAGCAGCCAGAACAGCGACGCGGGGATGAGCACCTTCCAGCCCAGGTCCATCAGCTGGTCGTAGCGGAAACGGGGCAGGGTGGCCCGCAGCCACACGTAGGTGAACAGGAACACCAACAGCTTCGAGAAGAACCACACGATGGGCCACAGCGTGGGCAGGAACGAGATGTGGGGGCCGTTGGGGCCGCCGAAGAACAGGGTGACGGCCACGGCCGACACCGTGATCGTGTTCATGAACTCGGCCAGGAAGAACAGGGCGAAGCGGATGCCGGCGTACTCGGTGTGGAAGCCGCCCACCAGCTCCTGCTCGGCCTCCACCAGGTCGAACGGCGGCCGGTTGGTCTCCGCGGTGGCAGCGATGAGATAGACGATGAACGGCACCCCACCCAGCACCACGAAGTTCCAGCGCCAGGTGGCCTGGGCGCTCACGATGTCGTGGGTGGACAGGGATGCGGCGGCCAGCACCACTGCGGCCACCGACAGCCCCATAGCCGCCTCGTAGGAGACCATCTGGGCCGACGCCCGCACCGCTCCCAACAGCGGGTACTTGGAGCCCGACGACCACCCCGCCAGCATCACGCCGTAGACCGCGATCGACGACATGGCCAGCAGGAACAGCACACCAACCGGTGGGTCGGCGAGCTGCAGGTAAGTCTTGTGGCCGAAGACCGAGATGGTGCCGCCAACCGGCACCACCGCGAAGGCGGCGAAGGCCGGGACGGCCGATAGATAGGGAGCCAGGCGGAACACCCGGCGGTCGGCCCGCTCGGGGAGCAGGTCTTCCTTGAAGAACAGCTTGGTGCCGTCGGCGAGCGTCTGCAGGATGCCCCACGGCCCGGCCCGATCGGGGCCGATGCGGCTCTGCATGTCGGAGATCACCTTGCGCTCGAACCACACCATCATGAGCACCGCCACCAGCAGGAACACGAAGGTCACCAGCACCTTGGCGGCCACGATGAGCAGCACCGCCAGGTCGATGCCTTGGGCGAAGAGGGGGTCTCCCATCAGCCCGGCCTTCGGGCCGTGGCCGTCTCTACTCTGACCTCGGTGACAGCCGCGGTGGCGTCGATCAGGTCGGCGGCACCGTCGCCGGGCTGGTTGAAGTCGACGACGGCCGAGCCTCGAGGCACTCCGGCGTCGGAGACGGCGGGCAGCACGAGGGAGGCTCGGTTGGACGAGACCCGCACCCGGTCTCCGGGGCGTATGCCCAGGCGGGACAGGTCGTGGGGGTTGGCGGCCAGGCGCGTGCCGGGGGCGAGGCCGGCGAGCGACGGCGAGCTGGCGCACAAGATGCCGCCGTCGTACAGCGACCGGGAGGCCACCAGGCGCAGGGAGTAGGCGTCGACACGCCGCAGGGCCGGGGCCGCGGCGGTGCCCTCGAAGGCCAGCGCCGGTGGCGGCTCCAGGCCCTCTGGAGCAGGGGCGGACCCAACCGAGGCGATGGGCCCGCCGGGTGTGAGCGAGGATGTGGGGTCGGGCCGATCGGGTCGGGACGGCTCCGTCTCGCCCTGGCGGAGGGCGGCGGACATCTCGATATCCTCCACCGGACGCGTTGGGTCTGCGACGGGGCCGGCGTCATCGTCGTCCGAGGGATCACCACGGAGGGGGACGACCAGGCCGTCGCGGCTGGCCGCCCTGCCCAGGCGCTCCGGCGTGAGCCCCCGATGCGACGGCACCACCGCGGCGATCTCGGCGGCGACGGCATCGAGGGTCTCGAAGCCGGGGTCGCCACCCATGCGCACCGCCAGCTCGGTGGCGATCATCCAGTCGGGCCGGGCCGTTCCGGGAGCGGTGACCTTCTGGCCCAGGCGGGTGACCCGGCCCTCGAGGTTGGTGGTGGTGCCCGGCCGCTCCGCCCACCCCGCCGCCGGCAGCACCACGTCGGCGTGCAGGGCGGCGCCGGTGAGAACGAGGTCGACCACCACGGTGAAGCCCACGCCCGCCATGGCCCGCCTGGCCAGGGTGCGATCGGGAAAATCGGAAACAGGGTCGGCCCCCACCAGCACCATCCCCTGGATGCGGTTGGCGGCCGCTGCCTCCATGATGCCCATGGCATCGAGGCCTGGCGCTTCGGGCACCTGGCCCCACGCCGCCTCGTACCACTGCCGGCCGGCACCCAGCGACACCCGGCCGGGAAGCACCCCGGGCGCCAGTCCCATGTCGAGGGCACCGTGCACGTTGCCGCGCCGCAGGGCGGGCAGGAACCTCACGTCGACCAGGCCCGAGGACATGACGGCCGCCGCTTCGGTGGTGGCTGACGCCGTCTCGGCCAGGGACGGGCGGCCCAGCACCACCACCACCGGCCCACGATCGAGCATCCTGGCCGCACCCGCCACCTCCTCGGCGCTGACACCGCCCGGCGACGACGACGGGGGCCGTCCCCCCACCGCCTCCACGAGAGCCTGGGCCACCGCCGCGGCCTCGCCCGGGCGGTGGCGCAGGCTCCAGCTGGCGTAGCGGCTGAGACCCGTGGACCGCGGGCTGATCTCGATGAGCGGCGTGGCGTTGTCGAGGGCGGCGGCTCGCAGGCGCAGGTATAGGACAGGCAGCTCCTCTTTGATGTCGGGGCCGAGCAGCACCACCGCCGACGCCTGGCAGGCCTCGTCGATGGTGGCGCGGGGCAGGCCGAGGACCACCTCGGCCGCCAGGCCGTCGGCCAGCTGGCAGTCGACGTTGTCGGTGCCCAGCACGCCCTTGGCCACCTTGGCCCACGCGTAGGCGTCTTCGTTCGGCAGCCGGGCCCCGCCCAGCACGGCCAGGGCACCCGGCCCGTGCACGTCGCGGACCCGTCTGAGCCCGTGGGCGGCCGCGTCCAGCGCCTCGCTCCAGGTGGCCTCCACCAGCTCCTCGCCCCGGCGCACGAGGGGCGTGGCCAGGCGCCCTTCAGAGCTGAGCACCTCGTAGCCGAAGCGGCCCTTGTCGCACAGCCACCCGTGGTTCACGGGCTCGCTGTCGACGCCGAGATTGCGCACCACCCGGTCAGCCGAGGACTGCACCGCCATGCGGCACCCCACCGCGCAGGCGGTGCAGGTGGACTCCACCACCTCCAGATCCCAGGGGCGGGCCCGGAAGCGGTAGGGCGTGGCGGTGAGGGCGCCCACCGGGCAGATCTGCACGATGTTGGCGCTGAAGTTGGACGTGAACGGCTGCTCCGCGAAGATGCCGATCTCGGTGGTGTCGGATCGGCCCACGAAGTCGATGAGGGGATCGCCGGCGATCTCGTCGGCGAAGCGGGTGCAGCGGGCGCACTGGATGCAGCGCTCCCGGTCGAGAGCCACCAGAGGGTTCACCGGGATGGGCTTGGCCCAGTGGCGCTTCTCCTCCACGAAGCGGCTCTCACCGGGGCCGAACGCGAATGTCTGGTCCTGCAACGGGCACTCGCCGCCCCGGTCGCACACCGGGCAGTCGAGGGGGTGGTTGATGAGCAGGAACTCGAGCACACCGTCCTGGGCCTTGTGCACCTTCTCGGAGGTGGTGACCACCTCCTGGCCGTCGGCCACCGGCACGTAGCACGACGGCATGAGGGAGAAGCCCCTCGGGCCCTTGATCTCCACCAGGCACATACGGCACATGCCCACCGGCTTCATGCGGGGATGCCAGCAGAAGCGGGGGATGTAGATGCCGGCCCGCTCCGCGGCGGCGATGACCATCTCGCCCTTGGGCGCCTCGATCTCGCGACCGTCGACCTGGATCGTGACGGTGGTGGCCTCGGCCTGGTCGCTCACGGTGTGGCGCCTACCGAAAGGGACGCGGCCACCGGCGGGCCGAAGGGGCAGCGGCCCTCGTCGATGTGGGTGAGGAACTCGTCGCGGAACATGCGGATGGCGGAGGTTATCGACGATGGGATCGACGGGCCCAGGACGCAGATCGTGGTCTTCTGCGGGGGCCATGACAGGCCGGGGGCGATGTTGTCGCACACGTCTAAGAGCAGGTCGAGGTCGCTGCGCCGGCCTGCCCCCAGCTCGATGCGGTTCATGATCTTGTCGAGCCAGCCGCCGCCCTCCCGGCACGGCGTGCACTGGCCGCACGATTCCTTGTGGAAGAACCGGGTGATCCGCCACGCGGCACGCACCATGCACGTGGTGTTGTCCATCACCACGACCGATCCCGAGCCCAGCATCGACCCCGCCTTGCCCACCGCGTCCTGGTCGAGGGGCATGTCGATCTGGTCGGGCCCGAACCACGGGGCCGACGCCCCGCCCGGCACGAACGCCTTCAGCTCGTTGTCGTCGCGGATGCCCCCGCCCAGGCGGGGGTCGTAGATCAGGTCGCGAAATGTGGTCTTGGACATCTCGATCTCGTAGTTGGCAGGGCGCTTCACGTGGCCGGAGAGCGAGAAGAGCCGGGTGCCGGTGGAGCGACCCTGGCCCAGGGCGGCGAAGGCACCGCCCCCGTTGAGCATGATCCAAGGGAGGTTGGAGAGAGTCTCCACGTTGTTCACGATGGTGGGCTTGGCGTAGAGGCCGACGGCAGCGGGGAAGAAGGGGGGCTTGTCGCGGGGGAAGCCCCGCTTGCCCTCCAGGCTCTCGAGGAGGGCGGTCTCCTCGCCGCAGATGTAGGCCCCCGCGCCCGGGTGAACCACCACATCGATCGAGAAGCCCGAGCCGAAGATGTCGCGCCCTACCGCCCCGTGGGCGTAGGCCTCGTTGAGGGCGGCCTGCATGCGCTCCAGGCCCAGTGCGAACTCCCCCCTCACGAAGATGAACGCCTGCGAAGCCCCGGTGGCGTAGGCGCAGATGAGCGTGCCCTCGATGATCTGGTGGGGGTCGTTCTCGAGGAGCATGTGGTCCTTGAACGTGCACGGCTCGCTCTCGTCGCCGTTCACCACCAGGTAGGCAGGGCGGCCCTTGCCCAACATCGACCACTTCTTGCCGGCCTCGAAGCCGGCTCCTCCCCGGCCCAAGATGTTGGCCGTAGTGACCTCCGAGACGATGTCGCCCGGCTCCATGGTGAGCGCCTTGCGCAGCCCCTCGTAGCCGCCGTTGCGCAGGTAGGTGGCGATCGTCCACGACTCGGTCAGGCCGTGGCGGCGGGTGACGATGGCGGGGGCGTCGGTGATCACGGGTTGCCGGCCTCGGGGTCGGTGTGATCTCTGCCCTCGCCCGCGGAGCGGATGGCCGCGGCATGACCGGTGGCGCTGGCAGTGGCGCGGGGATGGGCAGGCTGGGACTCCCCGGGCCCCACCACCACAGTGGTGGGGGGCACAGTCAGGCCGGGGGGAACGGGTGCTCCGCCGCGACTCGAGCCGTCCGCCGCGGCGGGACTGGCGGCCACCTTGCGTCGGACCCGGCACAGGGTGCCGTGGGGCGGCACCTTGTCGGCTAGGCGGCCGGTGCGCAGGTCGTCGACCAGGCGGTCGAAGTCGCCGTTTGTGACGTCGCCGAAGAACCGCCAGTTGACGGCCAGGCAGGGGGCGGCGCCGCACAGGGCGATGCACTCGACCTCCTCGAGGGTGAACTGGCCGTCGCCGGTGGTGGCGCCGGCGGCCACACCCAGGCGCTCCTCGGCATGGTGCAGCAGCTCGTAGCCGCCGTTGAGCAGGCAGGCCAGGTTGGTGCACACCGATACCAGGTAGCGGCCCACCGGGTGGGTGAAGAACATGTCGTAGAAGCTGGCGGTGCCGTACACCTCGGCCGGCGCCAGGTCGACCAGCTCGGCCACGTGGGCCATGACCTCGGGCGTGAGCCAGCCGTCCTGTTCCTGGGCCACGTGCAGCATGGGGATGAGCGCCGAGCGCGGCTCGGGGTAGAGCCCGATGAGCTCCTTGCACCGCCGCAGGTTGTCGGGGTTCAGGCGAGGCATGGGCCTACCTGTCTACCTCTCCCATGATGGGGTCGACAGTGGAGATCACGGCGACGGCGTCGGCGATGAGGCCGCCCCGCAGCATGTGGGGCAGGCACTGGAGGTTGACGAACGACGGCCCCCGTATGTGCAGCCGGTACGGCTTGGCGCTGCCGTCAGACACCAGGTAGCAGCCCAGCTCGCCCCGGGGCGATTCGACGGCCACGTAGATCTCGCCCTCGGGCACCTTGAAGCCCTCGGTG
>JBPCJQ010000097.1:0-8213 GCA_051005135.1 Acidimicrobiales bacterium
CCGAGTAGGTGAGCCCCCCCCACCCTCGTCACAACAGGGAGCCGGCCCCCCCCCCCCCTCTCCCCCCCTACTCGTTCGGATCAGCGGCCGGGCACGCTGAACACGTTGATGAAGCCGATCATCCCCAGGTCGAAGTGAGGGGTACCGTTCTCGTCGGGGATACTGCAGAAGTAGAGCACCCGGCCGGGCTGGAAGTCGTAGGTCTCACGATCGCTCCCGCCGGGCGGAGCAAAGGCGGCTCCCGCGAACGTCAGGCCCGGGCAGTCTTCCTGGGCGGCGGCGATGGGGTCTTCGGCCTGGCCCGCCTTGGTGATCTCGGCGATGGCCTGGTCACGGGTAAAGCCGGCGCAGGCAGGACCCAGGTTGACGGCGATGAACTCGTGGAACTCGCTCCTGCTGATGTTACGGAAACGGACGTTGGCGGTGCCGGCCGGCAGGCGCGACGGGACGCCGAGGAACTGGAAGTCCCTGGCTACCACGCTCAGGGAATAGGTGCGGGTCGCCGCCGACGCCGCGGTGGGAGCCAGCATCCCGACCATCGACGCCACCGCGGTGGCCGCGGCGACTACGAACAAGGCCGCCCTGCGGCCCGAGCGGAACCACCACTTACTGCTTGTCATGTGAACCTCCGGTCAAGTGTTGCTAGTTGGTCGCTGGGCAGCCTGGCAGCCGTAGTCGCCGGCGCCAAGGGGGGAGGCCGGTGTCTATGCGGTGGTGCCAGCACGCCCGCCGGTCGGGGAGCCAAGTACCCTTCGGGCATGCGGTCGTTGGCGGCGGCCCTGACAGCCGCCCTGGTGTTCGCCGGCTGCGCAGGCCGCCCGTCGGCCGTCGCCCGCCTCGGCGGCGTCCTCACCGCTCCGTCACCGGCAGTCGGCGCCGCCGTGGACAGCCCTACCGTCGTCATCGCCACGCTGGCCGCGGTGGAGACGTCGATCCGTGACCCGTCGACTCCCGGCGCCGACCTCGACCGCCTCGGGCGCCAGGAACAGGAGCTGTACCGGGCTCTGTTCGCCCATCCCGACTGGCAGCCGGCCGCCGTCGCCGGGGTGCCCTCCGCCGTCCGCCCCGCGGTGGAGGCCAACCTCGCTGCTGCCGCCGAGCTGGCCCGCCTGAGCGGCCCCAAGCCCGAGCTCCCCCACTGGCGGGTCGTGACCCCCGCCCCCGCGGCATCGCTGGTGGCGTACTACAAGCGGGCCGGCGCCGCGTCGGGCGTGGCCTGGCCGTACCTGGCCGCCATCAACCTGGTGGAGACGCGCATGGGCCGCATCCGCGGCGCCAGTAGTGCCGGTGCGCAGGGGCCGATGCAGTTCCTGCCCTCCACCTGGGCCATCTACGGGGCCGGCGGCGACATCAACTCCGAGCACGATGCCATCGCCGCCGCCGCCCGTCTGCTGCGCGCCAACGGTGCCCCCAAAGACATGGCCCGCGCCCTTCTCGCCTACAACAACAGCAAACACTACGTGAACGCCGTCACCGCCTACGCCGGCGTCATCGCCGCCGACGAGCGGGCCTACGTTGCCTACCACGCCTGGCAGGTGTACTACGGCGACCGCCTCCTACCCGAAGGCTTCACCAACCCATGAGCGTTCTTTGCGCGATTTCTAACAACCCGTGTTGGATCTCGCGCGACGAACGGCGTTGACCGCACGCGCTACTCGTGCCGGATGGTGAACCACGTCGTCCCAAGTGAACCGCAGAACGGTCCATCCCATCTCGACCAGCTCGTTCTGGCGACTGCGATCGTGGCGGAAGGCGCCGAGTGAGGCATGTGACTCGTAGCCGTCGACCTCGATGGCTACCAGATCGCCGGGATAGGCGAAGTCGATCCGGCCCACGAGCCGGCCACCCTTGAGCACCGGGTGCTGACAGACAGGCTCGGCAAGCCCTTGGCTGCGACACAGCCGCAACATCCGGGCCTCGAGAACGGACTCTGCCAAGCCGTCTGAACCGGAGCGCTCGTCGAGCAGGGAGCGCAGGATGCCTGCCCCTCGGCGCCCTCGACGGGCAACCAGGTCGAGGGCGGAATGTAGCGCCGCCAGGGTAACGAGGCGGCGGCTGAGGGCGAGGTCGAGCGCCCGTTCCACGCACCTGGGCCTCTCGACTGCCCCCAGGTCGACCAGAGTGCGGATGGGTGTGGTGACCGGGATGCCGATCCTGCGGGTAGTGCTGGTCGGGCCCAGGTCGCTCGACCGGTGGACCACGACACCGTCGAGGCGGTGGTAGCGGCCCGCACACACGGAGAGCTCGATCGCCGGGCATCCTCGCTCATCGAGGCCCCAGAGCCTGGCCGCCGAGCGATGCGAGGCCACCGCCCCCGCGCCGGCAGCCAGGCACGCGGCGCGCAACCGCTGGTCCCAAGATGAAGGGGCGCCCGCGACCCGGTAGACGCCGGCATGGACCTGGTCCCAGCATCCGGACTCGCGGCGGTGCTGGACCTGGCGGAGGGAGTAGCCCGCGGCCAGAGCCTGATCAAGGGTGAACAAGGCCATCTGGGCTCGGGCCACGGTTGCCAGTGAGGGTTCCATGCCCGCAGATCAAACCAGCCGGGTATGACATCACCCGTTCGGCGCGCGATTTTCACCGTCTGGGGTTAGATATCGCGCAAAGAACGGGCCAGGGCGGTGAAGGCACGGCCGCGGTGGGAGACGGCCTGCTTGTCGGCCCGGGACATCTCGGCAAAGGTGCGGCCGTCACCGGCGTCGGGGACGAAGACCGAGTCGTAGCCGAAGCCGTGGGAGCCTCGGGCGGCGGTCGCGATCCACCCGTCGACCACCCCCTCGGCCATGACCTCATGCCCGTCGGGAGAACGGGCCAGGGCCACTGTACGGAAGCAGGCCCGGCGGTCGTCGACGCCGTCGAGCTCACCCAGGAGCTTGGCCACGTTGTCGGCGTAGGTCGCCCCTTCACCGGCATAGCGGGCCGACCGCACGCCCGGGCGGCCGCCCAGGGCGAACACCTCCAGGCCGGTGTCGTCGGCCACCGCCACCATGTCCGTGGCCTCTACAACCGCCTGGGCCTTGAGGCGGGCGTTGCCCTCGAGGGTGTCGGCCGTCTCCTCCACCTCGCCGACCTCGGGCGGGCGAGGCAAGATCTCGAAGCCGACCAGCACGGCGGCGATCTCCGACGCCTTGTCGGGGTTGGCAGTGGCAAGGACGAGCCTCAAGGGCTCAGGGATGGCGGGGCGATGGCAGCGTGGCCAGCACCTCGGCCTGGCGTTCGAGGATGGAGGCGATGCCGTGCTCGGCCAGGCCCAGCAGGTCGTCGAGCTCCGACCGGCTGAACGGCAACCCCTCGGCCGTGCCCTGCACCTCGACGAAACGCCCGGTCGACGTCATCACCACGTTCATGTCCACCTCGGCCCGCACGTCCTCGGAGTAGTCGAGGTCGAGAAGGCCAACTGCGTCGACCACCCCCACAGACACCGCCGCGCACGCGGTGGGCATGGGGTGGCCCCTCAGCTTGCCCGCCGCGACCAGGCGGGTGAAGGCGTCGTGGGCGGCCACGTAGGCACCGGAGATGGCGGCGGTGCGGGTGCCGCCGTCGGCCTGCAGCACGTCGCAGTCGAGCACGACCTGACGCTCCCCCATCACCACCATGTCGGTAACCGAGCGCAACGACCTGCCGATGAGGCGCTGGATCTCCTGCGTGCGCCCCGACGGCTTGCCCCTGTTCACCTCGCGATCGGTTCGCTCCGAGGTCGCGCCGGGCAGCATCGAGTACTCCGCGGTCAGCCATCCTGAACCCTTCCCCCGCATCCACGGCGGCACCCGCTCCTCGACCGAGGCGGTGCACAGAACCCGGGTGCGGCCCATGGAGACAAGCACCGAGCCGGGGGCGAATTCGGTGAAGTCGCGTACGAACGACACCGGGCGCAGGTCGTCGGGTCGGCGGCCGTCGGCCCTCACACGTCGTACCTCTGGTTCACGGCTGCCACTTCGACGGGTGCCCCGAATGACTGGGCGGCCTGGCGGCGGCTCTCCTCGGCATCGACGGTGGGCCACAGGTGGGTGAGCAGCAGTCGTGCCGCGCCAGCAGCTCGCGCCGACTCACCCGCCTGGGCGGCCGACAGGTGGGCCATGGCGCCCTCCATCTCGGGCGGGACGGTGGCCTCGCACAAGGCCAGGTGGAGGCCAGGGCCGAGGGCCTCGAGCGACCATCCCGGGCCGGTGTCGGCCGAGTAGCCCAGGGCGCGCCCGGCCCCCTCGACGCGAGCAGCGAGCGTCTCCGGGCCGTGGTCGGTGCGTGAGAACGACAGCCGAAGGGTGCCGACGTCGACTACCGAACCGTCGGCCACCGGGAACCAACGAAGGGTCGGCTCGGTCTGGTCGTAGGTGTGGTCGCGCAGAGCCGCCGGCGCGTACACGGGCACGCCCTGGCGGGGCGCGACGTAGCGGCACACGTTCACGAAGCCCTCCAGGTCGGTCCAGTGGTCAGGATGCTCGTGGCTGAGCACGACCGCATCGACCTCCGCGAACGACGTGTGGCGCTGTAGGTTGGCCAGCGTGCCGGGGCCGGCGTCGAGCCACACTCGGGTCTGCCCGTCGTCGACCAGGTAGCCGCTGCACGCGCCACCCGGGGCGGCGTAGGTGCCCGAGCAGCCGAGCACCGTCAAGGTGAGCCCCACTGCCAACCTTCCACGTCGTCGAGCTCGGGACCGAGGAGACGGCGGCCCAGGTCGCCGAACCACTCGACGTCACCGGTCGACACGAAGCGGTGGCCCCCCTTGGCCCCACCTGCGCCCGACCGGCGGCCCTGGCCTGTCTCGGCGAGGATGGAGCACACCTCGAAGGCGGTCTCGTCGGCTGACGACACCAGCACCACATCGCGGCCCATGACGTCGCCGATGGTGCGGGCCAGGAACGGGTAGTGGGTGCAGCCCAGCAACAGGGTGTCGACGGCGGCAGCCCGCTGGGGGGCGAGCAGGCGCTCGGCCAGCACGTGGGCCTGGTCGCTGCCCGTCTCGCCCCGTTCCACCAGCTCGACGAATCCCGGGCACGACGCGCAGGTGAGGTGCACCGGTGTCCGGGTGGCCGTCACCGCCCGCTGGTAGGCGCCCGACGCCACCGCGCCCACGGTGCCGATCACGCCCACCCGCCCGTTGCGGGTGGCCTTCACCAGGGCTCGGGCGCCCGGCTCCACCACCCCCACGACCGGTACGTCGAAGTCGAAGCGCAGCACCTCGAGGGCGGCGGCAGAGGCGGTGTTGCACGCCACCACCACCATCTTCACGTTGAAGGCGCCGACCAGCACCGAGGTGATCTGGCGGGCGAAGCCGCGTACCTCGTCGAGGGAACGGGGGCCGTAGGGATATCGGCCGGTGTCACCGAAGTAGACGAGGTCCTCGTCGGGCAGCAGGTCGATCAGGGCCCGGGCCACTGTGAGGCCGCCGAAGCCGCTGTCGAACATGCCGATGGGCCGGTCGTCCACCTGCCGACACTAGGCCCGTCGGCAGGGGTCAGAAGTAGACGATGCGGCTGGCCCGCTCCACGACCTCGTCGAGAGGATCGGTCCAGGCGCCGGTGGAGAGGTACTTCCAGCCGCCGTCGGCCAGAACGGTGACGACCACGCCCTCGTCGAGCTCGGCCGCGGCCTTGGCCGCGCCGGCCATCGCCGCCCCCGAGGAGATGCCGGCGAAGATGCCGGCATCGGCGGTGAGGCGGCGGGTCCACTCGATCGACTCACGGGGCCGGACGATGAGCTTGCGGTCGAGCATGCCGGCCACGAACACCTCGGGGACGAAGCCGTCTTCGAGGTTCCGCAGGCCCGACACGAGCTCACCTGCGGGGGGCTCGACGGCCCACACCTGCACCGCGGGGTTGCGCTCCTTGAGGTAGCGGCCCACGCCCATCAAGGTGCCGCTGGTGCCCAGGCCCGACACGAAGTGGGTGACCTCCGGGCAGTCGCGCCAGATCTCGGGCCCTGTTCCCTCGTAATGGGCCCGGGGGTTGGCGGGGTTGCCGTACTGGTACAGGAAAGCCACATCGTCGGCCTCGGCGGCCAGGCGCTGGGCCAGCCGCACGGCACCGTTGGACCCTTCCTCGCCCGGCGACAGAACGATCTCAGCGCCGAAGATCTCCAGCAGCTGGAGGCGCTCGACCGAGACGTTCTCGGGCAGCACCACCCGCAGCTCGTAGCCCTTGAGCCGGCACACCAGCGCCAGGCCGATGCCGGTGTTGCCCGATGAGGGTTCCAGGATGGTCTGGCCGGGGCGCAGGCGGCCGTCGGCCTCGGCGGCAGTGACCATGGCCAGGGCGATGCGGTCCTTCACCGACCCGCCCGGGTTCTGACCCTCGAGCTTGGCCAGCATGCGCACGCCCGGCGTAGGGCTCAGCTGGCTGACCTCGACGAGGGGCGTGTTGCCGATGAGGTCGAGGACAGAGGCCAGCACGGCCACCAGTGGCCGCCGTGCCGCCCTCAGCCGCCGGCGACGGCCGGTAGGATGGAGATGACGTCGGCGTCGGCTACCGGGGTGTCGAGGAGCTGGAGGTATCGCACGTCTTCGTCGTTGCGGTAGACGTTGACGAAGCGGTGCAGCGAGCCGTCCTCGGTGACGACCTTGCCGGCCATCAGCGGGAACTGGCGGACGACATCGTCGAACACCTCAGCCAAGGTGGCGCCGTTGGCGGTGATTGTCGCCTGGCCGGCAGCGTTCTGGCGCAGGACAGTGGGGACGCGCACTTCGACGGGCACGAGGGATGATCCTACCGACCTTCGGTGACCACCAGCTCCTCGGTGACGGTGCCGTCGACGATGCGGTAGGAACGCACCATGGGTTCCGCCTCCCGCAGCGACACCACCACGTAGTGCCAAGCCGGGTCGGGTGCCTGGTCCACGTCGGTGAGCGACGGGTAGGCGTCGGTATGGGTGTGGGAGTGGTAGACGCCGGCGATCTCCAGCCCCCTTGCCTCGGCCTCACGGTCGGCCTTCAGGTGGTCGAGGGGATGGACCTCGTAAACCCGCGCCGACTCGGCGGCGTTGCGACACGGGTACACGGCCTGCACGAGCGAGTCACCGGGGGCGATAGCCAGGAGGCCGCACGCTTCGAGGGGAAGGCCGTCGAGGGTGTGGGCCACCATGGCCAGGTAGGCGTCGGAGGCGAGCCTCAGCATCGGGGGCCGAGGGTACTCTCGGGCCGTGGCCCCCAAGTCCGACAAGTCGGTGGTGGCCTCCAACCGGCGTGCCCGCCACGACTACGAGATCCTCGACGTGATCGAGGCCGGCATCGCCCTGGAGGGCACCGAGGTCAAGTCGTGCCGGGCCCGACAGGTAGTGCTCAAAGATGCCTACGCCCGCGTCCAAAACGGTGAGCTGTGGCTGTTCAACGCCCACATCGCGCCCTTCGGCCAGGCTGACGGCTTCGGCGGCCATGAGCCGGAGCGCCGCCGCAAGCTCCTGGTCCACCGCCGGGAGGTCGCAGAACTGGCGGCCCGGGCCCAGCAGCAGTCGCTCGCCATCGTTCCTCTGTCGGTGTACTTCCGCGAGGGCAGGGTGAAAGTGGAACTGGCCGTCGGACGCGGGCGCCGCAGCTACGACAAGCGCCACGCCATCGCCGAGCGCGACGCCCGGCGCGAAACAGACCGTGCCGTGGCCCAGGCCCGGCGACGGTAGGCACCGACCGGGGCAGCGGCCCGGTCCGGTACACTGGAGGCGTACGGGGCTGACCGGTTTCGACGGTGACACCGCTAGCTCGTCGTGCGACCCGAGTTGCTCAGACTCGTTAATCGGGGCAAAAAGAACAGGTGCCAATAACACGGAGCCTGTCCTCGCCATGGCAGCCTAAGAACTGCTAAGGAAGGACAAATAGCGACCCGAGAGGGGCACGCCGAGGACGACCCTTTGCCTTGGGAACAGAATGAGGGTTGACAGCAGGCAAAGACCGCTGGCACGTCGGGAAAGACCGACTGGCATCACGGGACAGACGTGACGAGCAGTTCGTGACCCGGCTCGAGGGCAGCGTCAGGCCCGAAACCGGGAACGGTCGTATCGCGAAGGGTTAGCTCTCATCGGACGAGGGTTCGATTCCCTCCAGCTCCACCATCTGAACCGAGGCAACCCCGCAGGTCAGAGACTTTTCTGTGACCTGCGGGAGGCTCAGGCGGCCAGCCGGGCGCCGTGAGCCGTGGCCAGCGCGAGGGCCAAGATGATGAGGGCGACGTAGCAGCGCCCGGTCAGTTTTGGGATACGCAACGGGCTGACCATGAGCGCGGCCAGCG
>JBPCJQ010000098.1:0-9200 GCA_051005135.1 Acidimicrobiales bacterium
TGGTTTTGCTTTGGATCGGGGTGGGGGTTTGAGTGGGGGGCCAGTCGCCCTGGAGCGGGAGGTCGGGGGTGGGGGCGGCGTCGCCGGCCCCACCCAGGGTGGGCACGGTTGGCGGCTGGTAGTTGCTGACCCCGATGATCAGGGCCCGCTTGTCGGCGTTGGCTGTGGCGCGGCCGGGCAACCGCGGGGACGACGGGTGGCCGCCGAGGCGAGAAGGGCGATCAGACGTCTCATAGGTGAACTCCTACCAGCATGCGACGGTTGGCCAAACGCGACAGGGGGACGGGGTGGTGACCCGTCCCCCTGTGTTGTGTACGGAGAAGCTATTGGATCGGCGTTGCCTGGCGACGGCTGCGGCGGACCACGGTGCCACCCAGGACGGCGACGGCCACCATGGCCATGCCGAGCGGCAGGAACGGGACGTCACTACCGGTAGTAGCCAGGCGGGCCGCCACGGGAGCCACGGGAGCCACCGGGGCAGCGGCAGCCACCACACGGCAGCCCGGCGGCATGTGGGCCTCGGCGTGCGAGACAACGATGGTCTCGTTGAGCAGCGGGAGCCTCACCTGCAGGCCATCGATGGCCACTCCGTCGGAGAGGGGAGTAACTGCGCCAGGCGTGATGCTGATCACGCTGCTGAGGACCGCACCGGGTCCGATGAGGCCGAGGAGCGTGTTGAGCAGAGTCTGAACTGGACCACTGAGCACACCACCAACGAGCCCCCCAAGCCCAGCGATCTGATATCCGGTCTCGAATACCGGTTGGTTGTTCACGCACTTGGCGACGGCTTCAGCGGTGACAGCATCGGCGGTGAGAAGGCCGGGGAGCGCTGAGAGGGCGATGGCAATCGGGTCAATGGACCCTGGTGCCGTGAATACCAGCCCGACGCTGGTCGTCTTGGCCAAGCCGCGAGCGCTGTCAGGGCTAACAGTGACGGGATCGCTCGTACCTGCCGTAACTGGGGCGGCGGCAAGCTGGGGAACGATGTTGTCCGCCTGGTGGGCGTTGGTGTTGACCCCGACCACGCCGGCGAGTGCCAGCGTTCCTAGCGGGAGCTTCAACAGCGCGGGGGGCGCCCCTGGGGTGGAGGCGTTAGCGTTGTCCTGATCGGGCGGTTGGCTGGCCGACGAGGTGATCGTCGGTGAAATGGGGAGTGCGCCGGTCGCAGACAAGCCGGAGCCGGCCGCGCTGCTGGCTCTGGCGGGCTCCGCGCCGGCCGGGCCGGCGGCCGCGGCGACGAAGGTGGCCACGCAGGTGGCGGTGGTGATTGCCGCCGATAGGACTCTCCGCATGTGCTTACTCCTGATCAAAGGGGACACGGGACCTTAGCGTTGCCGGCTCGGCGGCGCAATTACTCTTCTATGCGCCGGAACCGGCAAATGTCACACGGCCGTGGGCTCGACCCTGCGTGTTCTACCGCTGTCCACGGTGGGCCGCACCCTAGCGCACCAGCCGCCGGGGTTTCCTCGAGCCCGTCGGCCCTGGGATCATCGGGGGATGACAGGACAATCGCTCCACGCTGCGTCCCGCCCGATCCCACCATGAACAACTGAGGAGCCCCATGGAAACCACCGAGCTGGCCGTCGACACCTCCACCTCACCGGTCACCGACCTCACCGCCCAGGTGGGCGACTTCTGCCGGTCCTCGGGCGATGGCCTGGTGCACGTCTTCGTGCCCCACGCTACCGCCGGCGTGGCTCTCATGGAGACGGGGTCGGGCTCGGAGGCCGACCTCGAAGGCCTGCTGCGCGACCTCATCCCCCGCGACGACCGCTGGCGGCACCGCCACGGGTCGCCCGGCCACGGAGCCGATCATCTGCTGCCTGTACTGGTTGGCCCCTCGCTCTGCATCCCCGTGCAGGGCGGTAAACCGTTGCTCGGCACCTGGCAGAGCGTTGTGCTCGTAGACCTCAACGGCGACAACCCCCGCCGCAGGGTGCGCCTCTCGTTCCTGTCGGCATGAGAGGGCGAGTGTGCAAGAACGTCGCCCTGACCGACGTTCTTGGACACTCGGACGGTCACACCAGTTCGAGCACGCCTCGGAGATCCCTCACTCGGGCGACGCCGGGAGGCAGCGGAGGAGGGGTGCCCCCCACATGGGCGTCATCGGATCGCCACACGTGCACGGGACGCAGGCCGACAGCCAACGCCCCCTCGACGTCGGGGTACCAGGTGTCGCCGACGAACAGCGCATCGGCGGGAGAGACTCCGCATTCAGCGACAGTGACCTCGAATATGCGGGGATGGGGCTTGCGCACGCCCACTTGGGCCGATGTCACCACCACGTCGGCGGCCTGCCCCAGTCCGGACTGCTCGAGAGCCCGGTCGAGGTCCCAGGTCCAGTTGGAGCACACGGCCACCGTCACACCCCGGGCGCGGAGCGACTCCAGTACTCCGGGCACCTCGTCATAGGTGGCCAACCGGAAGTCGCGGATGGCGTGGTGCAGGTCGGCGGCGAGCTCCTCCACGTCGTCGCGCTCCACCCCGCTGGCATCGGCCAGGCGGCGGAGGCGGTCGCGCTCCCAGGCGAGGTACGTGTCGCGACTGGCGGAGTGGGCGACGTGGTCCATCCCGTCGTACACCTCGGCCTGCCAGGCGTCGTAGGCGGCTTGTTCGAGGCGGTGTCCTCGTGCGGCCAGCACCTCGCCCAACGGCGCCCCCCAGGTGACGGCGCGGGCCAGGGTGCCGTAGAAGTCGAAGATGGCGGCGCCGGTCACCATGGGGACAGTAGAGCCCGCCGACCTGTTCACCGTCGGCTGAGGGTCAGCCACCCGAACACGGTGCCGCAGACGGCCCAGAACGCGGCGGTGCCGGCCAGGCTGGTGAGACGGAAGTGCCATACCAGGGTGGCGGGCGCGGTGACCGAGTCGGGGGAGCCGGGGAGGGCGGCCAGGGCGATCACGACCAGGGTGGCGTAGATGCCGGCCACTGCGGGAAGCCGCAGGTGGTTGGGCCAGCCCCGACCGCCCATCCATCGGGCCGCCAGCCACGCCGCTGCGGTCGTGACGACCGACCAGGCCAGCATGAGCAGGTACAGGCCCGTGCGCCTCCCGATGGTGCTGGGATCTCCGACCCCGGGGGGGTTGGCGGGGTACTTGAGGAACGGCACCAGGTTGACGGTGAGGAATGCGATGCCGGCCAGCGCCACCGCGGCGCTCCAATGGGCGGTGGGGGTGGAGCCGGCAGGTCGGAGATGGCGGCGCAGGGCGACCCATGCCACCGCGAAGATGGCGCCGAGCGCCACTCCTCCAACGATTGCCGCCACTGCGCCGCCCGCCTGCTGGGTGCCCCGGGAGAACGTCTCCCCTTGGGCCGCCCCCGGATGGGCGCGGCGCTCGAGGGTGATGGCCTGGCCAATGCTGGCCTCCCCGGCGAGGAGGAGCACGAGGGCCAGGGCGGCGCCGCCGGCCAAGCCGGCCAGGGCGCCATCACGCAGCTGACGGCGCATGATGGCTCCTCTCTGGGGGCCGATCGGCCTAGGAGGCGGGTGTCAAACCCGACTCTACGGGCTGACAGGCGGCGGAGCCGGCGCGAAGCCGCAGGTCAGCAACGTAGAGCCCTTTGGGCTCGCCGTTGCGAGCGAAGATTGTGGGCTGCGCTCACCGGTCGCGCCACCAGGCGGGAAACAGCGCCGCTGTCGGCGAGCCAGACTGGTGTGGTCCGTTCCGACGCCGCGGGGCTGGCGCAGCTCGGTGCGCATGGCCTGGTTCGTGGGTCCTTCGTTCCGCCTGAGCCGATCCGCCAGCTTCGCGACCTGACCCGCACGCGCACGACGATCACACGTGAGCGCGCGAGGGAGAGCCAGCGCCTCGAGAAGCTCCTCGAAGACGCCGGCATCAAGCTGTCCTCGGTGGCTGCCGACATCAGCGGGGTGTCGGGCCGGGCGATGCTCGACGCCCTCATCGCCGGGCAACGCGATCCAGCTCAGCTGGCCGATCTGGCCAAACGGCGGATGCGCTCCAAGATCCCCGAGCTCACCGAAGGGCTGACCGGCCGATTCAGTTACCACCACGCCTTCTTGGCCCAACTGCATCTCGACTTGACGGCCGCACCAAGGCGATCGACGGTCTCACCACCCGGATTGAGGTGGTGATCGAGCCCTTTCGTGCCGCTCGGGACCTCATCATCACCGTCCCAGGGATCTCCACCCTCGTCAACGACGTGATCGTCGCCGAGACCGGCGCCGACATGTCCCGCTTCCCGAACGCCGCCCACCTCGCCTCTTGGGCCGGGACCTGCCCGGGATCGAACGAGTCCGCGGGCCGGGTCAAGTCCACCACACCCGACCAGGAATCCCTACCTCAAGGGTGCTCTCGGCGTCGCGGGGTAGCAAGTAATCTTCGCATCAGGACGTCGAGCCGTTCGGCTGCGAAGCAGCCGACCCGTTTGCACACCGGCCTCCTAGCGGGCGTCGTTCCGTGCTCTCGGTGTGCGAGGGCCTCGACGACCTGGCGCCCCGCCCGGTCCACACCCTCGACGTGGAGCGCGACGAGGTGGAACGGTGCACGGTCGGCTTCGCCGGCAGGTGCGCGGGCGGGCGGGGGGCCGTCTACCGCCAGTCGACCTCTACCACCCCGCCGTCGGGCACCGTCACCGGGGGCCGCGGGCCGCAACCTGCGCTGAACAGGTAGCGGCCCGCGGGCAGTGATGGGAAGACCCCAGCGAAGACCCGCCGTCCCCCGCCGAGGCGGCGCTCGTGCACCACGGTATGGGTGGGTGCCACGCCCCCGGCCTCGGGAACCACCTCGATCTCGGCGCCCGAGAACGTGGCCGGCGTGTGGACCACCAATGCGCCGATCCCGCCCCCGACGGCAACCACCAAGGCGTCGGCCGAGCTCGCACCCGCGTCCTGCGGGGTCATGCCGGCGCGGGCCTGGGAGGCTGGTGCGCAAACGGGTCGGCTGCTTCGCAGCCGAACGGCTCGACGACCTGACCTGCGGCGTCGCGCCGGCTCCGCCGCCTGTCAGCCCGTAGAGTCGGGTTTGACACCAGCCTCCTAGCCCGGTCCGGTGGAGACGGTGGCAAAGCCGTCGTTGGGGTCGGCCAGGTAGGGGAAGGTCGCCTGGTACGAGCGGTCGTCCGGAGCGCGGGTGACGCCGTCGTTGACCCCGCCGGCGGCGGCATCGGGAGTGAAGCTATGGTCCACCAAGGCGTAGGTGACGCCGGCCAGAGCCCGCAGCTCGATGGTGACCACGTCGTCGAACACCCGGCGGCCGTTGGGGAAGCCGGCGATGTCGCCGCCCAGCAGACCCAACACGTTGGGGTTGGCGGCAGGGGGTACCGCCATGTTCAGGCGCAACAGGTCAGCCTGCTTGGGGCCGGTGAAGTTGCCCGGGAAGCCCGGGGCCACGCCCGCGTGGATGCCGGTGAGGAGGATGGCGACCAGGTCGGCGCGGGGCTTGTTGGACGCGTTGAGCGCAGCCAGGTTGGGGAACACGCCGGGGTAGAGAACCGGGAGCAGCTTGGCGACCTCGGGGTGTTCGACGTACTTGGCGAACTGGCTGTCGCTCGAGGGGGGCAGCGAGTTCCACAGGTCCTTCACGCCCATGGGGTTGATGACCTCGTTGAAGAGGGGGTTGGCCAGCCGGGACACCTGGGCGAAGGGACCGGCGTTGAAGTCGGAGCCAGGGCGCTGGTCGAGCACCCGGACCTTCTGGCGGCTGGCCGAGGCCCACACGCCGATGATCGATCGGGGGTCCGACGTAGTGGTGGGACTGGAGCCGTCACGGGTGAGGGCGGTCTTGGGCACCTGGATGGCGATGGTGTGCACGTTGAGGTTGCGGGTGGCGTCGACGCCGGGCCCGGGCCCGAACCCGGCCATCGGGATGTGGGCGTTCTCGAACGGGCGCAGGTCGAGGAGGTCGAAGACGGCGCCGAGGTCGACGTAGAAGCCCTCCGCCCGTTGGCCGGCGAACACCGTCTCACCGCTGGACAGGCGGTTCACCGCGGCCTGGGCCAGCGCCGGGTAGTTCGGCGTGGAGTGGGCGCCGACGCGTACGGGCGGCGAGGGCAGGTTCTGTGCCAGGATCTTGGGGCGGGGGTCGCGGCCTTGGACCTTGGCCACCGAATACCTCTGGCGGCGGTTCCAGTTGGGATCATCCAGGGAGCGGATCTGACCGGTGTTGTACAGGAAGGTGTCGGGGTTGCGGACCTCGGTGGTGAAGCGGAACTGGTAGGTGAGGTCGGCCAGGGCGTCGCCGTTGTTGTCGATGTGGATCTCGTAGAGGACGTCGTCGCCGAACTCGAAGAAGTTCGGCCCGCCGGCGGGCCCCTGCAGCGGGATGAAGTTGGCGATGAGGGTGACGGTCTCGGAGCGGTTGGGGCTGACGAAGGCGTAAACGTCGGTGTTGTCGGCGACCGGGTCCTTGCTGATCTCGGGCGCTTCACGATGCGACGACATCTACAGCCCTCCGGCGGTCGCCGACTGGGCGGCACGCGCCAGGGTCCGGGCCAGGTTGTGATCCTGGTACACAACCTCGCTGGTACCCATCATCAACACGACCTGGCCGCTAGCGACGTCGCGCACGTGGGCGACGATGGGGCCCTCGGTGGCGGGAAGGGCGCCGAGGTCGATCGGCGCCGGGGGGGCGACCGCGGTGGTCGATGACCGGGATCCCTTCACCAGGTTCGGCGCCGCCGCGACAGCGCCCGCAACTGCGGCGCCGAGCGAGGCCTGCCCGAGAAACGAGCGTCTGCTCAGGTCTGGTTTCAACGTGATCTCCTTTTAGCTAGTTTAGGTTTCGAGAGTGGGAACGAGAGCTGCCGCCCGCCCAGCAGGTGACAGATTCTGCGCCGAGGGCCGGTGCGGGGTACTTCGGAACCAACCGGTCGTTCGGATGGGATCTACCAGAGCCATGGGCCGGAAATTTCGGCAGCGCCTGATTTCCCCGGGAGGATGTGGCGCCACGTGGCCCGTCCCCTGGCCACCGTCGTCCAGCAGGACCTCGACGACCCGGTGACCGCGGCGGTGGCCGCCGGGGCCGACGGCCACCTGGCTCAGTGGCAGGGCACGCCCAAGAAGTGGCGGCCGTCGTGGAACAGCTCGTGGACCACGGTAGCCCCGGCGTGAAGGGTGGCCCCGTTCTCGAGGGCCAGTGTGTAGACGGCTACCAAGGCCAGGGCCACGATCAGCCACGACCATAGGGGTATCCGCCTCAGGGCGAGGTCAGCGGTGCTCTCCAAGTTCCAATCACCTCCTCTCGTCGGGATGGTGGTGATGCCCGGCGCCCATCCCCACTCGGGTCTCGTAACCGGGCAGGGCGGTGCGGTAGACGCAGAGATCGCAGTTCATGCGGGCGTCACCGTCGAGAGCTTCGCGGTAACGGTCGAGCAAGAGGGTGGCGATGCGAGGGTCGGTGCCGAGATGGGGGCCGCAGCGCAGGTCGATGCCGGGGTGGGCGACCGCCCACTCCGCAGCCTGGACCCTGATGCGCTCCACGAGCACGCCGGTGAACAAGAAGTAGGGCAGCACGACGATGCGCTCGGCACCGAGGCGCAGGCAGCGGTCGAGGGCGGCGGGCACCGAGGGAGGAGCGAGGGAGACGAACGCCGGTTCCACCAAGCCCAGGCCCCGCGAGTCCCAGAGCAGCCGGCCCACCTTGTAGAGGTCGGCGTTGGCGTCGGGGTCCGACGACCCCCGGCCCACCACGACGACGGCGGTACGCCGGGCGTCGTCGCCGCCCAGGGCCTGGCGGATGCGGTCCTCGGCAACTGCGAGCACCAGGGGGTGGATGCCAAGGTCGCGGGCGTAGCGGAAGTCGACGCCAGGATGACGGTGGCGCCCCCGGTGCAGAGAGGCGGGGCCGTCGTTCTTCAGGTGCCCGGCGCCAAGCAGGATCAGGGGACCGGCCACTATTGAAGTGGCCCCGGCGGCGACCAGGCCGTCAATGGCGGTGTCGAGGTCGGGCGTGGACAGCTCGATGAAGCCGCACCCCACTTCGAGGTCGGGGGCCTTGGCCGACAGGATGCCGGCGAGCCGCCAGTACTCGGCCACGCCGGCGGCCGACCGGCTGCCGTGGCCAACCAGTAGAAGGGCGGGACGCCTGCTCATGAGCGGGCCGCCCTCACCAGGGCGTTGACGGCGGCGGCGGCCACTGCACTGCCGCCCTTGTCACCGACGTTGGTGAGCGACGGCAGCCCACTGGCCCGCAATGCCTCCTTGGCAACCGCAGCGCCCACGAAGCCCACGGGCAGACCGATCACCAGGGCGGGCCGCAGGTCGCCGGCAGCGGCGAGGCGGACCACCGCGCCCAGAGCGGTGGGAGCGCACCCCACGACGACCACCGCCCCCTCGGGGTGGTGAGTCGCGGCCAGGACCATGGCGGCGGCGCTACGGGTGAGGCCCGGGACTGGGCCGTCACCCGCCTCGGCCAGGTAGCAACGGGCCTCTACGCCGGTGATCCCGTGCCGCACCATCTCCACGTCGGTGACCACCGGCGCACCTGCCGCCAGGGCAGCCACGCCCGCGGCGAGGTGGTGCTCGGCGGCGATCACCGTGTCGGCGTAGGTGAGGTCGGCGCTGGCATGGATCATTCGCGCCACCACGGCCCGGGCCAGCGGCCCCAGCCCCGACAGGTCGACGCGTGCAGCCAGGATGGCGAAGCTCGCCTCCTCGATGGCCTGCCCGGGCGTGGGGAAGGCGCTCACAGGCCTTCCCTCGTTCTGGTCGGGTTCAGCCTCGTCAGGGCAGGGCTGAACCTGACCAGTTCGGGCGGAGCCCCGACGACGCTCAGGGCGTCGCGGGGGCAGATCTCGACGCAGGCCAGGCAGCCGGTGCAGCGGGCATCGACCGACCTCGGCCGCTTGGGGGCGGCCACCAGCGCCCGCTCCGGGCAGGTCGCCAGGCACGCCCCGCACGCCGTGCACCGGTCGTCGACGGTGACGATGAAGCTCACGGCTCGTACCCGCGGGGCGTGATCATCCGGCCCGCGACGACGGCGGTGGACGACGAGCCCACCACCACGCAAGTGGTCATGCCCACACTCTCGGGGTCGAGCTGGGCGAGGGTGGTGACGTGTACCCGTTGGCCCGGGCGGGCAGCGTCGGTCACCACTCCCCCCGGCGTGGCTCCCGAACGGTGCTCCAGCAGCAAGCGGCGCGCCGCGTCGAGCTGCCCCGAACGCCCCCACGAGCGCGGGTTGTAGAGAGCTACTGCCACGTCGCCGACCGCCGCGGCACTCAGCCGAGCCCAGATGGCGTCG
>JBPCJQ010000099.1:0-7265 GCA_051005135.1 Acidimicrobiales bacterium
GTCGGGGGGCGGAGCCCCCCGACTGTGCCATAACGCCGTAACCACCAGCACAACTACGGCGATGCCGTAGGAGACCTGCCCGAAGCCAGGCGCGGCCGACTCGAGGATGGTCCCGAAGTACAGGGGATAGGCGGCGGCAGCCAGCACCAGCGGCTCCCAGGCCCCGTCGAGGACGGCCACCACCACCAGGAGCTCGCCGTACCACGGCTGTACGGGCGTGACGATTACGAAGACGGCCGTCAGCATCCACCGGGCCCGGGTGATCACCGAGACTGGTTCCCGGCGCAGGGCCACCACGGCCGTCACCCCCGCCAGCAGCGCCACCGCCACCGCTTGAGCGGCGCCGCCGTGCAGGCGGACGAGACCCAGGAGCAGGAAGCGGCTGCCGGCCGAGTAGTTCTCCTCCTGCAGGTAGCCGGGCAGGTAGCCGAGGACCCGGGGGCCCACGGCCAGCACGTGGGGCAGGTAGCTCAGCCCCACTACGGTGATCGCGGCGCCAGCTACCCGCAACGGGTGGCGGCGCAGGCCGGCGGGAACTAGCACCCCGGGGATGAGCTTTACCGCGATGGCCACGCCCAGGAGGGCCCCGCCGGTAGCAGCTCGGCGGCGCTCGAGCGCCCACAGGGCGGCCACCACCGCCACGGCTGCCACCACGTCGACATGGGCGTCCATGGCCGCCTCTACCACCGCCAGGGGTGACCACGCCCACAGGACCGCCCATGCGGGGTTGCGTCCAAGGTGAGACAGGGCGCCCATCAGCAGCACCGTCAGCCCCAGCCCCACCAGGCCATGGGCGACCTGGTAACCCCGCTCCCGACTATCGGGGGGCAGGAAGGCGTGAAGGGCCCGGAACCAGATCTGGGCCACCGGTGGGTAGATGGTGCGGTCGCCGGCGCGGTTGACGCGGGTGCAGTTGACGGGCTTGCCTAGAGCGGCACACGTGCGGGGGCTGGGCCACAACCAGGCGTCGTGCAGCACGGACAGGTGAGGGTCATCGGGTGCGTAGCGGTAGGGGTCGATGCCGTGGGCGGCGACGGTGCCGTCCCAGGCGTAGCGGTACAGGTCGTCGGAGATCTGGGTGCCCCGGGTGAGGGCGGCACCGAAGAAGGCGACGGCGCCGACAACGATCAGGGCCGTCGCCCAACGCCGGGGTAGCTGTAGCACACACCACGCCGCCACCGCGAAGGCGACCCACCACGCGCCGAGAGTCGCCAGCATGGTGTAGCGCCCCACGAGGATGGCCCCCATGTGGTTGAAGCGCAGCTCCAGGGCCAAGCACGCCGCGAAGCCGACCACAGCCCCGGCGAACGCGGCGCGCTGACGCCGTGGACTAGTCAGCCGCTTCGGCGAGGGACTCGGCCAGTGTGGGGTGCACCAGCAGGCTCTCGAAGATGTCGGACACCTTCAGGTGGGCGTTGACGGCCAGGGCCACCACCGCGATGAGCTCAGCGGCGTGGCGTCCCACGATGGAACCGCCCAGCACCACGCCGGTGGCAGGGTCGGAGAGCACCTTGACGAAGCCGCGAGGGTCGTCGTTGATGAGAGCCTTGGCATTGGCGGAGAACGGCACCTTGGTGACCCTGATCTTGCGTCCGGCGGCGAAGGCCTCGGCCTCGGCCACGCCCACCTCGGCGATCTCGGGCTCGGTGAAGATGGCCTGGGCCGCCTTGTCGTAGTTGAGGTGGCGATGCTGGCGGGTGTGCAGGCCCATCACGTGCTCGGCCAACTTGCGCCCCTGCATGGTCGCCACCGACGACAGCGGCAACTTCCCCGACACGTCACCGGCGGCGTAGACGTGGTCGACGTTGGTCTGGCAGTGCTGGTTGACAGGGATGAAGCCGGCGGTGTCGCGCTCGACGCCGGCCGCCTCCAGCCCCAGGCCCTCGGTGTTGGGCACCGCCCCGATGGCCAGGAGCACATGGCTGGCTCGCACCGAGCGCCCGTCGTCGCAGCGCACCACCACGGCGTCGTCGTCGCGGTCGACGCCCACCGCCCGGGCTGCCTTCAGGAGAACGATGTGGCGGCGCAAGAAGTCGTCTTCGAGGGCGGCCGCCACCTCGGAGTCCTTGTCGGGCAGCACCTGTTGGCGGCTCACGATGAGGGTGACGGCGCTGCCCAACGAACGGAACATGTGCACGAACTCGACACCGGTGACCCCAGAGCCCACCACCACCAGGTGCTCGGGCACGACAGGTGGGGGATAGGCCTGGCGGGTGGTGAGGATCCGGTCGCCGTCGGGCTGGCACCAGTCGGGCACGCGGGGCCGAGACCCGGTGGAGACCAGCACCGCGTCGGCGGCCAGGCGTTCGACGCCCATGCCGGCATCGAGCTCGATCTCATGGGGCCCAACCAGTCGCCCCTGCGCCCTCACGATGCGCACTCCCTGGCTGGTGAGCAGATCTACCACCAAGCGGTTGAGGTGGTCCTCGATGTCGGTGATGCGGCGCTTCAGGCCGTCGGGGTCGATGGCTGCTGCCTCCCCCCGGGCCAGCCCCATACCTGTCGAACGCCGGGCGAAGGAGATGGCGCCGCCAGTGGCGATCATGGCCTTCGAGGGAATGCAGTCCCACAAGTGGGCGGCGCCTCCCACTATGTCGCGCTCGACCAGGGTGACGTCGGCGCCCAGGCGGGCGGCGGTAGTGGCCGCCGAGTTGCCGGCCGGACCGCCACCGAGGATCACGAACCGCAGGGTCGGGGCCACCGCCGCAGGCTACCGGCTCACCCCGATCCCACCGGTTGACGAACGTCAAGGGAACAGGGAGCCCTGCAGTCGATCCCTGGGCACGCCCGACCCCAGAAGCGATTGCGTCGCCTATGCCACGCGCCGACCGATCTACTTGTCGTTGCCGTAGGTCACCTGCTCCCAGCAGCGGTGGCACACGCGGGCCTCGTCGTCGTCGCCGAAGGGAAGCGGCCACACCAGGAGATCGCTGTGGCCGCAGTGCGAGCAGTGCCCGAGCTCTCCGGCCGCCTCGAAGGCCATCAGCGGGCGCTCACCACTACCACCGGGCAGGGGGCATGGCCTACCACGTAGTCGATGCGGTGGCCGAAGAACGCCCGCTGGGTGACCGGCCTGCGGCTGCTGGCCACCACGATGAGATCGGCGCGCCGCTCGGCCCGTTCGACGATGGCGTTCTCGGGGTGGTCGGCAACCAGCACGTCGGTCTCCACCTGGGCTCCCGATGCCCGGCCCAGCTCGGCGATGTTGGCCACCACGTCCTCGCCGATCTCCATGGCCGCCATGATGGCGTCTTCGCGCCCAAGGCGGACGGCGTGCTGGGGGCCGCTCACCACGTGCACTAGGTCGACGATGGTGCCGTTGTCACCACCCGCCGCCATGGCGAAGGCCACCTCGGCTGCGTAGCGATCGGTGTCGTTCCCCGAGATCGGCACCAGGATGTGCTGGCCCGGCAGGGACGCGAGCCGCGAGCCATGGTCGTCGTCGGGGGGCGAGCTCACTACCAGCAACGGGCAGGGCGACCCCTGGATGACGTCGTCGACGACCCGGTCGAACATGGTCGAACCACCATCACCTCTGACCCCTTGGCCAGAATGCCGTTCCGAAGCGGCCAGCACCATGAGGTCGTAGCCCTTGGCCGCCTCGTCGAGGATGGTCTTGGAGGGGTTCTCCTCCTCGGCCTTCACACGGGAGCGCGAGACGTCGAGCTGCGAGTCGATGGACTCTTTGGCCTGCTTGGGGGCGGCATCGTCGCCGTCACGGCTGAGGTACAGGCTGGTCACCTCCACGTCGTGCTCGTCGGCCACCAGCAGCGCCACCAGCTTGGCGGCCACCTCGGCGTCGCCGGGGTGGCGCACGGGCAGTAAGACCCGCTTGAGGTTGCTGACGAAGCCTTCGCGGCGGCGGTCCTCGGATTCGAGTCGCTCCTTCTCCTCCTCCCCTAGCTCCACGTGGGCGAGCGTCCATCGCAGGATGGGCGGGGCCATGACCGACGTCACGATGGCCACCATCAAGATGATCGAGTACATCTCGGGGGTGAGGATGCCCCTGCTCAGCCCGATGGTGGCCACGATGATCTCCATGGCCCCCCTGGCGTTCATGCCGGCGCCCAACGACAGCGCCTCCCAGTGGCCCAGGCGGCTGGCCCGAGCCCCGGCGTAGGCGCCGGCGAACTTCCCGAGAATGGCGATGGCCAGCACGACCAGCCCGATCCCCAGCACCTTGGGCTTGGCCAGTTGGCCGAGGTCGACTCGCAGCCCCGAAGCCGCGAAGAACACCGGCGCGAACACGCCCAGGGCGACCTGCTCGAAGGTGTGGCGCAGGCGGGCGTCGAACCGCTTGACCTGGCCCACCAGGATCCCGGCGATGAAGGCACCGAGGACCGCCTCCAACTTGAGCGCCTGGGTGATCGTCCCGAACGCCAGGGCGAGCGCCACCAGGGCGGTGATCTTCACCATGTCGCCCCCGATCTGGTTGTCGAGGGTGCGGATCAGCAGGCTCACCAGGCGCCGGCCGACGGTGTAGGCCACCCCCAGCACCGCCAGCACGTAGAGCACCGAGCGACCAGCGGTGATGGGGCTGATGGTGCCGCTGCTGGCCAGCCCCGCCACCACCGACAGCAGGATCCACCCGATGGTGTCGTCGATCATGCCCGCGGCCAGGGTTATCTGGCCGATGTCGCGCCGGATGATCTTCATCTCCATCAACACCTTGGCGATGACGGGGATGGCCGAGATGCTCATGGCGGTGCCGATGAAGAGGGCGAAGACGAGGCGCTTGTTGGGGTCGGCCACGAAGTCGGCGGGCAGCACGAAGCCCAGACCGGCGCCGAGCGCGAAGGGGATGGCTATGCCGCCCAGGGAGATGGCCGCCGCCCCCTTGCCCTTGCGGGCGATGAGCCCCACGTCGGTCTCCAGGCCGGTGAGGATCAACAGCATGATCACCCCCAGCCACGACACCACCTCGAGCAGGTGCACCTGCTCGGGCCGTTGGGGGAAGACGGCGTCGAACACGCCGGGCGCCAGGTTCCCGAGCAGGCTGGGCCCGAGGATGAACCCGGCCAACAGCTCTCCTACCACCGACGGCAACCCCAGTCGCGTGGCCATCTCGCCCAGGGCGCGGGCGACTACCAGCAGGAGCACGAACTGGAGCAGCAGCAGGTAGAGCTCGTGCTCTCCGAGGGGCTTGATGATGGCGGCGACCATCTCGCTACACTTTACGGTGTAGTCCGGCCGCGCTGGAGCTGTCTCCCGTCGGCGGTTCTCCGGTCACGGTGACCGTGAAGGGCGCGCTGGTCTAGGCCTGCGAGGTGCGGTCAGAAGTTGGTGTCGGGGCTGCGGGGCACGGCATCGGCGCCTACCTCCTCTGAGGTCTCCGCCCGCCAGGCACCGCCTCGGTAACGGATGACCTGATGGGTGAACCGGCTGGAACCTGAGCCGCCGATTCGGCTCCAGGTCTCCAGGCCCCCGCCCGTGGCCTGGCGGGCCACGCCGTGGTCGAGGCTGCGGTGCAGGACGACCGTGCCGGTGGCCTCCACCACGTCGACGGCCATCACCGTGCCTGCGCCGTAGCCGTCACCGCTACCAGGATCGTAGAAGATGGCGACCACCTTGGGGTCACCGTCCTGGGCCAGGTCGAGCGCCCTCAGGGCGGGCTGGCGGTCCCGGCTGGCGTCGATCTGGCCTACCCAGCGCAGGGCCAGCGACCAGTCGCCGCCCTGTCGCCGCCATACCAGCGCCCGCACCTCTCGGGACGGGCCGCTGCCTTCGGCCTGCTCCACGAGGTAGGCGACGGTGCCGGGCGGGGCGGTGAGCAAATGGCAGGATCCATAGAAGCCAGCATCGACTAATGACCGGCAATAGGTGGCGCCGGCGGCGTCGGCGCCTACGGGCTTGACGGTGGGCGCCGAGGGCGGCGTGAGTAGCGCGCCAGCACCGCTGATGCCGGGGGCAACGGTGGTGGTGGGCTGGGGTGGGGCGGTGGGTGCCTCGGTGGTGGGGGGAACGGTGGTAGTCGCGGGTTGTACCGAGGTCACCGCGGCCCGGGGCTTGGAGCCACCACCACCGCCACAGGCCGCCATCGTCAGCGCCAAGACCCCGACGGCGCCCGCACTAGGTCTCACGCACGTGGTCTACCCGAGCCACCGGCCATCCCAACCGGATCGCACCGGGCCCTGGCAAGGAACATGCGTTATCCCGTCAACCGGCCGTCGTTCCCGGCTCCACCCTCGAGGAGGGAGCCATCAACCAGAGGACGCCCCCATAGGCATGGACGAGGTGAAGCTTGGCGACGTGCTCGAGGGCTTCGACCAGGCGCCCGGCAAACCTCCGGTTGCGCGGGAAGGCGGCTTCGGACGTGTACACCAGCGGCGGTAGCGGCTGACCGGCCGCCGATCGATGTCGCCGCAGCCACTCGAAATCGACAACGTTGTTGGTGACCAGAACCCGTCCGTCGGTCAGGGCGACGTCGAGGATCACGGGGTCGTCCTGAGATGAGAGGACAGGGTCCCCGGCGACGGCGATGCAGTCGACGCCGAGCGCTCGAAGCCGCTCGGCGATGCGAGGAGAGAACATCTCATCGAGCAGTAGGGCGTCAGGAACCGGCCCACCACGGGCAGCGCTCAACCGGCCAGCAGGCCGTGCTCCCGCTCCCACCGCCGGCGGGCGTGCGCCTCCTCGTCTTCGGCGCGGGCCACGAGGGTGTCCACCTCGACGGGATAGTCGGCCCAGTAGGCGATCGCCGCCCGCAAGAGCGCCTCGGGCACCCCGGACGTCTCGCTCACCATCGTGACGACCTCAGCGCTGGTCAGCGTTGGATCGGATCGTCTAGCCGAGTGGACGGCACGCACCACCTGCCAGACGTCGGGGCCGCCCACGAGACGGGCCCGCCGGCCGGTGGGCCCGTCTCGGAAGATGACCAGGGGATGCTCCTGGGAGCGGAGCGCTTCATCGACGAGGCGATTGCCGGCCGACGAGAGCGTCGTGCCAGGGTGGGCGGCGACGTAGCCGGTCAGCCTCCGGAGCACGTCCGGCTCGAAACGGATGGACGAAGGGTTCGACATACCTACATTGTAGGCGAACGTCGGCAACGGCCGGGGCGGGGTGATTGGCGCCGCTAGGCGGCTGGTGTGTGGAGACCCGATGAGCCCCACCAGGCCCGCTTCTGAGACCGTGGAGCGGTCGCTGTCAGGCCACGGCGGCGGGGTGGGGCATGCACAGCTCGTCGTACTCGGCGATGACGATCTCGCCGGCGTCGGGGCCGCAGGCCGGGCACTGGGGGTCGCGACCCACCTTGAAGGTGCGGAAGG
>JBPCJQ010000100.1:0-7498 GCA_051005135.1 Acidimicrobiales bacterium
CTCGCCCTCAACCTCTCGGCGTGGGCCCAGGGCCTCGGTGGTGCCGACGCCGACGGCCGGGCCCATGCCAAGCGGGCCCGCCGGGAGCTGTTCTGCATCCCCGCCCGCGTCATCCACCACGCCCGACAGGTGCTCCTGCGCCTCAGCCCGGCACACCGGCGGGGGCCGTTCCTTGCGGCGTGGGCGGCACTGGCGGCCCTGCCCAACGCCGCGTTGCCCTGACGCGTCGGTGTCAACCGGCCGCCGCAGGCTCACCGCGGCCGGGGATCACGACGCAAACACATCGGTCCTGATCGATCGCGGGCCCGATGCGGAAACTCCCGCCCTGGTCGGCGCGCACCCGGCCTCGTCGCTCCGATCATGCTTCTTCATGCCCGCCCGCACGACAACACGCGGATCTAGGTCAGAAGTGAGCGATGATCGGGATCCGGTCGGTACAGGTGGCGATGGACGCCGCCCTCGTCGACAGCGATCGACGAGGCAACCCCCCATCGCCACCCGTCGACTTGGTAGGACTCGACGACCCGGTCGATGACCGACGGATCGACGAAGCGATCTCCGGCGTGGAGATGAACCAGTAGATCGCCCGTCGTCCGCAGGACGCCCTTGTTCATAGCATCGGAGATCCCCTGGTCGGGCTCCGACACGACAATGACGTGGCGGTGCGGGTACTGGGCCCGGACCCGTTCGACCACATCGAGGGTGCCGTCGCTGGAGGCCAATTTCACTCGCCTGACGGAGACTCCGGCGAGGTCCACGAGGACCGGGCCGCCGACGTCCGGCTGGACTTCGCCGACCTCACTATCGTCCGCTACCCGCACGGCCCGCTGGCAGAACCGTATGTGGGATCTACGTGACAACCTCGCCGCCCACGACGCCGCCTACGCGGCCCTGAGCGAGGCGCTCGGCGCCCCGTTGGTCACGTGCAACTCTCGGCTGGGAGGAACTCCCGGGCACTCGGCCACCATCGAGCTCTTCGAACCGAGGACCGCGTGATCCCAGCCAGCCCGGAAGGGCGAGGTAGGCGGCCACCACGCCGACCAGGGCGACATCGGCCGCCGCCCGCAGGGCTACCGGGTGGCGGAGCAGGCTCACCGCACCGAGGGCCGAGCACACGGCCATGAACCCGGCGATGACGAGCGTGGTACGCACATGCGACCACCCACCGCGCACGAGGCGCTGGTAGACGTGGTCGCGGTGGGGCAGGTACCAGGCCTCGCCTCGCGCCGCTCGCCGCACCAGCGTGAAGCCCGTGTCGACGAGGTACACGGCCAGCGGTGCGATCAGAGCTTCGGACGGGACCCTGGTGCGCAGCCCCACGACCACCAGGGCGGCGAGGGACGCACCGAGGAAATAGCTCCCGGTGTCACCGAGGAAGAGGCGGGGCCTCGGCACGTTGAAGGGGGCGAACCCGGCGGCGGCAGCAGCCACCACGGCCCCGCCGGCCGCCAGCGCGGGAACGCCGTCGATCTGTCCAGCCGCGCACCATGCAAGGCCGGCGACCACCGCCTGGGCGACCGACATGCCGTCGATGCCGTCCATGAAGTTGAAGGCGTTGGCGAACGCGAGGAGCCACAGGACGACCCCCGCCCTGAACGTCGCCCGCCAGAGGGTGGGGCCGCTCAAGTGGGAGGCCAGCCAGGGGAGGGCGGCGACGGCGCAGGCGGCCTGGAACACCAGGCGGGCCGGCACCGGAAGGCCCACGAGGTCCTCGGCCAGACCGACGAGCCCGAAGCCGCACGACGAGACAAGCACCGCCACCCGAGACGTGCCCGTGAGCTGGGTGGAAAGAAGGATGCCGGCGACGGCGCCGACGGCGGAAGCGATGCCTCCGCCGCGAAGCGTTGGTCGGTCGTGCGACGATCGCTCGTTTGGCACGTCGAGGACCCCCAGACGACGCAGGACCATCGTGACCGGAAACCGCAGGCCGGTGAAGTCGATCGACACCGACCGATCGCTGCGGGCGGCGAGCACCCGGGCCAGCTCGGCGATGCGCACCGGCTGGCCCATGTCGAGCACCAGGGCCTCTCCCGGCCTGCCGATGGCGCCAGCCTGGATCACCAGCTCGACCGCCTCTTCGACGGTCATGAAATAGCGGGTGACGGTGAGCGGGCCACCCCGCTCGATCTGGGACTGGAAGGTGGTGAGCACCGAGCCCCGGCTCCCCAGGACGTTACCAAAGCGCACGGAGAGGAAGGTGCGGCCCGTTTGGGCAACCGCGTTGGCGGTGAGGCGCTTGGCCACCCGCCTAGACTTGGAGTAGCCCCAGCGCGCTGATCGGGTCGGCCGCCTTGTCGGTGGAAATGTCCACGAAGCGGTCGACGCCGTGGCGGGCCGAGGCCTCGAGCAGGTCGAGGGTGCCCCACATGTTGTCTTCACCGCCTCCTCGGGATGGCGCTCCAGAAGCGGCAGGTGCTTCAGGGCGGCGGCGAAAAGATCACTTGGGGACGGCGGCCTTCGAGCACCCCTGCTGCCAGTCTCGCCCCGCTGGGCGGCCATCCACGGCGAGCAGCGCCGCCGGCTGCTCACCATGGAGTTCCGCACCTTTGGCCAGGCCTTCATCGGCATCCCCTGCCAGGTCGTCATAGGTGCCCGGGCCGTTCGCTGGCGCGTCCAAGCCTGGAACCCGTGGCTGGGGCCGTTCTTCCGCCTCTTCGATGCCCTCTGACGCCGTCCGAGCCCCCTCTCCTCTTCCCGAGCCGATGCCGGCTCTACCCCGCGACCCCCGCAACCGCCCGTCGACCCCACATCGCTTCATGGTCGCCTTCTCGACGCCGAACCCCAGCCTCGCCACGACCAGCAGGGCGATCGCGGTCACCCGCAGGCAGCTGCGGCTCCGTGCCCCGGCCCGTCAGCCGCTATGCGCTTGTTTCAGGACCAGCTCGACGGCGTGGGCCAGGAACGGCAGAGTGAGGCTACCATCGGCCAGGATGCCGGCCGTCGCGATCGACAACGAGCCTGGGCTCCGTGACTACCTCCGGATCCTGCGGCGACGCAAGGGCGTCATCATCATATGCGCGGTTGTGACCGTGGGCTTCGCCCTGCTTGCGGCCTTCCTGCAAACGCCTGTCTACCAGGGGACGGCCGAGGTACTGCTACAGCAACGCGCCAACGAGTCACCGTTCAATCCCAACACCGGTCAGCCCGCCGATCCGGTGCGCGCCATGCAGACCCAGATCCGGGTACTGGAGAGCGAGCCCGTGCGTAGTCAGGTCCGCCAGAGGCTTGGTTCTGCCCCCCCCGTATCGGCTCAGCCGGCGGGCCAGACCGATGTAGTCGAGGTGAGCGCCCAGAACACGGTGCCCAAGAAGGCAGCCGACATCGCCAACGCCTATGCCAACGCCTACATCGACTTTCGTCGCAAGCAGGCCGTCGACGACACGCTCGCCGCCGCCCAGCAGGTGAAGGCCAAGATCGACGACCTCCAGAATCAGGTGGACGGGCTCGACGCCCAGGTGAACAAGGCACCGCCGCCGCAGCAGGCGGCGGTGCGCCAGAGCCTGGCCGCCCAAAAAGACGCTCTGGTCACCCAGCAGTCGCTGTTCAAGACCAACCTTGATCAACTGCAGGTTGACGCCGCCCTCAAGAGCGGCGGAGCGCAGCTCGTGAGCCTTGCCTCGGTGCCCAAGTCGCCGGTGGCGCCCAAGCCCGTGCGCACCGCGGTGATCGCCTTGGGCTTGGGGCTGGTGCTGGGCGTGAGCTTAGCGTTCTTGATCGACTACCTCGACGACTCGGTGAAGACCAAGGACGACTTGGCCCGTGTTGCCCCGAGCATCCCCGTGCTCGGCCTCATCCCGGTGGTAGTGGGCTGGAAGGACACCGAGGTTCCCCAGGTGGTGTCCGTCGACGACCCCCGGGCGCCGGCCTCGGAGGCCTACCGCACAGTTCGGACGTCGATCCAGTTTCTCGCCCTCGATCGCCCGCTGCGCACGCTTCAGGTAACCAGCGCCAACGTCCAGGAGGGCAAGACGACCACCCTGGTCAACCTGGGGGTGGCCCTGGCGCGGGCCGGCCAGCGGGTGGTCATAGCGTGCTGTGACTTGCGCCGGCCGCGGGTCCACGAGTTCTTCGGGCTGGAGAACGTCACCGGCTTCACATCGGTGCTCCTTGGCCAGGTGCCGCTCACCGCCGCTCTCCAGCCCGTGCCCGGCCAAGCTCGCCTGTCACTGCTGGCCTCCGGGCCGCTGCCGCCCAACCCGTCGGAGCTGCTGTCATCGCGGCGCACGGCGGAGGTGCTCACCTCGTTGTTACAGGCCGAGGCCGACATCGTGCTGGTCGACTCGCCTCCCGTGCTGCCTGTCACCGACGCCCTGGTGATATCTGGTCGGGTAGATGCCACCCTGCTGGTGGCAGTCGCAGGGGCGACGACGCGCAAGGATGCAGCCCGGGCGGTGGAGCTCCTCCAGCAGGTCGACGCTCCGCTGGTGGGCTCCATCCTCAACGGGGTCACGTCGGATGACGCCTACGGCTACTACACGCGCTACGAGGCTACGCCCAAGGCCACCAATGGCTCGGGCACCGACGTAGACGACACCGAGCCGGCGCCGGCCAAGAAAACCTAGCCCTTGCCCCAGCGACGTCGTCGTCGCCGACGCCGCTGGTGGAGCCCGGCGTGGTTGTGGAAGCACCGTTCTCGCCGGCGCCGGCGCAAGGTGTGGCATCAGGCCACCGCGGGCCGCCCGTCGCGGCGGCCGCTGATCCTCGGTGCCGGCGTCGTCGTCTTCCTCGCTCTGGCGCTGGCTGCCGCGCTTGGCTGGCACGACCTCCGTGGGGCACGATCCCAGCTCATCTTGTCCCGCGACACCCTCGCCGGGGCCATCGACAACCCCGCCACCCTGCGTACGCCCGAGGGGCGGGCCGCGGCGCGAGCCCAGGTCGACGCCGCGGTGGGCGCGGTGGCCGATGCCCGCCGCCGGGTTACCGGGTCGCTCGTTCTGTCGGCAGCGGGTGTGGTGCCCGGCTTCAGTCATCAGCGGTCCGGCCTGCTTAGCCTGATCGACGACTCGGGGGCGGCGGCCGGCGCGGGAAGGGACCTCCTGGCCCAAGTGGACGCATTGGCGGCCCAGACCCAGCTGCGCAACGCCACCGTGCCCCTCGACGGCATCGCCCAGATTGGCGTCGACGCCCGGGCCGCGGCGGCCACTGTCGGGCGGCTGGCTCGCCCGGGCTCAGGGCTGTGGGGCCCGTTGGGTGACGCCCGTCGCCGCTTCGACGACCTGGCGCGTTCCAGTGCCAGCCGGCTCAACGAGGGCGCCGACGCTTTGGACGCGGCTCGCGGTTTCATGGGCGCGACAGGGGGGCGCCGGTACCTGGTCGCCCTCGAGAACAACGCCGAGATGCGCGACCAGGGGGCGGTTCTGGCCTTCGTGGCCATCGGTTTCGACGGCGGCCGTCTCACCTTCGGGCGCAGCGGGTCGGTGAAGGAGATCGCGCTCGACCGTGCCGTCGCCACGCCGCTGCCACCTGGCACCGAGCAGGTATTCGGGCCCATACTGCCCACCAGGCTGTGGCAGTCGGTGAACGCCACCGCCGACTTCTCGTTGAGTGGCCGGACCATGGCCGCGATGTACCAACAGGCCACCGGCCAGGTGGTCGACGGCGTGGTGGGCATCGACATCCCCGGGCTCGCCGCGTTGCTCGCTGTGATCGGCCCCGTGCAGGTGCCGACGCTGCTCGAGCCGGTGACCGGAGACAATGTGGCCCGTATCCTCGGCCACGACATCTACGAGGGCCTCACCCCCAGCACCGATCCTCTTCGGGAGGAGCGCTATGCCGAGCTGACACGGGCCGTCGTCGACCGGTTGAGCGCAGGCACCAACGACGCGGTGGCCCTCGGTCGCCAGCTGGGCGACGCCGCCCAGGGAGGTCACCTGCACCTGTGGAGCAAGACCGACAACGAGGAGCAAGTGTTCGAGCGCACTGGCCTTGGTGGCGGGCCGGCCACCAAAAGCGACGACCGTACGTTCCACCTGGCGGTGGAGAACCGCGGCGCCACCAAGCTCGACTACTACGTGAAGCCCTCGGTGCGCCAGGAGATCGAGCTCACGCCCAAGGGCACGGCGATCGTACGTTCCACCGTTGTCGTGGCGAACCAGGCGCCCGTCGGGGCTCCACCCTCGTACCAACTGGGGCCTGATGGGGTCACCCAGAAGGCTACGGGCGACTACCTGGCGTGGTTATTGCTGTGGGGCCCCAAGGGATCCGTGCAGGCGGGCTCGGTGTCGGAGTCGGGGCTGGAGCTGTCCCAGCACGTGATCGAGGTGGACGCCGGGCAGAGCCGGGAGCTCACGTTCGAGACCGTAATCCCCGGCGCCGTGCGCGACGGCCGCCTGGCGTTGAGGCTCGTTCCCCAGGCCCGGTTCGAGCCCATGGACCTGTCGGTGCACCTTAAAGCCCCGGGTTGGAGCGTCTCTGGGCCGGCGACGTGGCGGGGTCCGTGGGATCGCACGCTGGGTCTATCCTGGCGGGTCTCGCGGTGAGGTCGGTCTTGGTTGCCGGAATGTGAAGATCGGCCGATTTGCTACCCGCCCTCCATTGGGGTAGCATTAGAACCCGAGGGAAGGACTCATCCTTGCGGACATTCTCCATGGCAGCGCTGGTTTCGATGCTCGGGGCGATCACGCTCCTGGGGGCGCCAGCCGCGTCCGCCCAGGTGGGGTACCCACCAGGGCCGTGCACGCCTCTCAGTGGGGCACAGGACGCCGGCAGCCACTTGGTGGGCCAGTCGTTCAGCACCACTCTGGAGCCGGTCTGCGGGTTCACGCCCGGTGCCAGCGTCAACATCACCGTCGACGGCCAGGTGGTGGGCACCAAGGTGGCCGACGCCAACGGCTTCGTCACCGTCAACATCACCGTCGGCCAGAGCGGCAACCAGATCAAGCTCATCGTCAACGACTCGGTCACCGTGAACGGCTCCTGTGGCGGGAACAACATCGTTGGTACCGGCCCCTCGTCGGTTGCCCGAGCGAACGTGAGCCAGACCGCCGTCTTCAGGGTGTTGTGCCCGTCGGGCGCCGGGGTCGCCCAGCCGGTGCGGGGCCGGGTGGCGTTCACCGGGGCCAACATCTTGCGGTGGTCGGCCGTGGCCATCGCCCTGGTGCTGTTGGGCTCGGTGCTGGTGGTCGCCAACCGGCGTCGTCAGGCAGCCCGGGGCTGACACCGACCCGCCGGGGGCGACGGTTCCCGTCAGCAAGTTGTGCGATGGAAACAGGTCGCTTGACGATCGGGCCGTAGGTACCCTAAAGCAGTGGCTATCGACATAGGCGATCTTCTTCGGGTCCTCCGTGAGGACCCAGCGCAGCGAGCCGCATTGCGGCACGCTCTGCTCGACGGCGACGCCGATCTGTCCTCGGCCCTGGCTGACCTCACCCGGCAGGTTGGCGCCCTGGCCGAGGCCCAGCGCCGCACCGAAGAGCGCCTCGAGGCCCTGGCCCAGGATGTGCGCGCCCTGGCCGAAGCCCAGCGCCGCACCGAAGGGCGCCTCGACGCCCTGGCCGAG
>JBPCJQ010000101.1:0-6836 GCA_051005135.1 Acidimicrobiales bacterium
ACGACCGAGGCGGGGTCTGGGCGTGGGGGGTTGCTTCCCGGCGCGTCTTCTCTTCCCTCGCCTCCCTCTCCCCCCCCCCCCCCCCCCCGCCCCCCCGAAACCCTGAGGCGACAGGGCTCACTCCTCCAGGAGCGAGCGGCAGGCGGAGGCGATCCGGTCGGGGCTGACCATCACCGCCGCTTCCAAGGTCATGGAATAGGGGTTGGAAGGGACGTCGGCCTGGGCCAGCCGCCGAACGGGGGCGTCGAGGTCGTAGAAGGCCTCCTCGGCCACGATGGCCGCTACCTCGGCGCCTACCCCGAAGCTTACGTTGTCCTCGTGCACCACCAGCAGCCGCCCGGTGCGCACGACCGACGAGAGCACGGTGTCGCGGTCCAGGGGCGAGATGGTGCGCAGGTCGATCACCTCCACCGAGTAGCCCTCGGCGGCCAGCGTGTCGGCGGCGGCGAGGCAGTGGTGGCGATGGATGCCGTAGGTGACGACGGTGAGGTCGTCGCCCGCCCGGGCCACGTCGGCCACCCCGATGGGGACCCGCCACCGGCCCTCGGGGACGAGGCCCTTGATGCGCCGGTAGGTCTTCTTGTGCTCCAAGAAGATGACGGGGTCGGGGTCTTCCACCGCGGAGCGAAGCAGGCCCGCCACGTCGGCCGGCGTCGACGGGCACACCACCTTGAGCCCGGCTACGTGGGCGTAGAAAGCCTCAACCGCCTGGGAGTGGTAGATGGCCCGGTGAGTACCGCCGCCCCAAGGGGCACGGACCACCATGGGCACGTTGAAGTCGCCGGCCGAGCGGTAGTGGATCTTGGCCGCCTCGCTCACCAGCTGGTCGAAGCACGAGTGCAGGAAGTCGGCGAACTGGATCTCGGCCACCGGACGCAGGCCGGCCAGGGCCATGCCGATGGCGATGCCCACGATCGACGACTCGGCCAGGGGCGTGTCGATCACCCGGTTGGGGCCGTACTCGCGTTGCAGCCCCTCGGTCGCCCTGAAGACCCCGCCCAGCAAGCCGACGTCCTCGCCTAGCACCACGACCGACTCGTCTTCGGCCATGAGCCGGTGCAGGGTGTGGCGCACCGTCTCCAGCACGTTGCGCTCGACCCCCTCGGTGGGCGGTGGGGGCGAAACGGCGAGGCTGAGCCGGGCAGGCGAGGCCGATGTTGGTGCCGCTGCCTCCCGCTCAGAGGGCCGCTCGGGCCCGGGGACAGGCCGCAGGGGCCGGGCGTAGACTTTGGTGAAGGCCGTTTCCGGGGTGCCCGCAGCGGCCTCCTCGGCCCTGAACACGGCGTCGCCGACCTCGGCCCTCACCTCGCCGACCAGGGCTGTCTCCTCGTCGGTGGTAAGCAGCCCGCGCTCGAGCAGGTAGTTCCGCAGGCGGGGGACGGGGTCTTTGGCCCGCCAGGCCTCCACCTCCTCTTCTGAGCGGTAGGCCTTGTCGTCGTCGTCGGAGGTGTGAGGCAGGAGGCGGTAGGTCTTGCACTCAACCAGGCTCGGCCCCCCGCCGGACCGGGCCTTGCGCACGGCCGCCCTGGTGGCGGCGTACACCGCCAGGGCGTCGTTCCCGTCGACGATGGTGCCCTCGAAGCCGTAGGAGGCGGCGTGGTCGGCCACATGGGGGACTGCCGACTGCAGGCCCATGGGAACCGAGATGGCGTAGTGGTTGTTCTCGCACACGAACACCACCGGCAGGTGGTGGATGCCGGCGAAGTTGAGGGCCTCGTGGAAGTCACCTTTGGAGGCGGTGGCCTCGCCGAAGTAACAGGCCGTCACCTTGTCATCGCTGCGCACCTGGGAGGCTTTGGCCAGACCGGCGGCGTGAGGGAGCTGGGTGCCGATGGGCGACGAGCCGGTGATGATGCCCAGGCGGCGCGATCCCCAGTGGTAGGGCATCTGGCGACCCCCGGAGTTGGGGTCGCCAGGGCGGGCGAAGCCGTTGAGCATCACCTCGTGGGTCGTCATCCCCATGGCGAGCACCACGCCGACGTCCCTGTAGTAGGGAAGGACTGTGTCGTGGCCCCTGATGAGGGCCCATGCCGAACCCACCTGGGCCGCCTCCTGGCCCGAGCCTGGGATCATGAAGGGGATCTGGCGGCTGCGGGAGAGCTGCCACAGCTTCTCGTCGACGGTGCGAGCAGCCAGGATGGTGCGGTACATCGCCACCACGTCGCGCCGGCCAAGGCCCAAAGCGGTGTGACGGTCGGCTTCGGCGCTGGTCGGCACCTCGTGGTCCACGATGACTCTGGTCACGGCTACCCCCGTGAGGGAGGGCGGATCGCCGAGATCCGGCCTACCTCTTGGATGCGTCGCTCGGCCAGGCGGTCGGCGGCTTCGGCGGTGGAGACGGCGTCGGTTTCGGCCGTGACCAGAAGAGCAGCGGTGGAGTCAAAGATAGCTCGCACCGCGGCGGCGGCCCGCCGCTCGTGGTACCCCCCCGGCGCCAGCTCCTCGGCGATGTTGACAAGCCCCCCGGCGTTGACCACGTAGTCGGTCGCGTACAGAACTCCCGCCTTCTCGAGCAGCTCCATGCAACCGGGCCCGGCGAGCTGGTTGTTGGCCGCGCCCACGACAGCGGCACAGCCCAGCTCGGGAATGGTCGCAGCGTTGAGCACGCCCCCCAGGGCACACGGGGCGAAGATGTCACATTGGACGCGGTGTGCAGCTTCGGTAGCCACCGCCTCGGCGCCCCCGCCGTTGACAGCGCGGCGTACTGCGGTGGGATCGACGTCGGCCACGCTCACCCGGGCGCCCTCGTCGTGCAAGAGGCGCACCAGGTGGCTACCCACCTTGCCCACGCCCGACACCGTCACATGACGCCCGGCCAGCGAGGTCGTGGCCCAAAGGTGTCGGGCCACCGCCTTCATGGCCCACAACACGCCGGCGGCGGTAGCGGCCGAGGGGTCGCCCGACCCTCCCAGGTCGGAGCTCACGCCCGTGACATGGCTGGTCTCCCGCCGGATGAGGTCCATGTCGGTCTGGGTGGTGCCAACGTCCTCAGCCGTCACGTAGCGGCCCCCCAGGGCGTCGACGAAGCGGGCGAACGCCCGCAGCAGCGCCTCGCTCTTGTCGGTGGCGGGGTTGCCGAGGATGACGGCCTTGCCCCCTCCCAGGTCGAGGCCCGCCGCTGCTGCCTTGTAGGTCATGGCCTTGGCCAGGCGGAGCACGTCGTCGAGGGCGTCGTCCTCGCAGGCGTAGGGGTGGTAGCGGGTGCCGCCCAGTGCGGGCCCCAAGCGGGTGGAGTGGACGGCCACGATGGCGCGGAGCCCGCTGGGGCGGTCATGGCAGTACACGACCTGCTCGTAGTCGTCCCCGCCGATCCGGTCGAAGACGTTCACGGCCGTGAGGCTACCCGGCCCCCGGTTTGGCGGGAGGGGGGCAGGGCCCCCCCAAGAAGATCGCTAGAGGACGACGAGCGTGGCGGTCTGGTGGGCGGGATGCAGCTGGCAATAGATCTTGAAGGTGCCGGCCCGGTCGGCCGTGAACCGTAGGTGCATGGGCGCAGCGGTGGGATCTGACACGCGGCCGATGCCGTAGCCCTCGACGGAGAACCCGTGGGTCTTGTCGGTGCTGTTGCGCACCGTGAGGTCGACCTTGTCGCCTTTGTGCACCGTGACGCTGGCGGGAGCAAAACCGGCCTTGCCGTCGACCAGGGCGGCCCGAATAGTGTCGCGGTCGGTGTGACTGGCACAGCCGGCGACGGCGAGCCCGAGCGCCACCACACCCGCCATCCCCGCTCGCACCCGTGTCGTCCCCCGCATGTCGTGGACGTTCTACCAGATGGTTCCGCGCATGTGAGGATGGCCACGGACCGACATCGGGAGTACCGACCCTGGGAGGCACAGATGCCGAGGCGAGGACAGCACGACCAGAGCCCGGGCGACGCTCGCAAGCCCTTCTCCGACGTGGGAGGGCCGCAAGGCCACCATGCCGAGACTCACGACGTCGAGCGGGAGGAGGCGACCAGGCCCAAGGGGGCCGAACCCGAGGAGGACTTCTCGGCTGACCTGGCCCCGCCGAGCCCCGCGGGGGGTGGCCATGTCGACGAGAGCCTTCCCGCCGCGGACAACAAGGCGCTGACCGCGAAGCTCGACACGCTCAGCAGCGACGAGCTGACTCGGCTGTCGGTGCTTACCGCCGGCACGCAGCTCAACCAGGGCGGCACCTATGTGGACCTGAACAATTTGGCCCGCGGGCCCTTCAAGGCGATCGCCAGCATGGAGGCCGGGCCCGACAACAGCTACGTAGCCAAGCGCGACACCGACTACGAGCTTTGGAACCGGCTGGTGGGCCAGGGCCGAGAGACCGAGATCGAACGGCCAGAGACGGCTGAGGGATAGCACCAGGGCCCGAGCGGCCCCTTTTGAGCGGACGACAGGGTCGCCCGGGCAATCCGTTCGAGGCCGTCGTCCGTAGTGCAAGGAGACAGTCGGCAACGAAGGACGTGAGGCCCATGACCAACGACCGCAACCGGCGGACGCAGTCAAACCGATACCGCCACGTCGGAGGCGCCCTGGTCGGTGCCGCCCTGCTCGTCGTGGCCGCGTGCGCGTCGTCGTCCAAGACCACGACGACGGGGACGACGGCCAACTCGGCGGTGCCGAGCTCGGCACCGTCAACGGGTGTCACCATCAGCACGGCCGACGTACCCGGGGTGGGCACGGTGTTGGTGAACGCAAAGGACGGCCGCACCCTCTACCTGCTCACCTCCGAGCAGGGCGGCAAGCTCACCTGCACCGACGACAACGGCTGTACCAAGGTGTGGCCCGACACCGAGCTGCCGCCAGGAGTTACGGCCGCCAACGCCGGGGGCGGGGCCGACGCCTCGCGCCTGGGCACGGTCAAGAGCGCCACGGGCAGCCTGTACGTCACCTACGGCGGCTGGCCTCTGTACACCTACGCCGGAGACTCCGGCCCAGCACAAGCCAAGGGCCAGGGGATCACCAGCTTCGGCGGCACCTGGTACGTCATCTCCCCTGCCGGCAATGCGGTCACGGCCAAGGCCACCTCTGCCCCTGCCGGCAGCAGCGGGGGTTACTAGGCGACCGTAGGCTGGCACAGTGCCCGTCTCCGACGACGTACTGCTGGCCGCGGTGGCGGTCGGCGACGCCGGTGCCATGGCCACCTTCACCCGGCGCTACCAGGCGCGGGTGTACGGGATGGCCCGCAGCGTGGTCGGTGACCCGACCACAGCCGAAGACGTCGCCCAGGAGGCTTTCATCCGAGCCTGGCGCCACGCCGGAGCCTACGACGCCCGCCATGGCTCGGCCCTGAGCTGGCTGCTCGTCATCACCCGCAACCTGGCCATCGACTCGCTCCGGCTGCGCCGGCCTGAGCCCCTCGAGCCTGGCGCCGTGGCGGCGCTGGAGCTCGCGGTGGTAGGCACCGACTCGGCACCGGCGGCCAGCGCCGAGCGGGCCGACGACGCCGGCCGGCTGCGGGCGGCCCTTGCCCGGCTCCCCACCGAGCAGCGGCGCGCCCTCGTGCTCGCCACCATCGGAGGCCGCAGCGCCCGCGAGGTGAGCGAGGCTGAAGGCATCCCCCTGGGCACGGCCAAGACCCGCATCAGGGCCGGGCTCATCCGCATGCGCGAGGCCCTGGCCTCCCAGGATGCGACCTGACATGGCCGAGCCGTGCACCTGCACAGAGCTCGACGAGCTATGCGTGGATCTGGCCCTGGGGACGCTGGGGGGCGGCGACCGGGCCCGGGCCCTGGCCCATCTGGACCTGTGTGCCCGCTGCCGGGAGGTCGTCGGCCGGTTGAACCAGCCCGCCGAGGCCTTGCTGCTGTTGGCCCCCGAGGAGCAGCCACCCCTCGGCTTCGAGGCCCGGGTAGCCGCCCTGCGTGGCCCCAACGCCGTGGCCACCGCCGCCGGTCGTAGGCCACGGCGCGGGCGGCAGCTCTTGGCGACAGCGACGGTGGCGGCGGCTGCCATCGGCGGCGTGGTCGCCGGCCATGTCACCGCGCCAAGATCGCGCCCGGCCGGGGTGCAGGTCGCGCTGGCCAGCGCCGAGAACGGCAGAGCGCGGTGCCGAGCCGTCGTCGTGGGGGGGTCGCCTGCCCAGCTCGTGGTGACCATCGACGAGCCGGCGGAGACGGGGGCAGGCGACTACGTGGTGGAAGCCCGGTCGTCTGCCAGCGATCGGACCCAGATGATGGGCACGTTGCACCTCGCCGACGGCCACGGCGTCTTGGCAGCCAGCCTGGGCCCGGGGATCGACCGGCTCCGGTCGGTCCGCGTCTTCCAGGCAGGCCAGCTTCGCTACGAGGCCCGGTTCAGCTAGGCCGGAGGAGTGGTCTTGGCCACGCCGATCATGTGCCCCTCGGGATCGGTGAACATCCCGATCTCCAGGCCCTCCATGACCGTGTCGGGACCCATCACCCGGGTGCCGGTACCGGGAATGTCGACCTGGGCCGTAAGGTTTTAGACTGCACAGGCAGTCGCCGCCGAGGAGATCGAACATGCCCACCTTCAGAGACCTGCTGGCCGAGGCCAAGACCCATATCCGAGAGGTCGACACCGCCGAGGCCGAGCGGCTCGTCACCAAGCGCCCGGGAACCGTCGTGCTCGACGTGCGGGAGGCCGACGAGTACGAGCAGGGCGCCCTGCCCGGCGCCGTGCACATCCCCCGCGGCTTCCTCGAGAGCCAGGTCGAGAACAAGGTGCCCGATCGGGGCGTCCCCGTGGTGGTGTACTGCGCCGGAGGCACCCGCTCCGCCTTCGCGGCCCGCACCCTGGGCGAGCTGGGCTACACCGACGTGGTGTCGGTGGGGGGCGGGTTCAACAAGTGGAAGAACGAGGGCCGCGACTGGTCGACCCCTCGCACGCTCTCGCCCGACCAGC
>JBPCJQ010000102.1:0-16992 GCA_051005135.1 Acidimicrobiales bacterium
CTCCCGAGCCGCGACAACGCCGTCTTGGGGGGGAAAAAGGTTTCGGCTTGCCCCCCTTTTTCCCCACCTCGCCATCACGCTGCGTCTCAGAGGGCTGCTCGGGGGCGGCGAAGCAGGAAGGCCCCGAGCGCTCCCAGGGCGATCATGCCCACGGCCAGGACCAGGTGGAGCGTGTTGTCGGCGGTGTTGATGGGCAGGAAGTTGATCTTGGAGGTGGATCCCACCACGAACAGGCCGTAGACGAACACGGCCGCGTAGGCGAGGCCGCCGACCACCAGGTACCTCACCGACCACACCACGCTGGCAGCGGCGAGCAGGCCGACGCCGAAGAGGAGATGCACGACGTTGTGGACGACGCTGACCTCGAACAGGCCCAACAGCGTGGCGTGAGAGTCGGGCCCGATGAGGCTGAGCTTACCGAAGTTCCGGACGACCCCGGGCACGAAGCCGAGCACCCCCACCAGCACGAAGACGGCGCCCACCACCGCGGCGAAGAGCTGGGCCACGCTGCGCCGAGGGGCAGACGCGGGTGGCGTGGCCGGCTCGCGCACCGGGCCTGATGTGGGCGCTGGCGCGGGAGGGGGCGTTGGTTGGGGTGCGGGTGCGGGTTGGGGCGTAGGCTGGGGTGACTCGGTCGGGGCGGGCTGGGCCTTCGTGCCTTGGAACCAGTAGTCGTACGACATGATCTTGTCCTCCTGTGACGTTCTGCGGCGCCTGGGGCTGCGGTGATTGTTCGGTGCGATACCCCTAACGGACGTGGGCAATGAGTCGAGTCAGCGACGGGCGGCTCGCACGCGGAGGGAAGACTTGTCGATCTTGCCGGCGGCGTTGCGGGGGATCTCGTCGACCATGTGGACGACCCTTGGGACTGCGAAGTCGGCCATTTGTGCGCGGACCCACTGGCGCACGTCGTCGGCGGACAGACCGGAGCCTGGCGTGGCCACTACGAAGGCCGTCACCGCCTCGTTGGCCACAGGGTTAGGCACGCCGACCACGGCGGCGTCGTCGACGTGGGGATGGGCGACCAGAAGGCGCTCGAGCTCGGCGGAGAAGATCTTGTGCCCGCCCCGGTTGATCATGTCCTTCTTGCGATCGAGGATGTACACGTAGCCCTCGGCGTCGATGCGCGCGATGTCACCCGTGCGCAGCCAGCCATCGGGGGTGATGGCGCCCGCGGTGGCCGCCGGGTCGCGGTAGTAGCCGGTGGTCACCAGCGATCCCCTCAGCCACAGCTCCCCGGCGCGTCCAGGGCCGAGCTCGGCGCCGTCGTCGTCCACGACGCGCGCCTCCATGCAGGGCAGGGGGCGTCCCACAGAGGTGGGTTTGCGGCGGAGCTCCTCGTCGAAAGCCATGGTGGCCGGCGAGTGGGTCTCCGACAACCCGTAGATGTTGTGGAGGCGCACCTGGGGCAGGCGCCGGCGGATGGTGCCGATGGCGTCGGGCGGGAAGGGCGAGCCTCCGAAGGCGCCAACCGTTAGGTCGGGCAGCGCCGGCCAGGCGAACCCGTCGAGGCGCGCCAGCATGAGCCAGACCGAGGGCACCGCGTATATCCAGGTGATGTGCTGGTGGGCCAGCACATCCAAGAACTCGAGTGGAGTGGCTTGGGCCACCAGCACGCAGACCCCGCCCACCAGCATCATGGGCAGCATGTGGGCGTGCATGGCGCTGATGTAGTGGAGAGGGAAGAGAACGGCGGCGCGGTCGTCGCCCGTGAGGTGGAGCACCCGGGCATAGGTGATGCCGCTGTGCATGCTGCACCGGTGCACCACCTGGCTGGCTTTGGGGCGTCCCGTGGTGCCGCTGGTGTACACCACCGCGTAGGTCGCAGCTTCGTCGGGGCGGTCCACGCCGGCGGTGTAGGCCCAGGGGCGGCGCCGGCCGGTGAGATGGTCGCCGATCGGCCTCACCCGCTCAGGGTCCAGGCCCGCCTCGGCAGCGGCTTCGGTCAGGCCGGCGAGGAAATCGGGCTGAGCCAGGGCGAGCGACGCTTCCGAGTGAGCCAGCACGTAGGCCCACTGGGCGGGGGCGAGCGCCACGTTGAGCCCAACGAGAATGGCACCCAAGCGGGCGCAGGCCCACAGGGCGACAGCAAGGTCGAGGCTGTTCCGGGCGGCGATCGCGAGGCGGTCGCCCTTCCCCAGGCCCTCTTCACCCAGCCGCTCGGTCGCCCCCGCCACCAGCTCGGCGAACTCCCGGTAGGTCACCTCGCCCTCGGGCACTACCACGTAGCATCGGTCAGCGAACCGGGTGACGGCCCGGTCGAGGGCGTCGAGGATCGTGGGCGGCCGGTTGGGATAGCTGAGCACCTGGGCGCCGAGCCATGGCTGGCGCACGATGGGCCCCATCAGGTCGTCATGGTCCTCGTGGGGGTACGGCCCGTCCTCGCTCATCGGGCGTAGGCTTCCGGCGGCAGGTGGGCCTGCATGGCCTCGAAGACCGCCAGGTAGCGGGTGTACCCATCCTCGTCGCCCTTGTCGGGTCGCGGCTCGACGACGACCACCTGCGGCACCGGCGGCTGGTGGTGTGCCCCCAGGGCTCTGGCCACCAGCGCGCTGCCCCCAGCGGCGGCGCTGTCACGCGCCTCGGGCACGGTGAGAACCCGGCCGCTGACGTCGGCCAACAGCTGGCGGAACCCGGCGTCACGGGCGGCTCCGCCCGTGACCAGCACCTGCTCGAACCGACGGCCGCCGACGGCCCGCTCCAGGTCGTCGACGTTGGCCCGCACCGCGTAGGCGTGGGCCTCGACGAAGGCCCGTGCCACGTCGGCCATGGTGTGGGCCATGGTGAAGCCCACCAGGGTGCTTGGTGCCTTGGTGGCCCACGACTCCTCGCTCCACACCGGGCTGGCCACCGTGGCGGTGATGCCCCGGGCACCGGGCTCACTGGTAGCAGCGAGGTCGCTCAGCTCTGCGGTGGTATGCCCGGTGGTGGAAGCCAGCCAATCGAAGTTCATGCCGGCATAGCCGGCGTTGGTCTCGGCCACCCACAGGTCGGGGCGCAGGTGGGTGCTCACCCAGGGATGGCGCAGGGGATCGACGGGGAATGACGCCACCGCGGCCTGCAAGGGCGTGGTGGACCCGGCGACCACGCACGCCGTTCCTGGCACCATGGCGCCGGCGCCGAGGGCCGCCACCTGGGCGTCGCCACCACCACTGATGACGGGGAGGCCCAGCGGCAGGCCCAGGCTGGCGTCGCCCAAGTGGCCGACCACGGTGGCCGGCTCCACCAGGCGGGCCAGGCGGGTGGTTCCCAGGCCCAGCTCGTCGAGCAGATCGGTGGCCCACGCCCGGCGGGCCACGTCGGCCGTCTGGCCGGCGCAGGCGTAGGACACCTCGGTGACGGCCTGCCCGGACATCCGCCACAGGGCCCAGTCGTGTACGAACAGCATCCGCTCGGCGCTGGCCCACAGCCCGGGCTGGTTGGCAGCCACGTCGAGCAGCTTGGGAAGGGTCAGCTCGGGAGCAGGCCAGTGGCCGGTGAGGGCGTAGAGGGCCTCCACGCCGACCTGGCGGCGCAGGGTGTCGAGGTGGCGTCCGCCCCGCCGGTCGGAGTTGAGCACGCCGGGCGCCAGCTCGGTGCCCTCGGCGCCACCCCCCACGAGCACGAAGCCCTGGCGCAACGACGCGGCCGTGACCCCGGCGTAGTCGCCAGGCGGCCGCCCCGTCCTCTCCACCGCGGCCCCCATCGCCCGACCGGTGGCCGCCCACCAGTCGACCGGGGAGAACTCGGCGGCGTAGGGACGGGGTCGTGACGTCTCGGTGGGCTCGGTCACCGAGGCCTGCACGACGCCCGTCTCCAGGTCGGCCACCCACGCCTTGAGGCTGCTGCCCCCGTAGTCCAGCCCCGCCACCAGGGCCACCTCAGCCCTCCCCTTTGGCTTTCTCAGCCTCGCCGGCCTCCACCCGGGCCAGGTACTCGGGGGGGCAGACGGTGGCGGCGTCTCCCAACAGCAGGGCGCGGTAGGTGGCGGTGGCCGCGGCCTCCAGGTTGGCCGCCCGCTCGTAGGCCGCCTCGGCGTCGGGCGCCATCACCAGGCAGCCGTGGTGGGCCAGCATCACCACGTCGACCTCGGCCAGGCAGGCCGCCACCGCTTCGGCCAGCTCCACGCTGCCCGACGGCAGGTAGCCCACCACGGCCAGGCGCCGCACGTAGTAGGCGTGGTCCAGGGTGATGAGGCGGATGGGCCGCCCCGTGGCCACCAGCAGGTTGGCATGAGGCGGGTGCACGTGGAGGGCGAAGGCGGCGTCGGGGCGGGCGGCGTGGGCCGCCAGGTGCATGTGCGACTCGCTCGAGGCCCGGTCTGCCTCCTGAGTCGCCCTGCCGTCGAGGCGCAGGGGGACGAGGCGGGCAGGGTCGAGCTCGTCGAGGGAGCAGCCGCTGGGCGTGATGAGGATCTCGTCTGCGCCGGTGCGGGCCGAGATGTTGCCGCCAGCGCCGACGACGAGGCCAGCCGCCGCCACCCGGCGGCCCAGGCGCACGATGGCCAGGGCGGCATCGTCGGGGTGCAAGCTCAAGCTTCAGCCCGGGCCATGGCCGTGCGGATGTGGCTGAGCCCCTGGCCGCTGGCCTCGGTGCCGGTGCACGACCCGGCCAGGACCGAGCCGTAGAGGTCGAAAGACAGCGCCCCTCGGTATCCCGAGGCGGCCAGGGCGCCCAGGAACGGTGCAAAGTCGTGCTCGGCGCCGGGGGGAAGGTCGGCGTCGGCGTCGCCCGCCGAGTCGCCCAGGTGCACATGGGCGAGGCGACCCGTCAGCAACGCGGGCAGGGCGGCCAGGTCTTCGCCGCCGGCCAGGGCATGGGCGGTGTCGACGAGCACGCCCACCGCGGGCCGGTCGAGGGTCTCGGCCAGCCGAAGGGCTTCGGCCGCGCCCGCCACCAGCTGGCCGGGCTTGTACTCAACCGCGACGGCCAGGCTCAGGGGTTCGGCCACATCGGCGACCGCGCCGAGCGCATCGACGGTGCGGGCCCAGCCTTCGGTGCCCGCCAGGGGCCGGTCGGCTCCCGGCCACACACCCAGTACCCGGGCGCCAAGGTCGGAGGCTCGCCGGGCCGTCTCGGCGATCTCGGTCACCGCCCGTGCCGACTCGGTCGGGGACGTCAGGCCACCGTCGGGCCACCGGTCGGCGGGCATGGAGAACAGCACCGCCTCCACGCCCAGGCCAGTCCCCGTCGCCAGCGCGCCGATCTCGGTCATCGCCGCCGCCGACAGCTCGTCGTCAGGTCGGTAGACCCCCACCTCGACTCCCGAGAAGCCGAGGTCTGCGCAGGCGTGCCAGATAGCCGGTCGGTCGAAGCCGTCGGGCCAGAAGTTCCAGTCGGCGTTGACCAGAGGGGGGCCGGGAGTCAACCCCCGTTGGCCTCCGCCAGGGCGCCGAACACCTCGTCGACCTGCTCCCAGCCCACCCGCATGAGGAACTGGTTGACCCGCCCGTAGGACTTGGAACCGAGGATGAAGAAGTTGGGCTCGGGGTTGCGCAGCACGTCGACGCCGTGGCTCTCCTGCTGGAGGCAGTCACCGGCAGCGGCGCCGAGGAGGGCGGCCGACAGGTTGATGGGCGCGGCGGTGGCGTAGCACTCGTGCACCTGGAGCTGGCGGTAGATGGAGTTGTCGCCCACCGCTCCGGTGAGTGACAGCACCTTGTCGACCACGACCTCGGCGGTGCTGCCATTGCGCAGCGTGACAGCCACCCGGCCCTCGCGCTCGGCCAGCGCGTCCACCACCACGCCTGGTTCGAGCCGCACGGCAGGCTCATGGCCGCCGACCAACGCCAGCGTGCGCTCCACCAGGGCGGCACGCTCGGCCAGAGGGTCGTCGACGACGGCTCCCCAGGAGGGCTGTGGCGAGCGCACCGCCCACACCACCTCTGTGCCCGGGTGTTGGCGCGCCAGCGCGGCCAGCTCGCCGGCCGCCGTCTGGGCGGAGTGGCCCGAGCCCACCACCAGCACCGTCTGGCCCGCCCACTGCGGCTCCTCGGCGGCCACATCGGGGAGCGTGCGGTGGATGCGGCCTTCGAGGTGGCTCTCGCCCGCGGCGGGGATACCGCCGTCGCCCGTGCAGTTGGGATGGCTGTAGGTGCCAGTGCAGTCGAGCACCACGTCGGCCTCGGCCACCTCTTCGCGGCCGTCGCCATGGGCGACGAGGAGGCGGAAGGGCTGTTGTGCCCTCTGGGGCGTGGCGATCTCCTCGTGCTTGAGCAGGCCTCGGCGCCCGATCGACACCACCCGGGCGTCGTAGTGGACAGCCGGCGCCACCTCAGGCAGGGCCGCCACGGGATCGAGCAGGCGGTCGCACAGCTCGTTGCCGGTGGGGCAGCCGTCGCCCTCGGGCACCGCGACGCCGGCAGCCGCCAGATGGCTGGCCATACGCGGTGACACGTTCATCTCCCAGGGCGTGAACAGCCGCACATGGCCCCACGCCCGTATGTGGGCGCCGGGGTGAGTGGCCGCTTCGTACACGGTTAACGGCCACCCCTGGTCGGCGGCGGCCAAGGCCGCGTCCAGGCCGATGGGGCCGCCACCGAGGATGGCAAGACGAGGTTGAAGCATGTTCCGTCCTCCGTTCGACGGGGCCACCGTGGCCCGAACACTTGAAACGCGGCTGGACTCTATGCCATCTTGACTCGCGAGGGAAGGGCGCTAGGAGGCTCCGTCATACTGTGGAGGGAAGTGGGCCTCGGGAACCAGCGCTACGGGACGAACCCAGCCGGCGCTGCCGTCCCTCAGCTTCATGGGGAAGGCGGCAAAGCCGAAACCGGTGGGCCGGGGGATGGCCCCGAGGTTGGTGAGCTTCTCGAGGTGCATGTGCTCCCGGGCCCGACCCACGAAGTGCAGCGGGAAGAACTGGGGCTGTTCCGCGCTGGCCGCCTCCATCATGGTGGCGTAGGAGACGTCCATGGCGTAGGCGTCGATGCCGATGAGCTTGATTCCCCTGTCCAGGAGCCAGTTGAGACCCTCGGGGCTGAGCCCGGCCTGGCACTGGAAGTAGCGGTCGGGGTCGTCGATGTGGATATCGGCCCCGGTCCACAGCAGCACGACGACGCCGGGTTCGAGGTGCGCGTCGATGCGGTCGACCTCGGCCTCGAGGTCTTCGAGGGTGATGTCGGCTCCGGCCCTGTGGCGGAAGTCGAGGCGCACGCCGGGTCCAAAGCACCAGTCGAGAGGCACCTGGTCGATGGTCTTGGCGGGAGCGCCTTCGACCTCGGGGCCGAAGTGCCAGGGGGCGTCGATGTGGTTGCCGGCATGGTCGGACAGGTGAACGTCGAGCCAAGCCAGGCCCATGTCCTCGGGAAAGTCGTCCCGGCTGACCCGACCACCGTCGCGTGACTCGGCACCGCGGACGTTGAGGAACCGAGCCATGGCCATGGCACCCTTGCGATGATCGATCACCGTCGAGCGAAATCCCCATGGGGGGTAGTTCGCTTGGTCCAGGAAGACCCCGAGGTCGATGGCTCTGACCGGCTGGTCGAACATGTCTGCCTCCTCTCTAGGCCGTGCCGTCGGGACGGAAGGTGGGCGCGGCCATGAGGCGACGCCGGTAAGAAGGGAGCGCCGCCACCGCTACGGCGCCGGCCAGGGTCACGGCGGCGGCGACGAGGAGGCGGTCGAACGGGTAGGCGGGAATCGGGACCACCGAGTACTTGATCACCACGCCGAGAACGGCGACGCCGGCCAGGGCAGTGAGCATGAGCGGGGGCCGGTGTCGTCGAAAGGCGTAGACCAGGCCGGCGATGCAGGTGAGCAGGTAGACGCTCAGTATGAGGTAGACGCCGTACTGGGCGGTGTAGAAGAACACGTCGAGAGGTGCGTCACCGGCGAAGATCAGCATGCCGGCCAGTGCGAGGACCTCGGTTACCGCCAGTGCCCGGTAGGGAGAACGATGGCGGGGGTGGGTAGCGGCCAGCCCCCGATGGACGAACCCGTCGCGAGTGAGAGCGAAGAGCAGCCGCGAGCCGCCGGTCGCGCAGGCCAGCACCGCACCGAAGATGCTGATGAGGGCGGCGACGTTGACGGCGGTGCCCACCCAGGGCGTGAGGTACTGGTGGGCGATCGAGATCATCGGGACCGTCGACTTCGACAGGGCGGTGGCGTTGGGGTAGGAGATCGTCTCGACGTACGAGCCGAAGACATAGGCGCCACCACCGACGAGCAGTGACGTGATCACCGCCAACGGGATGATCCGCCGGGGAAGGTTGGCTTCTTCGCCCAGAGTTGCCGCTCCCTCGAACCCGGAGAAGCCGGTGTAGGCGAACACCAGGCCGATCACGAAGGCGCTGAGCTTTATCCCATGAGGGCGGAACGGCGAGAGGGACACGCTGTGGCCCTGGTAGCCACCCTTGGCGATGACGACGATGCCCACGATAAGCACCAGCACCAGCGCGACGCCCTCGAGGGTGAGCACGACCACGGTGGTGAAGTGGACGGGCCGGAACGACAGGTACCAGCCCAGGGCCCACGCGGCCAGGCCCGGCACGAGCCAGTTGAAGTGGAGCCCGACGTCGGCCAGCAGTGGTGCGGCAGCGTTGGCAGCGCCGGCAGCGGTCGCCGATGTGTAGGAGACGTAAGTAAGGAACAGCCCCAGGCAGGCCACGAAGCCGACAACAGGGGACAGGGTGCGTCCGATGAAGGCATACACCGAGCCGGCGGTGGCGAACTGGCGGCTGAAGGCGCCGAACACTGCGGCCACGGGCAACATGACGACGATGGCGGCGAGGAAGGCCAACGGCCCCGACTCGCCCACCAGCTCGGCCATGAGGGCAGGCAGGAACACCAACCCTCCCGTAGGGGCCTGGATGCCGATCGACACCGCCACCGAGCTGAAGAAGCGGACGCTGCCGCTGGCCAGGCGCCCCGCCGGAGCGGTCGGGCCATCGGGTGCTTCGACGGAGGGATCCGCCGACTCGGTTGCAGTCACGAGCTGTGGTCCCTTCCCCGCAATGGTAGTTGCCCAGTTGAATTGAAGTGCTGCTGGACTGTACGCCATCCGGCGGGCCAGCGAAAGCCCAACTACCCGAGCCAGCTCAGGACTCTTGCCCACGCCGGCGAGTCCGGGGTGATCACTGTCATGTGGTCGACGCCCGCCAGCATCTCCAGCTGCGCTTCGTCGCCAGCGGCCGCCGCCTGCTCCGCGTACCAGCGGCTCATCTCCGGGGGGACGATGTAATCGGCTTCACCGTGAACCACGAGCTGGGGCACGCCGAGCGGAAGCTGTGCCACGGGCGACGCCAGGACGTAGCGGTCAGGGTGCTGGGCGGGGGTGCCGCCGAGGAGCTGGCGCACCGCGGAGCCGCCGACGCCGTGGTCGGCAGCGTGGACCAGGTCGAGCACGCCGGCCAGCGACACCGCACCGCTCACCGCTGTCCGGGGGCTGGCGCCGGGGGAGCCTGCTGGAAGACGGTGGCGGGCGGCGACCCAAAGGGCCAGATGGCCGCCCGCCGAGTGCCCGATGGCGACGACCCGGTCGAGGTGGAGGTGGGGCTGCTCGGCCAGGGCGTCTACCGCCGACGCCACGTCGTGGAAGGTGGCCGGCCACCCACCGCCCAACCCGAGGCGCCGGTACTCGACGTTCCATGCTGCCCATCCCCGGCCCGCCAAGTCGGCACACAACCGGTTCATCAGCCGGCGCCCGTAGAGCGCCTGCCAGAACCCGCCGTGAACGAGCACGGCCACAGGGTGTTCGCCCCTGCCCCCCGGCAGCCAAAGGTCAGCTACCTGGCTGTGGTGCGTGCCATAGCGGACGGCGACCCTGCTGGTGTTCCGGCGCGTGAAACAGCGTCGATGGTAGCGGGGTGGGCCGAGCAGTTGAAGGTCTGTTGGACTGTAGGTTGGTGGGGTCGCTCGAGAGGAGGGTCTTGGCCGCAGAGGAACCGATCGACTGGTGCCGGGCGCTGAGTCTCGACCCCGCCGACGTGCCGCAGCTCCTGGTGCTCGAAGGGTCGTGGTGGCAGCGCGAGCGCACCGCCCAGCGCCTGGCCTGCTTGGACGACGTGCGGGAGCTGGCCTTCCCCGAGTACCACCTGGGTCGGCGGCCGGCCGACGGCCTGGCCGTGGTCTACTCGTGCGTGTACGGCGCCCCCCGGGCGGTGGAGCCGGTGCACGTGTTCGGCTCGTTGAGCACACCGACAGTTGTGCAGATCGGCTCGTGCGGCTCACTGCAACCCCACGTGCACACCGGCGACGTGGTGCTGGCCGAGACTGCGGCCATAGGTGAGGGGGCGTCTCAGTACTACGGCGGCGACGGCACCTCATCGGCCACATTCGAGCTGGTCGACCGGGCCGAGAAGGCCTTGGCCGAGCGGGGCCTGCGGGTGCATCGGGGCCCCCTCGTCACCACCTCGGCGCTGTTCGCCCAGCCGCCCGAGCGGGTGGCGGCCTGGTCGAAGGCCGGCTATCTGGGCGTTGACATGGAGACCTCGGCCGTGTTCAGCGCGGCCCGCTTCTTCTCCATGGCCGCGGTGTCGGTGCTGTTCGTGTGGGATGAGCTGCTGGCCGGGCGCAGCTTCTTGCACCCCTACACCGAGGCCGAGCAATCAGCCCAGGCCCGGGCCAACGCCGCCTTGATGAACCTCGCCCTCGCCCTGGCGCCGATCCGGGCTGCGGCCCCCAGCGAGCGGTGACCACGGTGGGCCGGTTGTGCAACTTCGTGGGCGGGGAACCTAGGGAACCGCTCGACGCGGCCCGGGCCAGCGCCATCGTCGACCCGTCCACCGGCGACGCCTACGGCGACGCGCCGGTGTCGGGGCCAGCCGACCTCGATGTTGCCTTCACCGCCGCGTCGGCCGCGCTGGAAGGGTGGCGCGACCTCACGCCGTCCCAGCGCAGCTTGGCCATGATGCGCATAGCCGACGCCGTGGAGGCCAGGGCTGAGCAGTTCGTGGCCGAGGAGTGCCACAACACGGGCAAGCCTCCCAGGTCCATGGCCGTCGATGAGATGCCCCACATCGTCGACGTGATCCGCTTCTTCGCGGGCGCGGCCCGCATGCTGGAGGGCCGTTCGGCAGGCGAGTACCAGCCCGGGCACACGTCGTCGGTGCGACGTGAGCCGGTGGGTGTTGTCGCCCAGATCACGCCGTGGAACTACCCCCTCATGATGGCCACGTGGAAGTGGGCGCCGGCCCTGGCCGCCGGCAACACGGTGGTGCTGAAGCCGGCGGAGACCACCCCGGTGACGCCGCTGTTGCTGGCCGAGCTCATGGCCGAGTTCCTCCCCGCCGGGGTGTTCAACGTGGTTTGCGGGGACCGCGATACCGGCGCGGCCATGGTCTCGCACCCGGTGCCTGCAATGGTGTCGATCACCGGCAGCGTCGCCGCTGGTCGGGCAGTGATGGCGGCCGCCGCCGCCGGCCCCAAGCGGGTCCACCTCGAGCTGGGGGGCAACGCCCCCGTAGTGGTGTTCGACGACGCCGACCTCGATGCCGCCGTGCCCGGCATCACCGCGGCCGCCTACTTCAACGCCGGGCAGAGCTGTACCGCCGCATCGCGGGTGTTGGCCGGTCCCCGTGTGCACGACCACCTCGTCGACGCCCTGGCCAACCGGGCGGCGGCGACTCCGGTGGGGGCGCCCGGCGAGGACGCCTACTTCGGGCCTCTCAACAACCCCGACCAGATGGCCCGGGTGGCCGGCCTGGTCGAGAGGCGGCCGACGGCCGCTGAGGTGGCCACCGGCGGCAGCCGTATCGACCGCCGAGGCTTTTTTTACCCACCAACGGTCGTGGCCGGAGTGGGACCCGAAGACGAGCTGGCTCGCACCGAGGTCTTCGGCCCCGTCATTACGGTGTCGCGTTTCTCCGAAGAGGACGAGGCCGTCGCCTGGGCCAACGGCACCGAATACGCCCTGGGGGCGAGCGTGTGGACCACCGACCACGGCCGGGCGGCCCGCATGGCCCGGCGCCTCGACGCCGGCACGGTGTGGGTTAACTGCCACTCGGTGCTGGCCGCGGAGATGCCCCACGGGGGCACCCGGGCCTCGGGGTTCGGCTCCGACCTGTCCCTCTACTCACTGGAGGACTACACCAGGATGAAGCACGTGATGACGAGTTGGGCGTGACGCGCATCGCCGTGTTCGGCGGCCCCTACTCCAACCCCTACGCGCTGCGGGCCCTGCTCGACGACGCCCGCCGCCTGGGCTGTGAGCGCATCTTCTGCCTGGGAGACCTGGGTGGGTTCGGAGCCGAGCCCGACGCCCTGTGGCCCCTGCTGGTGGAGGGCGGCGTCGAGTGCATAGCCGGCAACTACGACATCGCCATCGGCAGGGGCGACACCGACTGCGGCTGCGGCTACCGCGATCCCCGCGACAACGAGTTCGCCCAGCTCATCTACGACTACACCAAGGCCCACACCAGCGCCGAGTTCGCGGCGTGGATGCGTCGTTTGCCGGGCGAGCACCGGGAGACCATCGGCGGCGTCGACGTGCACATGGTGCACGGCTCGCCCCTGGTGGTGAACGACTTCTTCTGGGAGTCCCTCAGCGACGAGGCAGTGCGGGAGCGGCTCGACGCTTCGGGTGCCGACGTGCTCCTGTGCACCCACACCGGCCTGCCCTGGCAGAAGCATGTCGACGGGCGCCTCGTGGTCAACGTCGGCGTCATCGGCAAGCCCGCCAACGACGGGCGCACCGAGGTCTGGTACGCGGTGCTCGACCTGGCCGACGACGGCACTGCCGAAGCCGAGCTGGTTCCGCTCGCCTACGACTGGCGGGCCCAGGCCGCCTCCATGCGTGCCGCCGGCCTGCCCGAGGCCTTCGTGGAGACGATCGAGACGGGGTGGTGGACGACGTGCCTCGAGGTGGTGCCACCACTCGAGCGATCACGGGGCCGCTACCAGCTCTACCGCAGCGCCCTGCCCACCGGCTTCGTCGCCCAAGCCGTGAGCTGGGGCGACGCCCTGCAGCCGACCGACGACGATCTGCCGGTGGTGCCCCTGTTCGGCTCCGCCCTGTTCCCGCCCCGGCTGTGGGTCTACACCAACTTCCACTGCAACCTGCGGTGCTCCTACTGCTCGGTGGCCTCGTCGCCCGCCGCCCGGCGGCGCTCCATGGCGCCGGCGCGCTTGCGGTCTCTGGTCGACGAGGCGGTTGACGAGGGCTTCGCCGAGATCTACGTCACCGGGGGCGAGCCCTTCCTCGAGCCCGACATCGTGGCCATGCTCGAGTACTCGAGCAGCCGCCTGCCGACCGTGGTCCTCACCAACGCCATGTTGTTCCGGGGGCGCCAGCGGGCCGAGCTGGCGCGCCTAGCGGGGCAACCCAACCTGGTGGTGCAGACTTCGATCGACGGCGCCCGGCCCGAGACCCACGATCGCAACCGCGGCGCGGGCAGCTGGGCCCGGGCCATGGAGGGCGTCGGCATCGCCGCCGACCTGGGCCTGCCCCTCCGCGTAGGCATGACCAAGACCGAGCAGAACGCCGCCGAGGTCACTCCCCTGGGCGAGATGCTGGCGGCCATGGGCATCGAGGGCCGCGACTTCGCGGTTCGGCCCCTCGTGCGGCGGGGCTTCTCCACCGACGCCGGCGTTGAGATCGACGACACCAACACCGTGCCCGAGCTCACCGTCACCACCGACGGTGTGCACTGGCATCCCGCTGGCGCCGACACCGACACCAGCCCCGACATGTTGCTGGCCGCAGGCGAAGTGGCCCTCAGCGAGGCCAAGCGCCTGGTGGTCGAGCGATTCCTCGCCCTGCGCCAAGCCGACGGGTCGCTGCCCGTCGTCTACAACTGCGCGGTATGACGGGCGGCGCTGACCGCGTGAGGGTGGTGGTCACGGGCATGGGATGCCTCAGCCCGGTCGGCAACGACGCCGCCACCATGTGGGCGGCGTTGTGCGAGGGACGCAGCGGCATCGCCCCCATCACCTTCTTCGACCCAACCGGCCTGCCGTCGCGGATCATCGGCGAGGTGAAGGGCTTCGACCCAGTGGCCACCTTCGGGGCCAAGGAGGTTCGACGTACCAGCCGTTCCGTCCTGCTCGGCATCCTGGCTGCCCGCCAGGCCGTGGCCGACAGCGGTCTGGACATCGAACCGATCGCGGAGGACGTGGCCGTCATCGTCGCCTCCGGCATCGGCGGTATGGAGGTGCTCGAGAGGGCGTCGGTGGGTTACCACCAGGGCGGCCATCGCCTCGTGTCCGCCTACACGGCCATGGCCATGCTCGTCGACATGCCGGCGGGCATGATCGCCACCGACTCCGGCGCCCGTGGCCCCAACTTCGCCATCACCAGCGCCTGCGCGTCGGGTACCCATGCCATCGGAGAGGCGGCCGAGCAGATTCGCAGGGGCGACGCGGTGGCCGCCCTGGCCGGGGGAACAGAGGCCGCCATCTGCGGCGTGGGCATGGCGGCGTTCGGGGTGATGGGGGCATTGTCCCGGCGCAACGACGAGCCCGAGCGGGCGTCGCGCCCGTTCGATCGCGACCGCGACGGCTTCGTAGCCGCCGAGGGGGCTGCGGTGCTAGTGCTCGAGGAGCGTGCCTATGCCCAGGCCAGGGGGGCACGGATCTACGCCGAGCTGGTGGGCTACGGCGCCACCGCCGACGCCGGGCACCCCACCCAGCCCGATGTCGACGGGAGAGGGTCGCGCCGCTGCATCGAGCGCACCCTGGCCCGCGCCCGTAGGCCGGCGATCGACGTCGACTATGTAAACGCCCATGGCACCGGCACCCCGCTGAACGACGCGGCCGAGACGAGGGCCATGCACGCCGCGTTCGGCGAGCATGCCTTCCAGGTGCCCATCTCGTCGACCAAGTCGATGACCGGCCACCTGCTGGGTGCGGCCGGGGCCTTGGAGGCGCTCGTCACGGTCAAGGCGCTCGTCGACGGGTTCGTGCCCCCCACCATCAACCTCGACAACCCCGACCCCGAGTGCGACCTCGACTACGTGGCCCACACAGGCCGGGAGCTCCCCGTCGGCCTGGCCCTGAGCACCTCGTTCGGCTTCGGCGGGCACAATGCCTGCCTGGCCTTCGCCGCCCCCTGACGAACCAGGCGTGGCGAACGGGTCTTGGCGGAAGTAGGTGACCACGCTCGGACGCGGCGGTGCTCGTCTTCGGTGGCCTGGGCCGACCGTCTCAGCAGTCGAGGGCGAACCGTGTCGCCGAGCAGGCTCGATCGAGCTCATCTCGCGTGAGCCGACCGGCCCATCTCACCAGAGTCCGCTTGGGGAGAGGGGTGATGTTGTCGAAGTTGGCTACACAGGGCCGGGGTAGGCCATGAGAGGCATCCAGAGTGAGCTCGGTCGGGATGCCGCGCACCCTTGTGGTCACCGGCGCGACGAGGATCGTCGTCAACCGCGGAAGCACCGAGTTGCGGGTCAGCACCACCACTGGGCGTCGCTTGTCGCCGGGCACGTCGGCGAACCACACGTCGCCGCGACGAGGTTCGGTCGTGGTCAATCTTCGTCCCAGGGAACCTCGGACCACACGGTGGGGCCGACGATAGCGACGGCCTCGTCACCTTGAGGAACCTGCACATATCCCTCGGAGTGCACCCGTTCGAGCTCACGGTCGATGAGAGCAGCCAATCCCCGGTCGATGACCTCCGAGACGTTCCGACAACCGGTGAGGTGCTTGGCTCGTTCGAGACGCTCGGGGTCGACGGTTGCCGAGACCTTCAGCTTGGCCATGATCAACTATCCTACCATGTGGTGGCCGACGATCCTCCCAATGCCTCAGGCTGCCTGGATGCGGAACAGGCCGTCGGCGGACAACAGGTAGAGCTCGCCGGCGGCGTCCTCGCCGAAGGAGTAGATGGAATGGTTCCCGCCCACGTCGAGCTGGCGCTGGTCGACCACCTTCCCGCCCGACTGCACCAGGCCCCAGACCTTGGCCGAGCAGTAGTCGCCGTAGACGTAGGCGCCCCGGAGGGCGGGGATGCGGCTACCGCGGTACACGTAGCCGCCTGTGATCGAGCAGTTGCCGCCGGCGTGGCTGTACTCGGTGATGGGCAGCACGCCACCAGGCGGGTTGCCGCCATGGAAGGGATGAGACGCCTCCATGCCGCTCCACCCGAAATTGGCGCCGGCAGGGCTGCCGGCGGCCTGGAAGTCGACCTCCTCGTAGGTGTTCTGGCCCACGTCGGCAATCCACAGGTCCTTGGTCTGACGGTCCCAGGTGAACCGCCAAGGGTTGCGCAGGCCCCAGGCGAAGGTCTCGGGGACGGCGCCGGGGCGGTTCACGAACGGGTTGTCGGCCGGCACGGTGTAGCCCTTGGGATCCTGAGCGGGAGGTGCCGGATCGATGCGCAGGATCTTGGCCAGCAACGTGCCCAGGTTCTGGCCGATGTTGTTGGGGTCCTCCTCGCTGCCCCCGTCACCCAGGCCCACGTAGAGCTTGCCGTCGGGGCCGAAGGCCACCTCGCCCCCGTTGTGGTTGGCAAAGGGCTGCTCCACGCTGAGCACCACCCGGCGGCTTGACCCGTCGGCCCGGCCGCCGGCGAAGGCATACTCCACCACCTGGGTGTTGCCGACGGTGTCGGTGTAGTCGACGTAGAGCTTGGCCCCGTCGGGCGAGAACACCAGCCCCAGGAGGCCCTGCTCGAACCCTCTCGACACCTGGGACGACAGGTCGAGCACCGTGCCTGGGTCGACCGAGTCACCTCCTGCCTGGCCATGGCTCACCCGCCGCACCTGCCCGGTCTTCTGGGCCACGTAGAGGGCATCGTCGCCAGGGCGCACGGCGAGGGCGATGGCGCCGGTGATGTTGGCGACCTCGGCCAAACGCAGCTTGGCTGCGCCCAGGTCGGGGGAGGCGGTGGCGACCCCTGGAGGCCGGGGGGCCGTCGAAGAGGCCGTGCCGCTGCTGCCGCCACTTCCGCACGCCGTTGTCAGCAGGGCGAACACGAGCGCACCGAGGGCCTTGGCCATGGTCCATGTTGCCTCGCAGTGGGGGGGGGGGGGGGGGGGGGGGGGGGGGAGGAGGGGGGGGGGGGGGGGGGGGGGGGGGGGGGGGGGGGGGGGGGGGGGGGGGGGGGGGGGGGGGGGGGGGGGGGGGGGGGGGGGGGGG
>JBPCJQ010000103.1:0-28434 GCA_051005135.1 Acidimicrobiales bacterium
CCGAGAAGTACGGCAGGTGGTACCCGGGGAGTCAGGTGGGGCAGAAAAGGCTCAGTCGCACTCGGTCAGCCATGGACGCCGATGGTATCGACGGCATCCCCCACCGCGTAAGTGCGCGGGACAGCTACCTTCGGGACAGGGTCACTCCGGGCGAGACAGTCTCGAGCCCAGCATCTCGGGCGGCCGAAGCCAAGCGGTCGTCGTCGACGATGCCGGCAAGGTCGGCCCCGAGCGTCGTCGAACACGTTGGCGGTGATGCTCACCAGATCGCTCTCCGCCAGTAGGCGGCCGGCCGAGGCCTGCCGCCCGCCGAAGCACGGTGCGATGCAGATCCGAGAGGATCCAGCGCTTGTCTCGCAGTCATCTACGCAGGGCCGAGGTCTCCCGCTCCGGCCGGACCAGATTGGCCAGGGCCGACGCGTCCAGGTACCAGGTGGCCATTCAACGCTCGTCGGCACGCATTGACATCAGCGCACACGGATGGCCCCTCGTCGGGCGGGAGGTCGCCATCGAGGTCGGCCAGCACCTCGGCGATCGAACGCCCGGGGCCGGGCGCGATCCGGCCGTTGACGAGTAATGCCTCATAGTCGCCAGCCTGGGCGATGGGTGACAGCTTGGCGACCGGCCGCCCCCGGTCGGTGACGACGAAGACCTCACCATCCCGCACCCCGGCCAGCCAACGACTGGCATCCCGCCTCAGCTCCCGAACCCCGATCGCCTCCATGTGCGACAAAGTAGCACCCGGCAGGGATAGGGCCCCGCCCTCGGGAAGCGTGCCAGCTGCGATGTGCCTGGCGCCTAAGAGCGGCTCGCTCACCGCCCTGGCAGTCACGATCTCGTCATCTCGCTCATCCCAAGATGGTGGACCGAAGACTTCTTAGGTATGGGTCCACATCGAGCCTGTCTGTCCGAGATTGGAGATCCGCTTGAAACCATCGGCAAAAGCAGTCGGCTTGGCATTCACGCTCACCCTGGCGGTAAGTCCCACGTCGATCAGGTCCGCGGGGGCAGCCGGCGTGCGAAGCGTTCCTGCGAGCACATCCTCCAGAGCGGGGTAATGCGCCTGATGAGACTGCGACTGACCGTTGCCTTGGTCCTCCTCACCGCTGCCTGCGGGGGGGGGCAGCAGCAGTAAGAGTGGCAGCCAGAACGAGTTGCCGCAGAACCGGCAGACGCTCACAGCGGCGACGCCCGGTGACGTGTTCATCACGCGGAACAAGGCGTTCCTCGGTATGTGGCCCGACAACGCCAACATCTGCGAAACCCTTGTCGGCCTCAACGAGCAGCTCCAACCGACGCCGGTGTTGGCAACCAAGTGGACCCTCGTCGGAGCCAACACCTTCCGTTTCGATCTGCGCCGAGGGGTGAAGTTCCAGGACGGGACCCCGTTGACCGCCGAGGCGATTCGCTACTCGATGAACCGCGTAGTTACCCTCAAGCAGACCCTCAATACCTTCCTCGGCCCTGACTCCACCAAGGTGGTCGACGACTTCACCGTCGACATCACGCCGACCCGAACGAACCTGCGCCTGCCGGAGCAGATCGCCCACCCGTTCTTCAGCATCATCGCTCCGGGCACCGATCCTGCCGACCGTCCTGTGTGCACAGGCCCGTTCACATACTCCAGCTACACCCCCAACGACCGCCTGGTGGTAGATCGCAACGATGGGTACTGGGGCCCCAAAGCCAAGCTGCGTCAGATGACGCTCCGTTTCATCCCCGACCAGAACACCCGCCTGCTGGCCCTCGAGTCGGGGGCGATCGACCTGGAGTGGTTCCTGGCACCTCAGACCGCCGCAGATGTCAAGAAGCGGCCCGGCATCCGTGTAGCGCCGGCTCCGCCGGGGGCGGTGGTGGTCGTCTCCATGAATATCCACGGCACCGCCCCCAACGACGTGCTCCAAGACCCCGACGTCCGCCGAGCGCTGGCCATGAGCTTCGACGCCAAGGCGTTGGCCACCCAACAATGGCAGGGCACTGCCGAGGCGGTGGCCACGGTGAGCCCGCCATCGGTGCTCGGGCGCTTCGCATTCCAGGTCAAGCCCATCCCGACCGACGTGGCCAAGGCTGGCCAGCTCCTCGACGCCAGAGGATGGAAGGTCGGCTCCGACGGCATCCGGCAGAAGGACGGACGGAAGCTCTCGCTGTCGACCGTCGCTCAGTTCGACTTCGAGCAGGAGAGTCTGCAGTTTCTCCAGGCTCAAGCACGCAGGGCGGGTATCGATCTGAGCATCCAGATCGCACCCGACGGCGGCGCCTACTCCCAGCGCATCAACTCGGGTGGGTGGGATGTAGACGTCAACTACTGGAACCAGAACGACGCCAACCCGGCGCGCATACCCAGCCTCCTCTGGTACGGAAAGACCACCCAGCCCCGCATCAAGTACACGGCGGCAGGCGACAAGTTCGACACGCTAGTGGATCAGGCCGCCGCTGCCCCCGACGCGGCAACCGCCGCCGCCAGATCGGCGGAAGCCCAGCAGGTGCTGATCGACGACCAGGTCGACGCTATTCCCCTCACCAACTTCCCCCAGATCTATGCACTCAAGACGACAGTCGCCGGCTTCTCGCCCCATCCCTCGGTCAACAGCCAGCCGTGGACCTCCGTCTACCGGACAGGGGGGTGACAGCCGGATCGCCGTCACCGCAGTCTCAGGCCCTCGGCTTGAGCCGCGGCGCACTGGGCCTCGTCTCTCGGCTGACAAAGGCCAGCCCGATCCCACCTGCCAGCCCCAGGGCGTCGAACGAGGGCGACCGCGAGGTGGATGGCGTCGAGCGAGCGGAGAGGATGGACGGCGAGCACTCGTTGCGATTCAGGGAATACTCGGCGGCCCTCGAGCTCGATGAGCGCGATCGGGCCCTCTGGTCGGCAGTCAGCGTCGAATCGGGCGACGACATTCTGCGGGCGCCGGAGGCGCCCGGCACGTGCTGCCGCGTAGGTGGCGCTGGTCAGCTCGAGTCGGGCCAGATCCGAGGTGACTACAGGGTCAGTCCCCTCCCGCAGCATGGCTCGAAGCGGGCCGTGATCGGGTTCGTCGGAGAAGTAGGCGCGGACCAGAGCGCTCGTGTCGGCGTAGAGAAGTGTCAACGCATCCCGCGCTCGGCGGTGAGGGCATCGCTGGCGGCCGTGCCCGTACCGCGAGTCAGCCGCTCGACAGCAGCGACGCTGGGGGCCCTCTCGGGGCGGGGAGGCACGACCCGTCGGCCTTGGGCAGCCAAGCGAGCTCAGATCTCCGCCCGCTCGTCCTTGCCACCAACCGCCACCTCCAGGGCCTCCACCACGACGCCGTTCATCGAGCGTCCGTCGGCGGCGGCCCTCGCCTTGAGCCGTGCGTGGAGGGCATCGTCGATGCGGCTGATCAGCTGACGAAATGGCTCATGGTAACACCCGAAGACAGCTGATCGCTCTACCCAGCAGAAGGAGAGCACGTGAGACCCAAGCCCAACCGCTTCCTCGTAGCCCTGGTGGCAGCCATTTTCGTGGCCGGCTGCGCCAGCGATGGCAACAAGTCGAAGGTCACCCCCGCCCGCCAGGACCTGGTCATCGGGGCGTCGGCCGACACCTTCAACACCACCGGCGACAAGGCCAACCTGGGGATGTTCCCGTTCAATGCCAACATTTTCGAAGGGCTGGTGCGGGCCACGCCTACCTATCAGGTGGAGCCGGCGCTAGCAGAACGGTGGGCGTACCGAGGCAACAACACCTGGCGCTTCTTCCTGCGCAAGGGGGTCACCTTCCACAACGGTGCAGCGTTCAACGCCGCAGCGGTGAAGTTCAGCCTCGATCGCCTGACCCGCTCAGGGGTCGGCACGATCAAGCTCGGCCCTGACTCCACCAAGGTGATCGACGACTTCACCGTCGACATCACTCCCGCGGTGCCCGACCTGCGCCTGGTCGACCAGCTCACCCATCCCAGCGTGGCGCCCATGATCGCCCCCGGCACCGAACCGGGGACGAACCCGGTGGGCACCGGCCCCTTCAAGTTCGTCAGCTACACCAAGGGTGACCGCCTGGTGGTGGAGCGCTACGACGGGTACTGGGGCGCGGCGGCCAAGCTGAAGACGCTCACGTTCCGCTTCATCCCAGATGACAACACCCGCTGGCTGGCGTTCAAGACCGGCTCGGTCGACCTCATCTACGACCTGCCGCGCCAACTGCTGGGCGAGGCCCGCAAGACCCCGGGGGTTGAGGCGGTACTCGGTCCCCCCGGCGCGGCCGAGATCATGGACCTAAACCGCTCGGGGGCGCCGCCCTACGACCTGCTCGGCGACCTGGCGCTGCGCAAGGCAGTGGCCATGGCCATCGACCGAAAGACCTTGGTCGACCGGGTCTTCCTTGGCAGCGCCGAGGTGTCCAACACCATCACCCCTGCCGCCCTACTCGGGCCCTCGGCCAGCCTGGTCACCGGCGTCGCTCACGACACGAAGGCGGCCGAAGCGATGCTCGACTCCGCCGGCTGGAAGGTGGGGCCCGACGGGGTGCGGGTGAAGGACGGTCACCGCCTGTCGCTCACCATCATCAACGGCTATCCGCCCATCGACTTGCGCAAGCCCATGCCAGAGCTGGTGCAGGCGGAGCTGAAGGACGTGGGTATCGACTCCAAGATCGTGGAGACACCCGAGTTGGCCACCTACAGCGCGCGGTTGGACAAGGGCGAGGGGGACATCTTCATGGAGCGGGTGGCCCAGAACGACACCTCCCCCACCCAGTTCGCCGCCGGCTTCTACTACTCCAAGGCCTCTCCCCCGTACTCCAAATGGTTCTCGGCGGGGCCCGGGTTCGACTCGCTGCTGGAGGGCGCTCTTGCCACACCCGACCGGGCCGAGGCCGACAAGCTGACCGCCGAGGCTCTGCGCGAGGCCGTGGACCGGCAGGTGGTGGTGATCCCGGTGGCCGCCGTCAACTGGCTGTGGGCGATGAAGCCCGGCATCCAGGGTTTCGTGGGAGCAGCCCGTCACGTCCGGTGGGCGCCGGTCTCCTGGAAGTGAGGGTTCACCGGCTCGAGGAGCCCGGCTTACGAAGAACGTTCAGGTCGTAGAGAGCTCGTCGTCAGCGAGTCCAACGATACCCGTCGACGTGAGCAGCCCATAGCCGTCGAACACCTCGTCGAACTCACCGCGCGTGTTGAGCTATCGCCGCCAGAGCGGCCGAAGCACCGGGAGCGATCCCGCAGTCTCGACAGCCGCAGCGAGCTCGCCGGGGCGGGGCGCGTCCAAGGTCACGGCGACCACGTCCGGGGCCTCAACGGCGATGAGGAGCTCGTCGATGGTTGCCACCTCGACCAGCTGGACGTCACTCCCGAGAATCCGCTCGAGCTCGGCAATACGGCTTCGACGTCGATGCCCTAGGGGAAGTGACCCAAGACGCACAGCGATCGCCATGACAGGTCATTCTGCCCATTCGCGATCCTTCGGGATGATCACTCACCCGCGGTAGCCTTGAGCAATGTCTGCAGCGCCGCAGAGCCGACCCGGACGGTACGCCGAGCTGGACGCTGGCCAGCTGGCAGACACTGTCGAGCGTTTCTATGAGCGAGACGATCTGCCGGACTGGGAGCTGGTTTTCGAGCTCAGCCGACGCATGCTCGCCGCTGAGACCACTGTCACCCGGCACGGATCCGTCGGAGCCCAACGGGCTAAGGCCATGGCCCTCGCCGCTGCCGTGATCCGGTGACGGCCGTGAACACTGTTCTTCACGTGCGCTGGGCCCCGGTGTCCTGGAAGTGAAGGTCCACCGGCTCAGGGAAGTGGCAACTGGCGAAGTGGCCGTCGCCCAGGTCGACGAGCTTGGGCACGTCAACGAGACAGCGATCCTTGGCTTTCCAACAACGGGTGTGGAACGGACAGCCGGGAGGTGGTCGCAGCGGGCTGGGCACCTCGCCGGTGAGCACTATGCGTCGCCGGCGAGCTTCGACCGCGGGATCGGGGATGGGGACGGCGGAGATGAGCGCCTGGGTGTAGGGATGCAGGGGGCGCCGGAACAGCTCCTCGCGAGAAGCCTGCTCGACGATCCTGCCCAGGTACATCACCGCCACGCGGTCGCAGACCTCTCGCACCACTGACAGGTCGTGGGAGATGAAAAGGTAGGTGAGCCCGAACTCGGCCTGTACGTCGGCCAGAAGGTTGAGCACCTGCGCCCTCATGGACACGTCGAGAGCGGACACGGGTTCGTCGCAGACGATCAGCTTGGGCCCCGCGGCCAGCGCCCTTGCCACTCCGATGCGCTGACGCTGACCCCCCGAGAACTGGTGCGGAAAACGATCGACATACCCAGGATCGAGGCCCACCCTGTCCAGCAGATCGGCCACCCGCCGGGCGCCACCCTCGCGCCAAGCCCCCTGCTTCCCGCCCAGAGGGCCACTCAGGCCCTGGGCGATGAGGGGCTCGCTCACGATCTGGCGGACGCTCATGCGCGGGTTGAGGCTGTCGAAGGGATCCTGGAACACCATCTGCATGTCCCGGCGTAGCCGTCGCAGGTGCTCACCGCGGGCAGCCGTGATGTCCTCGCCAGCCAACTCGATCGATCCCGAGTCCGGCCGCAACAGCCGCAGGACCAGACGGGCCAAGGTGGTCTTGCCACAGCCCGACTCGCCCACCAACCCGAGAGTCTGACCCGCGTCGATCTCGAAGCTCACCCCGTCGACGGCGTGGACCTCGCCAGCGTGGGTACGCAGCAAACCTCGTCCGACGGGGAAGCGCTTCACCACCTCTGACACCCTCAGGAGCGGGGCCACACATCCCCCTCCGCCCACCTGGCGGCGTAGTGGCACGCAGAGTGGTGCCCCACCCCGACGGCTACGGGAACCGGATAGTCCTCTCGGCAACGCTGGTCGGCATGGGGGCAGCGAGGCGCGAACCGACACCCGGCAGGCTCCTCGATCAGGTTCGGCGGGGTACCGGCGATCTGAGCCATGGCCCCCCGACGAGGCCGGTCGAGTCGGATGGTCGATGCCAGCAGGCCGGCGGTGTAGGGGTGGCGAGGGTCGCGGTACAGGTCCGCCAGGTCGGCCTCCTCCACGTTGCGCCCTGCGTACATCACCATGACCCGCTCGGCCACGCCGGCAACCACACCAAGGTCGTGGGTGATCAGGATCATGGCCATACCGAGGCGCTCGCGCACGCCGAGAAGCAGCTCCAACACCTGGGCCTGGACGGTTACGTCAAGGGCGGTGGTGGGCTCGTCGGCGATCAGCAGCTCAGGGTCCAGAGCGATGGCCATAGCGATCATTGCCCGCTGGCGCATGCCGCCTGAGAACTGGTGGGGGTAGTCGCGAGACCGGTCACGGGCCTGCGGGATGCCCACCAGGTCCAACAGTGCGACCGCTCGCTCCGTAGCCTCCTTCGACGGCACATTCCGATGGGCGCGGATTACCTCGGAAACCTGGTCGCCGACTCGGCTGACCGGGTTGAGCACCGGTTCCTGGAACACCATGGCGATCCGGTTACCCCTGATCTGGCGTATCCGGCCAGGCCGGGCGGTGAGCAGGTCCTCGCCTTTGAACAGCACCTGCCCACCGACGACCCTTCCGGCCGGCGAGGGCAGCAGCCCGAGAATGGCCAGGGCCGTGGCGGTCTTGCCGCATCCCGACTCACCCAATACCGCTAGCACCTGCCCGGGCTGGACCGAGAAGCTGACTCCGTCGACTGCCCGAACCACGCCCGCCCTGGTCCGGAACTCGGCCCGGAGCTCGCGGACGTCGAGAAGGGGGCCCGCCTGACGAGAGTCTCCGGCACTCACCGCCGCGGTAGCTGGGATCGTCACAGCTTGGGATCCAGCACGTCGCGCAGGCCATCGCCAAGCAGGTTGAAGCCCAGTACAGCCAGGCTGATGGCCAGCCCCGGGAAGATCATCAGGTATGGGGCGGTGAAGAAGAACGTCCGGCCGTCGTTCAGCATGGCCCCCCACTCCGGCGTCGGAGGCTGGGCGCCCAGGCCCAAGAAGCTGAGCGCGGAGGTGGCCAGGATGATGACGCCCATCTCCAGGGTCGCCAACACGATCACCGGGGGCAGGATGTTGGGCAGGATGTGGCGGGCCAGAATCCGGCTGGGCCGGGCGCCCGCCACCCGCGCCGCCTCCACGAACTGGCGCTCCCTAACGGTCAGGATCAGCCCCCGGATGAGCCGGGCGTAGCTGACCCACCACACGCTGGCCATCGCCAACATGAGCGTGCCCAGGCCGGGGCGGAACAGGCCGGCGATCACCAGGGCCAGGATCAGGCTGGGAAAGGCAAGGATCGTGTCGACGACACGCATGAGCACCGCGTCGAGGACACCGCCGAAGTAGCCCGCCAGGGACCCCACCAGCACTCCCAACACCATGATGAGGACCGAGGCTAAGAGAGCGGTGCCGAGGGAGAGGCGGGCCCCGAAGAGGAGGCGGCTCAGCAAGTCCCGCCCCAGGTTGTCGGTGCCCATCAGGTGGTGCCAACTGGGGCCCTGCAACCGAGCGCCCCTCAGGTCGAGAGGGTCGTAGGGTGCTATCACTGGCGCCAGCAGGGCCAGCAGGCCGAGGATGACCACGATCGTCAGTCCTACGCGCGAGGTCCAGTCCTCCAGCAGACCGCGCAGCAGCCCGCCTCCACCCTGAGAGCGGACGGCCAGCTCGGCCACGGCCAGCCCGTCGGCGCTCTCCAAGTCGCCCGTCGTCGGAGTACCCCTGGTGCCCAGGATTGACATTCAGAAGCTCTCGGCACCCAAGCGGATCCTGGGATCGGCCCATCCGTAGGCCAAGTCAGTAGCCAGGTTGATCAGCACGAAGATCGTCCCGGTGAACAGCACGAAGCCCTGGATCAGAGGGAGGTCGCGTTGGTGGATGGCATCGATGGCCAGCGTCCCCAGGCCAGGCCAGGAGAAGATCCACTCCACGATCACCGCTCCTGCCGACAGCTGGCCCAGCGACAGGCTGACGACGGTAAGGATGGGGACGAGGGCGTTGCGGGTGGCGTGGCGAAAAAGAATGGTCCGGTTGCGAAGGCCCTTGGCCTGTGCAAGACGGATGTAGTCCTCGCCCAACACCTCCAGAAGGCTGGAGCGGGTCAGGCGGGTCAGGAGGGCAGAGCCGCCCAAGGCCAGAGTAACAGCGGGAAGCACCAGATGATGCGCCGAGGTGAAGCCGAAAATGGGGAACAGCTTCCAGTGGACGCCGAAGACGAACATGAGCAGGTAGGCCATGAAGAAGCTGGGCAACGACGCCCCCAGCAAGGCTACAACGCGGGAACCCTGGTCATACACCGAGTTTCGCCGGTAGGCGGCCAGCACACCCACTGGCAGCGCCAGGGACACGGAAAGGCCAAGGGCGGTCAAAGCCAGTACTGCGGTGCGGGGGAACCGCTCGCCGAGGAGCGAGGCCACCCCCTGGCCGTTGGTGTAGGAACGCCCCAGGTCACCTCGCAGGGCACCGGCCACCCAGCTCCGGTACTGGTCGATGGCGGAACGATCGAGGCCCATGGTGTGGCGCTGAGCCACGATCTGCTCCTCGGTGGGCTGCTGGCCCAGCGCCCGCTGCAGATAGATCTCGGCTGGGTCGCCCGGCGCCAGCTTGCCCAGCACGAAGGCTAGGAGGCTGACGCCCCAAAGCACGATAGCCAGGGCGGCCAACCGCCGGGCCACATAGCGCTTCACGAGGGGTTGGGGGGCAAGCTCATGACCCGGTCAGGTAGAGCCCATCCCACCGCTGGTTGGTGAGGGAGGGGTGAGGGACGAACCCGGCTACCTTGTCCTTCATCGCCCAGATCCGGTAGAGGCCGATCAGGGGTACGACCACGTGGTCGACGTCGACCAGCTGGTGGATCGCCTGGGCGGCGGCAACCCGGGTCGCGTCGATGCTGCGTGCCGTCCGGCAAGCCTCGATGGCCTCGTCGGTCTTGCCCCCGGGTGCCCGGAACTTGGCGGTCGGCGATCCGCTCTTGGAGTAAAAGATCAGGTCTGGCAGGAAGCAGGGATTCGCCTCGTTCTGGTTCCCGACGCCCTGGAGCATGTCGAAATCACCGTTCCGGAGACGGGCAGCGGCGGTCGCTGGCTCGGGTACCTCGATCTTCATCTCGATGCCGACCTGCTTGAGCTCGTCCTGGATGAACTCAGCGGCAGCAACACTGTCACGAGGGTCGCTGTCACCCGGCCCCTGAATCACGTTGACGAGCGTCAGCCGCCTGCCGTCCTTCATTCTGATGCCGTCGGGTCCTGGCTTCCATCCTGCGCCGTCAAGAAGCTGGGTGGATCGTTGGGGATCGTGCGCCACCCCCTGGACCATCGACGCGGCGGGGCCCAGCACCGCCGGGGGTATCCAGGTGGTGCTCACCTCGGCGTTGTCGGCCCAGACCTTTTGCAGTACCGCTCTGCGGTCCACAGCGGCTGCAACCGCTTCTCTTATCGCCGGATCCTTGCCCAGATCGTTGGGCGCCATGCCCCCGATGTTGAAGCTGAGGGCGTTGTAGGCGCCGACTTTGGAGGTGACCACCTTTAGACCCGGCGTCGCCCTCAACTGGTCGGCTGAGTCACGAGGTACGTCCATGATGAGATCGAGATCGCCCGAGCGTAGGGCGAGGAGCTTGGTCTGGGGATCTTTGATGAACCTGAAGGTGATGCGGTTGGCCTTGGCCGCCCGCGCCGGGTTCCAGTAGTTGTCGAACCGTTCGACGACGAACCGGTCGTTCTTGACGTACTCGACCAGGCGGTAGGGACCGGTCCCCACCGCCTTTGCTTCCGGGGTGCCCTGGTGGTTGATACCCCAGATGGGGTGCACGAGCTGCTCCACCAGGCGGTTGTTCTTCTTCATCGGCGTGATGTCGACTATGTAGGGGTCAACTACCTTCACGCTGTCGGGACCGAGGTTCTGGTAGTTGGTCGGGTACGCCTTGGTGATCAGGTCGAAGGTGTACTTCACGTCGTCAGCGGTGAAGTCGCCGCCGTCATGGAACTTCACCCCCTTGCGCAGGAAGAATCGATAGGTGTTGGTGGCCTCGTTGAGCTCCCATCTTTCAGCCAGCATTGGTTCGACCTGGAGGCTCTCGTTCATGTGAACGAGGGTGTCGAACACGCTGGTGTTCAGGGGATACTTGCCAAGATCGGGCCGACCCGGCACCTCCTGGTCGTACCCGTCGGCCAGAGCACCCACGGTGATCACCTGCTGGGCCAGCGGGAGTGCCCGACTGCCAGTAGACGCCTTCTTGGCGCTACTGCTGCTTCCGCAGGCCGCTGCCACCAGCATCACGGCTATGAGCAGTCCGAAGGTTTTGGGTGATCGATGCATGGCTCCTCCTAGGTGTCTCAATGGACCACAGGCGTTGTGGCAAAGTCGGCGCGATCATGATGAACGTCGTTCAGGCCGTACGCGCGGTCAAATCGCGTGGCGCTCAACATTCCACACCGGTGAAGATGTTGGGCTCCAGGAGGCGCCATCCCTCCAAGGCTTCGGTTGCCACCGTGTCGGGGTAGCGCTGACACAGTTCGGTCAAGCCCGTCTCGGGGTGCTGGCGCTGGCGCTCCAGAGCAGTGACGAGGGCTGCTCGCATTCGGCTGACCGTCTCCGCTGACAGCCCGTCGCCGGCAACCAGCCCGCTAGCGTACAAGTCGAGTCCCACCGGGATCGCTTGCAGAGGGACGCCCGCCAGGCGGCTGGTACGGGGCAGGCCGTCGACGAAGCCCACCGTGGCGTCGATGTAGCCTTGGGCCAGGGCGACCTGTGTGTCGAGCTCAGCCATGGGCAGGACTTCAGGCACCCCACTCTGAGACGGTCGAGTGTGGCGAGAAGCTCGGCGGTGTGGGGATTGCTGAGTGACACGCCCAACCGCAGCCCGGGCAGTTGCTGCATCGTGGCAATGGCCGATGCAGCCGGCACGACCACGGCGATGGGACTGCGCTGAACGACGACGGCCACGAAGCGAGCCTCCAGTTCGCCTACCTGTGCACGGGCGGTCAGGTAGTGGTGCACACTCGTCAGGCAGAAGTCCCGTTCACCGGCCGCGACCGCCTTGATGTTGTCAGGGCCGCCAGGAGGGTCGACTATCTCGACCTCGAGGTGATGATCGGCGAACAGACCGCCCGCCACTGCCGCCATTACCGGCAGGTGGTAGCCGGGCAGTCAGGTCGGGCAGTAAAGGCCAAGCCGGACGCGTTCGTGGAAGGTGGTCATTCACTTGCCCTTCGTCAGGTAGAGGCTCTCCCACCGCTGGTTGGTGAGGGACGGACTGGGGAGGAAGCCGGCGACGTTGCCCTTCATGGCCCAGATGCGATACAGCCCGATCAGGGGCACGACCACGTGCTCGACGTCGACCAGCTGATGGATTGCGTCGGCCGAGGCCTTGCGCACCCCGTCGATGGTCTGAGCGGAGCGGCACGCCTCGAGGGCGGTATCAGTTGCGCCGCCAGGCGCCGCGAAGCGGGCGCGCGCCTTGCCCTTCGAGTAGAAGAAGAGGTCGGGCAACAGGCACGGGTTCGCCGAGTTCTGGTTGGCGATGTACTGGAGGATGTCGTACTGGCCGTTGTTGGCCCTCGCCAGCCCGGCAGCGGGATCGGGAACCTCGATCCTCGTCTCGACGCCGATCCTCTTTAGCCGGTCCTGGATTACCTGGGCCGCGGCCGCGCTGTCCCGCGGATCGCTGTCCCCCGGTCCCGCCACGACATGCGCCAGCGAGAGGCGGCCTCCCCCTTTGAGCCGGATGCCGTCGGGAGCAGGGAGCCAGCCTGCGGCGTCGAGAACCTGGGCTGCCCGTTTGGGGTCGTAGGACGGACCCTTCACTGTCGAGGCGTATGGTCCAAGGACCTGGGGAGGGATCCAGGTTGTGCTCTCCGCCGCGTTGTCGGCCCACACCTTCTGCAGGAGGGCCTTGCGGTCGATGGCGAGCGCCACCGCCTCCCGGATCGCCGGATCCCTGCCCAGGTCGTACGGAGGAGGGGCGTTGACCGTGAAGTTCAGGGCGTTGTAAGCGCCGACCTGGGAGTGCACGACTGCGATGCCCGGGTTGTTTCGCAGGTTGTCGGCCAGGTCGCGGGGCACGTCCGTGATCAGATCCCGCTCGCTCGATCTCAGAGCCAGCAGCTTGGCCTGGGCATCGGCAATGAATCTGAAGACGATCCCTTTGGCCTTGGCCGCCTTGGCAGGGTTCCAGTAGCCATCGAAACGCTCGACCACGAAGCGATCGTTCTTCACGTACTCGACGAAGCGGAACGGCCCAGGCCGATCGGCTTCAGCGGATCTCTCCCACGCCGGTTGATGGCCCACAGGGGATGGGCGATGTCTTCCACCAGACGCAGGTTCTTCTTCACGGGCGTGATGTCCACTGTGAGTGGGTCAACGACCCTGACGCTGTCAGGGCCCAGTCCTTCCGAGTTCGCAGGGTCGCCCTTCACGATGAGGTCGAAGGTGTACTTCACGTCTTCGGCACCGAACTCTGATCCATCATGGAACCGCACACCCGGGCGAAGGTGAAACCGGAAGGTGTTGGAGGCGTCGGTGAAGTCCCAGCTCTGCGCCAGCACCGGCGCTACCTGGAGGTTCTCGTCGAGGCGAACCAGCCCCTCGAACACGCCGGCGTTCAGGGTGAACTTGCCCAGCTCGACGCGCCCCGGCTCGATGTTGTACTGGTCGGCGAGGGCACCGACAGTGAGCATCTGTTGCTGGAGCGACAGGGGCTTTTCACCGGCAGCCGACGTGGGACTCGTCTGTAAGGTGCTTCCGCCGCAGGCCGTGGCCACGAGGGCAAGGGCAAGGAGGGGGAGGGCGTTGGCTCTGTGGCGATAGTGCTGCGGTCGCATGGCTCTCGGAAGCTTTCAGCCACCAGCGTGACCGGACGATGACAACCGCCGACCCTCGGCCGTAGCTGGTGTTCTCGGGACCCCTTGCGGAGGGCGAAACAGCATGATATGTAGTAGGCAATGAGGGCGGCCGGGCGAGCAGTGACGGTTGGGCTGACCGGTCTTGTCATGCTGGCTGCCTGCTCGCCTTCCAAGGGGCCGCCACATGTGAGCCCCACCATCGGTACCGAGTTCCTGCCCACCACAACCACCAGCCCCTACGCCGTACCAGCCATGATCGACGCTGCCTATGTCAACCGGGTGCTAGCAGGATTGGACGCGGTGGACGGGGACATCACCCGAATGGCTGTCAGCGTCCAGCGATTGCGGCCTGAGCTACTCGATCGCCTCAAGGCGCTGTACGCCGACGATCCGATGCGCCTGCAAGTCGAGGTGCTTGCCCAGGACGCACGGGCGGGTTTCAAGGGCTATGCGACCAACCCTGGTAACAGGACAACTGCTGTTGCCGAGCTTCTGACGGCCACGCCGGACTGCATTTTCGCCCACGTCAAGCGTGACTACGGACCTGTTGCCAAGCGCACTGATTCGCAGCTCGTAGACGAGTGGGTTGGGTTAGTCCCGCTGGGCTCGTTCCGAGACCCCAACCACTACAACAACACGGGGTGGATATACATCTATGACGGCTTCGAGGAGGGCCACGTGATGCCGAAGAATCCATGCGCCGGTTAGTTGTAGTAGCTGCGATAGTGCTCGTTGCCGCGGCCACATTCTCGGCTCCCCCGCCTGCATGGGCGGGATGCGCTCAAAGGGGCGACGACACGGCTCGTTGTGGCAACGACAAGGTGATCACCCAAACCGGCACACCGGCCAAGGGCGGCGCACGAAGCTTCTCTCCCCCCTCCAACACCGCAACTGTAGTGTGGCCCAGGGAGGTCACTGGGCCTGACGGCAAGCCGTGCATCATCGCCGTGCCGGTGGCGATGCCCAAGCCGGTGTCGCAGCTCGACAAGGACTTCGCCGAGGAACTCTGGGGCCTATACATCAAGGAAAACCCCAACGGCCGCATGTGCCCTGGCCAGAACCGTGCGCCGGGGCTCAGCCCCGAGGTGATCGCCGTTAGCTTCTGGAAGGACATCCCCCTTCCTGCCCCTGCGCCCCACATCGCCCCCGGATGGATGATCACCGGCAAGACGGCTTACTTGGAGACCAACGGCACCTTGGCCCACACCTACAGGCAGGACACCCCCTTCGGCCCACTGGAGATCGCTGCCACCGGCCGCTACATGGTCGACTGGGGCGACGGTACCGGACGCACCGGCCCCTACGCCCTGAATGGGGCGCCATGGCCTGACGGCCAGATCACCCACGTCTACATCGATGTCGGCCACTACAACGTTGTGGTCACCGAGGAGTGGTCGGCCACTTGGCGCTTGGGGGACGAGACCGGGACGTTGAGTGGCCTGAGCACCGTCGGGCGTATCGACAACTTCAGGGTGGAGCAGATCCAGGCCGTGATCGTGCCCAACTGACCGCTTGCCTGCAACCGCGCCGGGAGAAGGTAACGGGGTCAGGCGATTTCGAGGGCGATGGCGGTCGTGGATCTGCAGGCAGGCTGTCGTCGCGCACGATGGTGATGCTTCCCGTGGGCTTGTGCAGCAACCTTGAAGGGCTGGCCGAGTCAGCGAGGCTACGGGGAATTGGCGCGCCTACCCACCTATCGCAGCAGCGCCTCCAGCCTGGTCCCATCGTCAGGGGCGACCCGTTCGATCTCGGGCACCTGGTCGAAGCCGGTGTCGGGGCTGACGATCGTGTCGATGCCGTCCTCCAGGCAGGTGGCCACATGGACCAGATCGTCGGGCGGAGAGTGTTGCGTGGCGTTCGACCAGAGCTGGCATGCGGGCCATGACCCCATGGGTCACGGAGAGGACGGGAGCGAACAGGTCGAGGGTCGCCGATGCCATGGCCGCTCCGAGAGCAGGTCGGCGTATGGCGACGAAGCGGTGCAGTATCTCCTGGACCACTTCAGCCGAGGTCACCGCCCGAAGACGGCCACCTTCGCGCTCAGGACCTGCCGCCGGGGCTCCTCAGTGCGTGGTCGCTCGGCCCGCGTACATCGGCACGAAGGAGTCGACGAACACGCTCATGACAGGGCACCCCGCTCGATCTCGTCCTTCATGACCGGCCAGGCGTCGACCGGGGTCTCCATCGAGAAGAGATCGGCCAGTGCCGAACGGCGCGAGCGGTTGGGCGACTCCAGGTAGGCGTTTATCGCCTCACGCACCACGGCACCCACCGACACTCCACGCCGGCGGGCGGTTGCCTCCAGCCGGTCACGCTGTTGGGGAGACAGCAATACCTGGGTTCGCTCCGACAGTGACACGGCTAGCGGTCGATATCTCCCAGGATGAAGTAGAGGCTCGACAGGATCGTGATGATGTCCGGCACGTAGACTCCCCTTAGCAGCCAGGGCACGATCGACGTGTTGTTGAACGAGGCGGAGCGGATCTTGCAGCGGAACGGCCCCAGCCCGCCCTGGCTGACCACGTAGTAGCCCATCTCGCCCAGGGGGTTCTCGGTATGCGCCCAGGCCTCGCCCGCGGGCACCTTGATGATGCGGGGCACCTTGGCCTGGATGGGGCCGGCGGGCAGCCCATCGAGGAGCTGGTCGACCATGCGGGTGGCCTCCCGCGTTTCCTGGAGGCGCACCCAGTAGCGGGCGAAGGAGTCGCCGTCGGGATGCGTCCAGACCTTCCAATCGAGCTCGGACCAGGCAAGCGGCGAGGGAGCGTCACGCCGGAGGTCCCAGTCGACCCCACTGGCCCGGATGTTGGCGCCCGACAGCCCGTACGACAGGCCCACGTCGGCGGGGATCACGCCGACCCCGCGGGTTCGGGCCTCGAAGATCTCGTTTCCCATGAGCAGGTCTTCGAGCTGGTCGCAGTAGGTGCGCATCCGGTCCATGACCTCGTGGGTCTCGGCCACCCAGCCCCGGGGCAGGTCTTCCTTGAGGCCGCCGATGCGGTCGTAGTTGGGGTGGAACCTCCCACCGGTTGCCGCCTCGATGAGGTTGAGCACGTACTCGCGATCGCGGAAGGCGAAGAACACCGGGGTGATGGCCCCCAGTTGCACGCCCATCTCGCCGATGAACAGGGTGATGTTGGCGACCCGGCTCAGCTCGAACATGATCGTTCGGATCCATTGCGCCCGGGCCGGGGCCTCCACCTCCATGAGCTGCTCGGCGGCGAGGATGAACGGCACCTCGTTGGCGAACGACGACAGCCAGTCGATGCGGTTGATCAGGGTGGTCACCTGCGGGAAGGTGCGCACCTCGGTGAGCTTCTCGTAGCCCCGATGCATGTATCCGCACACCACGTCGGCCTCGATGACCTGCTCGCCGTCGAGGCGGGCGATCACCCGCAGGGTGCCATGGGTGGCCGGGTGCTGGGGGCCGAGGTTGAGGGTCATCTCCTCGGTCTGCAACTCGACGTTGATCCTGGCGTCGGCGGCCTGGGCGGCGATGTAGGCCATGCGCTGGCTCTCGGTGACCGCGGTCACGACGCGTCGCCTCCTTGAGCGGCCACGGCAGTGGCAGTGGCTTCCGGGTCTTCGGCGGGGGCCGCCGCAGGGTCATCGGCAGCCTCCGGCATCGGCTCAACGTCGACCAGGCCGGGCCAGGGCTTGACCTCGCGGGCCAGCAGAGGGAAGTCCTTGCGCAACGGGAAGCCCTCGAACTCCCCGGGCAGGTAGAGGTGGACGAGGTGGGGATGGCCGACGAAATCGAAGCCGTACATCTCCCAGGTCTCCCGCTCGTGCCATTCGGCACCTGGGTAGACGGCCGACCACGTCTGCACCGCGGGGGCGTCGTCATCGAGGTCGGCCTTCAGAATTATGCCGAGGTGGCGACGGACGGAGTACAGGCGGGCGAAGACCTGGAAGCGGGTGTCGCCACCGGCATACCCGGTTTGCCACTCGCCGGGGCCGGCGGCAGCCTGCTCGGTAGCCACGTCGGCCGCTGCTGACTCCTCCTCGTCAGCAGCTTCAGCCAGAGCCGATGCCTGATCCTCGTCGGCGTCTTCGATCACCTCGGCTTCCACCTCGCCCCTGGTGATCGACGTGGGCGGCATCCAGTCGATACCCGAGATGAAGCAGAAGTACTCGAAGTCGAGCGACCTGCACACCTCGGCGGTGCGCCGCCACGCCTCTCGCCGCACCCGAAGCCAGACGTCGTCGCGGTGGTGCTCGGTGGCCAAAAGGTCGTCGCCCAGCTCGGCGGCCAGGGCATCGAGCACGGTCCGCAGATGCTCGTCGACCGGCGACGCGTCGGACGCGGCAACAGCTTCGGCGGAGGGATCGGGGGCCGGTTCGGCCACCGCTTCATCAGCCGACGACAATGGGCTCACCTCGCCAACGCTCGGCCATGTCCTCGTTCTGGATGCGCTGCTGCAACAGCACGATGCCCTCCAGCAGGGCCTCGGGGCGGGGCGGGCAGCCGGGCACGTAGACGTCGACGGGGATGATCTGGTCGACTCCCTTGGTGACCGAGTAGGAGTCCCAGTAGGGGCCGCCGCAGTTGGCGCATGACCCCATGGAGATTACGTACTTGGGGTCGGGCATCTGCTCCCACAGGCGACGGATGGCGGGAGCCATCTTGTCGGTGACGGTGCCCGAGATCACCACCAAGTCGGCCTGGCGGGGACCGGCCGGAAACGGGATGACGCCGAGGCGCATGACGTCGTAGCGGGGGGAGCCGAACGCTGCTCCCATCTCGATGGCGCAGCAGGCCAGGCCCCACTGGTACACCCAGAGGGAGTACTTGCGGCTGTAGTTGAGCAACCAGGTGAGGGGCTTGAAGGCCTTTCCCGACAGGCCCCCCCGCTCGACTACACCCACCGCAGCACGCCCTTGCGCCAGGCGTACACCAGGCCCAGGGCGAGGATCACGATGAACACGGCCATCTCCGCCAACCCGAAGCCGCCGAGGGCTTCGAGGCGGATCGCCCAGGGGAAGATGAAGGCGGCCTCCACGTCGAACACCACGAACAGCAGGGCGAACACGTAGTAGCGGATCTGGCTCTGCGACCAGCCCACGCCCACCGGGTCGACCCCGCACTCGTAGTTGATGTACTTCTGGGCCTGGGGCCGGGTGGGGCGGATCAGGCTCCCGAGCCCCAGCATGCCGCCGACCATGGCGAACGCCGCCCCGCTGAAGATGGCCACCGTGAGGTACTGGCGGTAGAAGGCGGACACAGCCGCGATCGTAGTGAAGGGGCTGCCAATCCGCCAAGATCACCGTTGGCAGCCAGGTCACTCAGGCCGACCCGGCAAGGAGGTAGGAATCCTGACCTGTCAAGTCAGGATTACAGTATGCTGTCACCATGCCAATCGCGAGCACCACCAGGCCGGTGAGTGGCTTGTTCTCCTTCCCTGATCCGGTCGACGAGGTGTCGGCCCGCCTGGTCGCGGCGGGCGTGGTCTTGATGAGCTTGGCCGCAATCGCCTTCGACCTCCCGTGGATGACCGCGGTGATCGCTTACGGCTTCGTCGCCCGGGTGCTCACCGGCCCGATGCTGAGCCCCCTCGGCCAGCTGGTGACCAGGATCGTCAGGCCCCGGCTCGGCGTTGCGCCTCGTCCCGTGCCCGGGCCGCCCAAGCGCTTCGCCCAGGGCATGGGAGCGGCCATGTCGGTGACCGCCATCTTGGCCCTCGGGTTCGGTCTGCGGGGGGCGGCGTATGTCGTTCTGGGACTGCTCGCGACTGCCGCCACCCTCGAGTCGGTGTTCGCCCTGTGCCTGGGCTGTCGCATCTTCGCCGTGCTCATGCGCCTGGGCGTCATCCCGGAGCAGGTGTGCGAGAGCTGTGCCGACCTCGGCGCCCACCGTTAGGAGCTCAAGGGCGGGCATCACTGCATCACCTATTTGTGCTGTGATGTGGCAGCGCCTGGTTGACGACTGACCGTGAGTATGGCCCGCTTTCCAGGACTTCGCTGGCATCATCCGCTCGATCCCTAGTCAACTGCTGTTGACAAGGCCTTCTGTCAACGTAGACTGACGGCTATGAGCGAAGCAACGAAGCTGGCGTCGGCGGCTAGCAGTCACGACCCTCGAACTGGGCTGGCGGCGGTGGCTGCCCTGCGCCGGCTGCTCGAGAGCCTGGAGGCCCTCCAGGTCGACAGCGCCAGAGACCAGGACTGGTCGTGGCAGGAAATTGCCGACGTGCTGGGCCTGAGCAAGCAGGCCGTCCACAAGAAGCACGCCGGCAGCGGGCTGCTGCTGAGAGGGAGGTAGCGACATGTTCGAACGGCTAACCGACGAGGGCCGCCAGGTGATCAAGGTCGCCCACGATGAGGCTCGCCAGCTCCGGCATCCCCAAATCGGTACCGAGCACCTCCTCCTCGGCCTTGTCAACGAGGCCGTCGCCCTCCGACGGCGCCTTCTCATCTCCCCTTCACGCCCAGAGCGAAGAAGGTCTTGGAGCTCTCACTCCGGGAGGCGTTGCGCCTGCATCATCGGCACATAGGGACCGAGCACATCCTGCTTGGGCTAGTTCGAGAAGGTAAGGGTCTCAGCCTTCAGGTGCTGACCAGGCTCGGGGTCGATCTCGACGAGCTCGCCAGCGCTTGTTGATCGCGATTGAGGCAGCGGCCAGCGGCGCTCCAGCGGCGCCAAGCCCTCGCCGGCGGCCTGACCCGTGTTGGTGGGATACGAGACCTTCGCCGGGCGCATCTGCGAGCTGGCGGGGGGAGCCGTGGTCAGCCCCGGCAGGGTCGTGCCCTGGCTGGACGAGGGCTGGGTGGAAGGAGTGGTGTTCGACGGGCCGTCACGGGTGATCGACGTGGGGGTGCGCCGTCGCATCTTCTTCGGCGCCGCCCGCCGGGCGTTCATAGTGAGCGAGACCGGGAGTGCTTCCACGACTACTGCGAAGTGCCCTCGGAGGCATGTGAGGTCGACCACGTCGAGGCCTGGGCCGCCGGTGGCCTAACCAAATCAGGCCAAGGCCGGCCTGCCTGTGGCTTCCACAATCGCCAGCGGGGCCTGGTCCCTAGGGGCTGGCGGGGCATGGCGAGGCGAGCCACTCGGCCCAACCGTGTCCGCCTGCGGGGTGGTCGTCACCCAGCGAACACAGGGAGCGAACGAGCACCTGGTCCGCGGCGGCGGCGCCCAGTGGCACCAAGGCCACCGCGGTGGCCGTCATCGGCAGCCCGATGCCGTTGACCACTAGGAGCGGGCCCGGCTCGGGCTCGGGTCCCGGCGGCCATCGGGAGCCCAAGGAAGCGTCGCCCTCATGGACTTCACCGTCGCGCCAGGTCGACGCCCGTCCCGGGGCCGAGGTGGCGATCGCCGTCCCGTCGCCGAGGTGGGCAAAGACCGACCACCAGGAGGCGTCTGGCCAGGGCGGGATCCCCCAACGGTGCGAGTACCACCCGGTACCGGCCACAGTGAGGCGCTCGGCTCCTACGAGGACGTCACCGTAGACCGCCGCCGGCTGGGCATACCCGGCCGATCCAGCCACCGTCGCCGGCCGGCCGGCCACCTCCCACTCCAGGTCGAGCCCCAGGGCAGTTGGGTCACCGCGCTCGTCGCCAGTGACGGCCGCCGAGTCGTCGAGGGCGATGGCGGACGCTTCCAGCCCCGCGCTCCAGTGATCGAGGGGCGTCTCGCAGATCAGCTGCGCCCACAGTCCCGGGGCACGCACCTCGAGCTCTCGGCCGCGGGGGAGCTCGACGTCGTGGTCGCGGACCGCCACCAGGGGCCAGCCAGGACGGGCCAGGTAGGCCCAGTACCAGGCTCGATGATCGGAGGGGCGGAGGGGCGGAGGGTACGAACCCGCCCAGGCTGCCGTCGGCGTCTACGAAGTCGAACGACCACGACTCCTGCCATCCCCTTACCGGACCGGGGACATGGCGGCGTTCATCCTCCGGGCCCGCCGGCCCCGGAGGCAAGACATGGCCCACTGCCGGCACCGTAGCGGCCAACTCGCCAAAATGGAGTGTGCCTCGCTTCTTGTCGCCCGCATGGCTGGATGCCTTGGGAGCGGCCGCAGCGGCCAGCGAGGAGCTGCGCACGGCCAGCCGTGGTCTCGATCTGAGCGTGCGCCATGTGGTGAGCGGCGGTCCCGACGGTGACGTGAGCTGGTTGCTGTGCCTGGCTGACGGAACGGTCACCGTCATTCCCGGCGACGGCGGCGCCGGCGGCGCCGGCAGCGCCGACCTCGACGTCGTACAGGACTACACCACCGCAGCGGCCATCAGCCAGGGCCAGCTGTCCCCTGCCGCCGCCTTCGCCGCCGGGCGGCTCCGGCTCGGGGGCCGGGTCGGCCTGCTCGCCCGCCACGGCAGCGTGGTTGCCGGGATGGGCGACGTGTTCGCGTCGCTGCGGGAGGCCACCGATTACCCGCCCACCGAACCGGCACCATGACGCCCGACCACTACGCCATGCTGGGTGTCGCGCCCGACGCCAGCCACGACGAGATCAAGCGGGCCTATCACGGGCTGGCCCGGCGCCACCATCCCGACATCCACAGCGGAGCGCCGGCAACAACTGTCGATGCCGCCCGTGAGCGGATGGCGGCGATCAACGCGGCGCGGGCCGTGCTCGGCGACCCTGCCCGGCGCCAGGCCTACGACACCCACCTCGGCCACCTCAGGTCATCTACCGCCTCGCCTGGCAACGGGCAAGAGACTGGGCCGCCGCCTGAGTACCCGGACTGGTTCGAGCCCGACGACGAGGTGGCAGCCGCCGACCTGGAGGAGGACATGGCCGCCGACACCGGGCGCAGTCCTGCCCAGCTCGTGGTGTTCGTGCCCGTCGGGCTGGCCGCCCTCGCGGTGGTGTCGTTCTCCTTGAGCGTGGTCACCTCCTCGACTGGCCTGTTCGGTCTGTCGCTGGCCCTCGTGCCCTTGGCCCTGGTGGCGTTCCTGATCGCCCCGTTCGTGGCCATGGCCAGCCGCTCCCGGTCTCGACCCATCGACGACTGACTGCTCTCAGGACAAGCTCGCGACCTCGGCCTGGCGGGCGCGCACAGACTCGGCGGCGTCGAGCAGCGCCACCATCTCAGGCTCGGCCAGCGACAGCTCCACCACCTCCTGCACCCCGGAGCGCCCGATGCGGGCGGGCACGCCCAGCCACACTCCCTCGATCCCGTAGGGGCCGTCGACCCAGGCGCTAACGGGCATGACCTCGCCTGTGTCGGTGGCAACGGCCCGCACCATGGCCTCGGCCGCAGACGATGGTGCGAAGTAGGCCGAGCCCGAGCGGAGCAGGGACACGATCTCGGCTCCGCCGTCGCGCGTGCGACTGACCACTTCGGCTATGGCGTCGGTGTCGAGCACGTCTCTCAGGCGTTGGCCGCTGATGCGGGCCAGCGACGGCACCGGCACCATGGCATCGCCGTGCGATCCCAACGTGAACGCCTCCACACGGGACGGTGATACACCGGTGCGCTCGGCCAGGAAGTGGGTGAAGCGGGCAGAGTCCAGCATCCCGGCCTGGCCCATGACCCGCTCCCGCGGCAGGCCGGAGGCGGAGCCGGCCAGCGCCGTCATCTCGTCGAGGGGATTCGAGACCACGATGAGCACGGTGTCGGGCGACCGCTCGACCAGGTTGCGGGTGACGCCGCGCACGATCTGGGCGTTGGTGCCGATCAGGTCGAGGCGGCTCATGCCCGGCTTGCGGGGCACGCCGGCGGTGATCACGCACACCGCGGAGCCGGCCGTCTCCTCGTAGCCGTTGGTGCCCACGACACTGGTCTCGAAACCCTCGATGGGCCGGCTCTGCATCATGTCGAGAGCCAGGCCCTGGGGGCGACCCTCGATGATGTCGGTGAGCACCACCTCCTCGGCGTAGTCGGCCTCGGCGATGCGCGACGTGAGGGTCGAACCGTAGAACCCGGCCCCCACCACGGTGATCTTCATCGGCCCGTGCCCAGGCGCTCGACGACGGCGGCGGCGAACTCGGACGTGCCGACCTCGGTGGCCCCTTCGGTGAGGCGGGCGAAGTCGTAGGTGACGATGCGCTCGGCGATGGTGGCCTCGAGGCCGGCGACGATGTCGTCGGCTGCGTCCTGCCAGCCGAGGTGCTCGAGCATGAGCACGCCGGAGAGCAACAGCGACCCGGGGTTCACCTTGTCGAGGCCGGCGTACTTGGGGGCGGTGCCGTGGGTGGCCTCGAAGATGCCGTGGCCGGTGACGTAGTTGATGTTGGCACCGGGGGCGATGCCGATGCCGCCCACCTGGGCGGCCAGGGCATCGGACGCGTAGTCGCCATTGAGGTTGGTGGTGGCGATCACGTCGAAGTCCTCAGGACGGGTCAGCACCTGCTGGAGGAAGATGTCGGCGATCGTGTCCTTCACCAGGACCCTGTCGCCGGGCCGGCCGCCGCAGTCGTTCCAGCCCACCGCCACGTCGGCGAGCTCGTCGCGCGCCACCTCGTAACCCCAGGTGCGAAACGCCCCTTCGGTGAACTTCTGGATGTTGCCCTTGTGCACGAGGGTCACCGACTTGCGCCCGTGGGCCACCGCGTACTCGATCGCCGCCCGCACCAGGCGCTTGGAGGCGGTGACCGACACCGGTTTGATCCCGATACCCGAGTCGGGGCGGATCTCCCAGCCGTACTCGTCGTGCAGGAAGGCGATCAGGCGGCCCACCTCGGGCGTGCCCTCTTGCAGCTCCTTGCCGGCGTAGACGTCTTCGGTGTTCTCCCTGAAGATGACCATGTCGACCTTCTCGGGGTGCAGCACCGGCGAAGGGACGCCCGGGAACCAGCGCACCGGCCGCAGGCACACGTACAGGTCGAGGAGCTGGCGAAGGGCGACGTTGAGGCTGCGGATGCCTCCGCCGACGGGCGTGGTCAGCGGGCCCTTGATGCCCACCACGTGGTCGGAGAAGGCGGCGACGGTCTCTTCGGGCAGCCACGACCCCGTCCGGTCGAACGCTTTCTGCCCGGCCAGCACTTCGAACCACTCGATACGCCGTCCCCGTCTGGCGATGGCGGCGTCGAGCACCGTCCGCGTCGCCGGCCAGATGTCCACACCGGTACCGTCACCCTCGATGTAGGGGATGATCGGCTCGTTGGGCACCGACAACACCCCGTCGGCCCCGACGGTGATCTTCTCGGGCGGCATCCGAGGAGGCTACCGGGCGCCTGACAGGCTGTCGTCGCCTCAGGCCGGCAGGCCGAGGTTGGCGTAGATCTCGCGCGTGGCGGTGGAGCGGTTGAGGGTGTAGAAGTGCAGGCCCGGTGCGCCGGCGTCGAGCAGGCGGCGGCACAGCTCGGTGGCCATCTCTACGCCAGCTCTGCGCACGACTTCGGGGTCGTCGGCAACCGCCTCCAGACGCTGCACCACCTCGGGCGGCACGGCGGCGCCCGACATGGCCGCCATGCGCCGGATCGACGACAGGTTGGTGACGGGCATGATGCCGGGGATCACCGGCTTGTCCACTCCGAGGGCGGCCAGGTCGTCGACCATCGACAGGTAGTCGCCGGCCCGGAAGAAGAACTGGGTGATGGCGAAGTCGGCATGCTCAAGCTTGGTGGCCAGGAAGCGGCGGTCGGCGGCCCTGTCGCCGTTCGATTTGGGGTGCAGCTCGGGATGGGCGGCCACTCCCACGCAGAAGGGCCCCACCTCGCGCACCAGCTCAACCAGCTCCACCGCGTGGCGCAGGTCGCCGGCTGGCAGGCCGAGGTCGGCCGGGGGGTCGCCGCCCAGGGCGAGGATGTTCTCCACCCCCGCCTCGTGGTAGTGGCCGACAATGGTGGTCAGCTCGTCGCGGGTGTGGGCCGCGCAGGTGAGATGGGCCATGGCCGTCATCGTCGTGCTGCGGTTGATGGACACCACCAGGTCGTGGGTGCGCTCCCGGGTGGAGCCACCCGCCCCGTAGGTGACCGACACGAACGACGGCTTGAGCAGCTCCAGCTCGGCCAGCGTCATCTCCAAGGTGATCTCCGCCTCGGGCGTCTTGGGGGGGAAGAACTCGAAGGAGAAGGTGCGGCCGGTGGCCAGCAGGTCGGCGATGCGGGGCATGAGTCAGGGCCCTCCTAACCAGGGCCCAGGGCCCGAGCGGCCCCCTGAGCGGGAGGCATGGCCCGAGCGGCCCCCTGAGCGGCGTCGACGCTGTTGCGCAACAACATGGCGACTGTGGTCGGCCCCACGCCGCCGATCCGGGGGGTCACGTGGCCAGCCACTTCGGCCACCGCCTCGTCGATGTCGGAGAGGACCCGGCGGCCCTCGTAGACCATCCCACCGCCCACCACCGCGGCACCGGGGCGCACCATGTCGGCACCGATGATGCCAGGGACACCGGCCGCCCCCACCACCACGTCGGCCTGGCGGGTGTAGGCACCGATGTCGGCCACACCGGTGTGCACGACGGTGACGGCGGCGTTGGCGCCCGGCCGCTTCAGGGCGAGCAACATGGACAGCGGCCGGCCCAGAGTGGGCCCCCGCCCGACGATCACCACGTGGCGGCCCTCCACGGCCACGCCGTAGTGGGCGAGGATGGCCTGGATCCCCGCCGGGGTGCAGGGCAGGGGGCCGTAAGCGCCCAGGGCCAGGCGGCCCAGGTTCACGGGATGCAGGCCGTCGGCGTCCTTGGCGGGGTCGACCGCCTCCATGGCGGCGTTGAAGTCGAAGCCCGGGGGGACGGGGTTCTGCACGAGGAAGGCGTGCACCGCAGGGTCGTCGTTGAACCGGGCGACAGCAGCCAGCAAGTCGACCTGGGTGGCGCCGGCGGCCACCTCTTGGTGGAACGAGGCCATCCCCACCGCGGCGCAAGCTTCGTGCTTCTGGCGTATGTAGCCGGCGCTGGCAGAGTCGTCGCCCACCAAGATGGTGCCCAATCCCGCGGTGACGCCCTCGGCGGCCAGCGCCGCCACCTTGGTGGCCACATCGCCCAGCACCGCCTCGGCCACCGGCGCCCCGGCCATGATGACCGCCGTCATGGCCTCCCCCCCTCGTTCTTTGCGCGCTTTTCAACCGTGAGGGTTAGAAATCGCGCAGAGAACAGCTTTGGCCGGCTCAATGGCGGAACTGGCGCTCGGCGGTGAGCACCATGGCGATGCCCGCATCGTCGGCGGCGGCCACCACCTCGTCGTCGCGGATGCTGCCGCCCGGTTGGACGACGGCGGCTACGCCGGCGGACATCACCACGTCCAAACCGTCACGGAAGGGGAAGAAGGCGTCGCTGGCCGCGGCCCCACCACGTGCCCGCCCCGCCGCCTTCTCCACCGCCAGGCGCCCGGGGTCGACCCTGTTCTGCTGTCCCGCGCCCACGCCCACGGCCATACCGCCGGCCACGAGTACGACAGCGTTGGACCGCACGTGGGCGCACAGGCGCCAGGCCAGCTCCACGTCGGCCCACTGGGCCTCGGTGGGAATGACCTTGGTGGCCACCCGCCAACTGTCGCGTCCGGTGCCGAACCGGTAGGGCTCCTGCACCAGGAAGCCGCCGCTGATCTGGCGCAGGTGGAGGTGGTCGGTCGCCGGCGCAGGTGCCTCCAGCACCCGCATGTTCTTGCGCTTGGACGCAAATCGCTCGAGGGCACCCGCTGAGTAGCCGGGGGCGATGACCACATCGGCTTTTGGGTTGGCCACCATCTCGGTGGCCAGGGCGTCGTCGATAGGGCGGTTCAGGGCTACGATCCCCCCGAAGGCCGACATGGGATCGCACTCGAACGCCCGCTCATAGGCGGTGGCGATGTCGGCTGCCACCGCCGCACCGCAGGGGTTGGCGTGCTTGATGATGGCCGCGGCGGGGCTCCGCTCCCCGCTCGGGGGGCCGCTCGGGCCGCTGGCGCCCAGGTCGTGCACCAGGGCCCAGGCCGCATCGGCGTCGAACAGGTTGAGGTAGGACAGGGCCATGCCGCTGTGCTGGACGACGTCGTCCCACCAGCTGGTGCGCCCTTCCCAGCGGTAGCGGGCGCCGCGCTGGTGGGGGTTCTCGCCGTAGCGCAGCTCCGATGCCCGCTCCAGCGCCACGTGCAGGGTGGCCGGCAGCGGGTCGTCCGTTGCTTGGCTGACGTCGAACCATGCCACGATGGCGGCCTCGTAGGCAGCGGTATGGGCGAAGGCGTCGCGGGCGAGGCGGCGGCGGGTGGAGGCGGCCAGGCGACCGTGGCGGCGCAGCTCGTCGAGCACCGCCGGGTACTCGGCGGGGTCGACGACCACGCCCACGTGGGCATGGTTCTTGGCCGCGGCCCGTACCATGGTGGGTCCCCCGACGTCGATCATCTCGATCGAGGGTCGGGCGGTGAAGGGATAGAGGTTGCACACCACCAGGTCGACGGGGACGATGCCGCGGGCGTCGAGGTCGGCGAGGTGGTCGGGCTTGTCACGGTCGGCGAGGATGCCGCCGTGCAGGGCCGGGTGAAGCGTCTTGACCCTGCCGCCCAGCATCTCGGGGGTGGCAGTGACGGCCTCGACCTCGATATAGGCCACCCCGGCCTCGCCCAGGGCGCGCGAGGTGCCTCCGCTGGCGACGACCTCCCAGCCAAGGTCGACCAACCCTCGGGCCAGGTCGACCATGGCGGTCTTGTCGTAGACCGAGATCAGAGCTCTCAACCGCGGACGTCCCCTTCGTGAACCGCCAACCCTTGCAGAAAGGCGCGAATGGTCTCGGGATAGAGGCGGTGTTCGACCGCCTTGATGCGCTCGTGCAGCGCCTCGGGAGTGTCGCCGGGAAGCACGGGTA
>JBPCJQ010000104.1:0-8033 GCA_051005135.1 Acidimicrobiales bacterium
GCTGCGGGTCGGTCGCCGCAACGAGCGCTTCGCCGGGGTCCTGCGCGGCGAGGGCGTCGCCGGCATCCTGCGGCGCGGGCACGGGGGGAGCGTAGCGAGGGGGGCCCCCCCCCCCCCCCCCCGTCAACGACAGGGCGGCCAGTACGAGCAGGTCGGTTGGGGCGCTGCGCAGGTCACCCAGCACCCAGGTCGAGCTCGTGACACCGTCGACGGAGGCGGCGAGCGACCGGGGGGCACCCCGGCGGCGGCGCAGCTCGGATGCCAGCATGGTGCCGTCGACGACCATCCCCAGTCCTCTCCCACTGCCCTTCGGCTGTCTCCCACCATCGACCCTGCGCCCTGTGGAGCACAAGAAGGGAAATGCTGGGCACAACCCCGTGGCTAACCGCCCACGATGCCGCCGCGGGCCATGGCTTCCACGTCGAGCACCCGATCGGCCTCATCGGCACTGAGCAGGCCCCGCTCCACCACCACCTGGCGCAGGGTCTTGCCCTCGTCGAGGGCGGCCCTCGCCACCTCGGCGGCGCTCTCGTAGCCGATGTAGGGGTTGAGAGCAGTGGCAATGGCGGGCGACGACTCGGCGTAGGCGCGGCAGCGGTCGACGTCGGCCTCGATGCCGGCCACACAGCGGCCCGCGAACAGGTCGGCCACGACCGCCACCACCGCGATCGACTCGAGGAGGGCATGGGCCATCACCGGCATCGCCGTGTTCAGCTCCAGCGCCCCCGCCACCCCGCCCCATGCCACGGTGGCGTCGTTGCCCACCACCCGGGCGGCCACCGACACCACCGCCTCGCAGAGCACCGGGTTCACCTTGCCCGGCATGATCGAGCTGCCGGGCTGGAGGTCGGGCAGGTGGATCTCGGCCAGACCGGCCCGGGGGCCACTGGCCAGCAGGCGCAGGTCGTTGGCGATGCGCGACAGGGAGATCGCCACCGTCCGCACCGCCCCCGACGCCTCGACCAGGGCGTCACGACCTCCTTGGGCCTCGAAGTGGTTGCTCGCCTCGACCAGGGCCAGGCCCGTGGAGGCCGCCAGTCGCTCGACCGCCAGGGCCGCGAACCCGGGCGGGGCGTTCACGCCCGTGCCCACCGCGGTGCCGCCCAGGGCCAGCTCCCCCAGGCGGGGCAGGCATGCGACGAGTCGATCGATGCCCTTGTCCACCGCAGCCCGGTAGCCGCCGAGCTCCTGGCCCAGGGTGACGGGGGTGGCGTCCATGAGATGGGTGCGCCCCGCCTTGACCACTCCGCCCATCTCGTCGGCCTTGGTCCCCAGGGTCGCCGCCAGGCGGCCGAGGGCAGGCACCAGGCGATGCACGATTCCACCAGCGGCGGCCAGGTGGACGGCGGTGGGGAACACGTCGTTGGACGACTGGGAGGCGTTGACATGGTCGTTGGGGTGCACAGCCCGGCCCAGGCGCTCGGAGGCCAGGCTGGCCACCACCTCGTTGGCGTTCATGTTCGACGACGTCCCCGAGCCGGTCTGGAAGACGTCGACAGGGAAGTGGTCGTACCAGCGCCCGGCGGCCACCTCCCCGGCGGCGGCGGCCACCGCTTCGCCCACATCTGCGTCGAGCACGCCGAGGCTCACGTTGGCTGCGGCCACTGCCGCCTTGACGGCGCCGAGGGCGGCGATCAGCTCCGGGCGCAGCCGCAGCCCCGAGATCGGGAAGTTGTCCACTGCACGCTGGGTCTGGGCCCCCCACCGGGCGTCAGCCGGCACCGCCACCTCGCCCATGGAGTCGCGCTCGATCCGTTCGACCTGCACAACGGGACGGTAGCCCGGCCCGCTGCCGACCCGGGCCTCATCCGAGGTCCCATGCTTGCGCCGCCATCGTGGCTGCGGTTAAGGTCTCTGCGGCCGTCGGGGCGGGCGTCTCGGTGGTCGACCCAGCAGCAACGCTCCGTCGCCGCTCCGTCGAAACCCAAACCGAGACCCGGAAGGCAGTGAGGCAATCACTTCACGGCACACAAGGTTGCTCGGCGCCCTCGTCGGGATCGCCCTCCTGCTCCCCCTGGTAGTGGGCTCTCCCGCGTCCGCTGACCAGATCGCCGACAAGAAGGCAGAGGCCGCCCGCCTGGCCGCCCAGCTCGACATCGACGGCAACAAGGTGAGCATGGCGGCCGAGCACTACAACCAGGCCCAGCTCAAGGTCCAAGACGTGAGGGCCTCGCTCGACAAGGCCAAGGGCGAGCTGGCCCGGGCCGATTCGCGCATGCAGGCGGCCCGGGGGCTGATGGCCCAGGCGGCCGTCCAGGCCTATGTCTCCGGCGGCTCGGCCAACCTCTTCTCCCACCTTGCCCACGCCAACAACGACGACCTCGTCCTCCGCCAGCAATACCTCCGGTTCACCGCCGCCGACCAGAGCGACGTGATCGGCCAGGTGAGGGCAGCCAAGGAAGACTTCAGGGCTGTCCAGGGCCGGCTGAGCGACGAGGAGCGCGCTGCCGCCGCAGCCGCCGCCCAGGCGGAGACGGCCAAACAGCAGGCGGCCGACGCCGAGGCGGCCTCACGAGCCGTCCTCGCCAAGGCCAACGGCGACCTCGCCGACATGGTGGCCGCCGAGTCGGCACGCCGCCAGGCCGCCCAGCTAACGGCTGCCCCCGTCATCGCCACTCCTCAGGGCCAGGCCGCCCCTCTGGCAACACCAATCCAGGCCCAGCCAGCCCAGGCCCAGGCCGCCAAGAGCCAGCCCGCGACCAAGGCCGCCCCGGCTGTCGTGGCTGCCCCGCCGTCTTCGGGCGGTGCGGGGGCGGCGGTGGCCGAGGCCGAGCGCCAAGTGGGCAAGCCCTACGTCTACGGCGCCGCCGGCCCCGACTCCTTCGACTGCTCAGGGCTCACGATGTGGGCATGGCGCGCGGGGGGCGTGTCGCTCTCGCACTCGGCCCAGGCCCAGTACAACGAGACCACCCGGGTGCCCCTGAACGCCCTCCAGCCTGGTGACCTGTTGTTCTTCGGCTCCAGCACGTCGAACATCGGCCACAACGCCATCTACATCGGCAACGGCCAGATGGTCGAGGCCCCCCACACCGGCCTCAACGTGCGCTACGCCGGCGCCTTCCGCAGCGATCTGGTCGGAGCTGGCCGCCCCGGCTGAGCCGCCCACCCCAGCCTCGGTTACGTCACCGGTTCCAGCCTCATGTTGGCCCTGAAGTGGCGCCCCGCCTTGGCAATGTCCCTACCGTCGACGGCCACCACGTCGGCGGTGAAGTCGCAGCTTCCCCGCAGCAGGGAAGAACCCACCGCGTAGGCGTCTACAGGGGCGTGCTCCGCGTCGAAGGCGGCGATACGCTCTGCCGTGAACCCCCCCGAAACGATGATGCGCACGTGGCCGAAGCCTTCGGCGTCGAGGGCCTGGCGCACCAGGCGCACCAGGGTGACGTTGACGCCGGTGGGATCGAAGTCGCCCATGATCTCCGGCGTGATGGCGCGGTCGACCATGGTGGCGGAGGTGTCGAGGCGCACCCCCCACAGCCGGTCGCCAAGGGCGCGGGCGCATGCCACCGAATCGGTGACGCAGTCGTTGTTGAAGTCGGTGAGGGCGATGAGATCTGCTTCGGGCACGTGGCGGGCGAAGCCGGCAGTGGCGGCCACCGTGTCACCGCCATAGGCAGCGATGAGTGCATGGGGGATGGTGCCCAACCCCTTCTCTCCCCACCAGGCGGCCATGGCGTCGGTCGCCACCCCCCGGGCGCCGGCGATGCGGGCGGCATAGCCATCGCCGCCCTGGGTGGCGAAATGGTCGAAGCGATCGGCGAAGAAGAGCAGGGGCTTGTGACCGGCGGCGTCGACCACCTTGGCCACGTTGGTGGCGATGCGCGTGCGGCGGGCCAGCACGCCGAGGTAGACCGATTCCAGGTGGGCGAACAGGTGCAGGGGGCCGGCGATCGCCAGCACCGTCTCCCACGGCTCCACGGCGTCGCCGTCGTGGAGAGCGGTCACGTCGAGGCGGTCGAAGCCCGGCACCCAGAGGCGGTCGAGCTCGGTCTCCAGCTCGAACTGGCGGGCCCGGGCGCCCGCCGATGCCTCGGTGTCACCCAGGCGCAGGCTGCGGGCGTCGAGGCGGGCGGCCAGGTAGGCGTCGAACACCTCGGCCGCTCGGGCCGGATCGACCCACGATCCCGCGCCCACCCGCAGCACGGCCAGTGCTTCGTCGATGCCGCACAGCACCGAGGAGTCGCGCTGGAACACCTGCATGGTGACGACCGTGTCGGGCCGCTCCTGCTCGAGGATGGCCTTGGCCCGCGAGAAGTAGACGGCCGACCGGTAGCCGAAACGGATCTCGGGCACCGGCAGGTCGAAGACCCCGGCGCCCAGCCTCTGCCTCTTCGTGCCGGTGCTGGCGCCCGGCACCTCAGCCCACCTTGCGCAGAACCACCACCGAGCGGCCCTCCATCCACACTTCGTCACCAGCCGTGAAGATGGCCCCCTCCGCGCCGTCGAAGGGGCGCACGTAGCCGGTGGCGGTATCCACTATCAGCTCCAGGGTGGCCGCCCACTTGCTGTCGGGGAGCATGAAGCGCACCGCTTCAGGCCCATTGAGCAGCACCATAAAGCTGTCGTCGACGATGGGCTTGCCCTTGGGGCCGGTGCCGATCTGGTCGCCGTTGAGGAACATGGCGATGGACTGGACCCGCCCCGAGGTCCACTCCTGCTCGGTCATCTCACCGCCGTCAGGGAGGAACCAACCGATGTCGGCCAACCCCGAACCGTGAATGGGGCGACCCTGGAAGAACCGGCGGCGGTGGAACACGGGGTGCGAGCGGCGCAGGGCGACTAGGTGACGGGTGAGCTCGAAGAGGTCGGCGTCGCCGTCGTCGAGGTCCCAGTCGTGCCAGGAGAGCGTGTTGTCCTGGCAGTAGGCGTTGTTGTTGCCCATCTGGGTTCGACCCATCTCGTCGCCCCCGAGCAGCATCGGCACCCCCTGGGACAACAGAACAGTGGCCAGGAAGTTGCGCTGCTGGCGGCGGCGCAGAGCGGCGATCGTTGGGTCTGAGGTAGGGCCCTCCACCCCGCAGTTCCACGAGCGGTTGTCGTCGGTGCCGTCCCGGTTGTCGTCGCCGTTGGCCTGGTTGTGCTTGTCGTCGTAGGAGACGAGGTCGGCCAGGGTGAAGCCGTCGTGGGCGGTGGCGAAGTTGATGGACGCGTGGGGGTGGCGCCCGTCGTCCTGGTAGAGATCGCTGGAGCCGGTGAGGCGGTAACCCATCTCGGCCACGCTGGCGTCGCGGCCCCGCCAGAAGTCGCGCACCTGGTCGCGGTAACGGCCATTCCACTCGGTCCACAGCACCGGGAAGTTGCCTACCTGGTAGCCACCCTCGCCCACGTCCCACGGTTCAGCGATCAGCTTCACCTGTGACACGACCGGGTCCTGGTGGATGAGGTCGAAGAAGGCAGACAGGCGGTCGACCTCGTGGAAGCCCCGGGCCAGGGCCGAGGCCAGGTCGAAGCGGAAGCCGTCGACGTGCATCTCGTTCACCCAGTAGCGAAGGCTGTCCATGATCAGGCGCAGGACGTCGGGATTGAGGGCGTTGAGGGTGTTGCCTGTGCCGGTGTAGTCCATGTAGTGGCGGGCGTCGCCGTCGACTAGGCGGTAGTAAGCGGTGTTGTCGATGCCCCGGAAGCTGAGGGTGGGACCCAGGTGGTTGCCCTCGGCGGTGTGGTTGTAGACGACGTCGAGGATGACCTCGATCCCGGCCGCGTGCAGGGTGCGCACCATGGCCTTGAACTCACGCACCTGTTGGCCACCACCGCCCGACGCCGAGTAGGTGGCGTGGGGTGCGAAGTAGCCCAGGGTGTTGTAACCCCAGTAGTTGGTGAGACCCGTCTGCACCAGATGGTGCTCGGCCACGAAGTGATGAACGGGGAGCAGCTCCACCGCTGTCACCCCCAGCTTCACCAGATGGTCGACCGCGGCGGGGCTGGCCAAGCCGGCGTAGGTGCCCCGGAGGGGCTCGGGAACCCCCGGGTGACGGGCAGTGAAACCCTTCACGTGGGTCTCGTAGATGACGGTGTCGTGCCAGGGAGTGTGAGGCCGGTGGTCGTCGCCCCAGGGGAACAGGGGATCGGCCACCACCGACTTGGGGACGTGGGGGGCTGAGTCGCGGTCGTCGGCCACGTCGTCGTCGTCGCCCCGGTAGCCGAAGACGGCGTCGTCCCAGTTGAGCACCCCATCGATAGCCCGAGCGTAGGGATCGATGACCAGCTTGCAGGGATTGAAACGCAGGCCCCTTGCCGGGTCGTAGGGACCAAAGACCCGGAAGCCGTAGTGGCATCCGGGGCTGACCCCCGCCACGTAGCCGTGCCATACGAGGGCGGTGACCTCGGTGAGAGGGACACGGGTCTCGGCACCTCCGTCGCCGAACAGGCACAGCTCGACTCCCTGGGCGCCCTCGGAGAAGAGGGCGAAGTTGGTACCCTCTCCATCCCAGGTAGCGCCGAGGGGATAGGGGCTCCCGGGCCAGACGTCCACGAGCCCAGCTTGGCTCATGGAGGCCCCAGCCCGCAGCTTGGAGACCGGATGGGCGAGCGAGGTGGAGAGCAGCGGTGAGGCAGTGGTGGGAGGGCCTCTCCACGGCTTGGCGCGCCAATGTGGGTCTCTACGGGCTGGCCACCCTTGCCCTGCTGGGCCTGTTGGCTCAGCTCGCCACAGGTGGCTCCCCCGCGCACCGAGTAGAGGTGGCGGGCCCACCGCCGACGGCGGTGGCCCCGACCACGACTGTGGCCGCGGCGCCGACCGCCGAGACCACGTCCACTTCGGCACCCACGACGACCGTCGACGCCAACGTCACCACCACCCGGCCGCCCAAGGTCACCGTGCCCGGCCCGCCACCGCTTTCAGTGGTCTACGGGCCTCCCGTGCCGATACCTCCCCAGCCGGGCCCAGGGCCCCAACCGTCGATCACGACGACCACGACCTCCCGCACCACCACCACCACGACCACCACGACCACCACGACCAAACCGCCCGGTACCGGCTGACTGCGCCACGGGGGACGTAGCCCAACCGGCAGAGGCAGGGCGCTTAAACCGCCCCCAGTGAGGGTTCGATCCCCTCCGTCCCCACCGGCAGACCCTCCAGCTCCAAGACGTAGGCCAATAGGTGGAGGGGGCCCAAACAGTCCGCCTCCGGCGCCCGATGGAAGCTCTCGCGCTCGTAGAGGCGGCGGGCACCGCGCATCGCCTCGGTGGTGTGCAGCCACAACCGGGTGCGTCCCTCGGCCCGGGCCCGGGCTATGCAGGCTCGAACCAGGAACGTGCCCACCCCCCGGCGCCGGGCCTCGGGGGCCACCGCCAGCATACGGATGCCAGCATGGGCCGGGTCGTCGAACTCGGCGAGAGGCCTGTCTCTAGCCTCTCGGGCGGCTCTGCTGCCCTGGCCGGCGGGGCCGGCTCCGCCGCCCGGGCCGGGGACGTAGGTGACGCCGCCCAGAAGATGCCCGCCAGCATCGACGGCTACCAGCACCACCGCCCCCCGGGCGGCACGCCCGGCCACGTCGGCGAGCTCCGCCAGGTAGGCGTCGCCGGGCGCGAAGCCGGGGAGGCCTGTGTAGGCGGCCACCGTGAGGCGTCCGAGCGCTTCGGCCTCGGCCGGAGCCATCTGCCGCACCTCGAACGTAGTAGGGGACTGGCCGGTCATGCCGCCGGGACTGCATCGTCGTCGAGGACGGCGGCGAGGAGGATGGCACTCAGGTGGGCGGCCGGTGAGCCGGACAGCCGGTTGGCCACGACGACGCCCTCGACCATGTCGGCGGCGACCGCTTCGAACGGCCGGCCTCGTAGGCGCACCGCCACCACCACCGCGCTGTCGGACCGGCGACGCATGGTGCGCCATGCGTTGGGGTGGCGGGGAGGGCTGCGGAAGCCGGCGACGACCAGGCCCCGACGCCGGGACTCGGCAGCCAGGATGCGGGCGGCGGCGGCGAATCGCACTGACGCAGGCATGATCATCGAGCCCAGGATGCCAGTCATGTGTGACAGCGAGCCCGCCACAGGCCAGGCTAGGGGTATGAGCGCACCTGAGGACCCGCGGAACC
>JBPCJQ010000105.1:0-26158 GCA_051005135.1 Acidimicrobiales bacterium
GCCGCAATGGGGGCCCGGCCACGTGGCCGGGCAGAGGGCTCGTGTCATTCGTGGGTGCTGACCAGGAACAACGCGAGCCGAGTCGAGTGGTGGACTCGGGGGGCGCTGGTTTGGAGACTGTGGATGCTGTCAAGTAGCCGAAGACTGCTCTGACCTGCATGCGAGCGGTGGTCGGATCAGGACTAGTTACCGGAGCGCTCGCCACTCACACGATAGTCGGGCCGCCTCGGGGCAGCTCGGGTGCGACGCCCATGAACTCGAAGCAGTCAGTCCCCCGAGCCGCGGGTTCACCGAGGTCGACGAGAAGAAGGCTGTCCTCCCGTTGGTTCATGCGCATGCCCATCGCCTCGCGCAGCGAGATCTTCTCCATGGAGTCGAGGTCGCAGACGAACACCGAGTACTGGAGCGGGTACCCGAACGCCTTCATGGCGCTGTGCACGTTCCGAAGGCGCTTCGGTTCGCGGATGTCGTAAGCCACGAGATATCTGCGACGCGCCACGAGTCACCTCGTCATGAACGGCACGTAGTCAGGGATCTCACCCAACACGTGAGCACCGAGCACGCGAGCCTGCACTTCGAGGACTCGCCGGTAGGTCACCTTGTAGCCGAAAGTAGGGTGACGAACTTCGGTGTCGAGGCGTCGCTCGTAGCCGCCGATCACGGATTTGCGTCCCTCCGCGGTGAGGGTGACACCCCCGGCCCGGACAACGAAGTGGGAGGCCCGGACCTCACCGTTGTTGACCAGGCTCAGCACCGTGGACTCGGCGACCAGGGGCCGGAACTCCTCGGCCAGATCGAGGGCGAGGGCAGGGCGGCCGAAGCGAGGCCGATGGTAGAAGCCGAGGTAGGGGTCGAACCCGACGCTAAGGGCCACAGCGGTCAGGTCCTTGACCAGCAACCCGTACGTGTAGGAGAGAAGGCAGTTGACCGGATCCAAGGGCGGCCGTCGATTCCGGCCCTCAAAGCTGAAGGCGGCGCCGGGCAGGCGCAGCTCTTCACGGAACATGGAGGGGAGGCCACCGAAGTACAGCCGGGCGGCGGTGCCTTCCAAGCCAAGCAGCGACGATGTCGACGAGCAGGTGGCGGCCTGCTCGGCAAGCGACTTGAGGGACGCCAGCACGGAGTCGTCACGCACTCGGCTGTTGCGGCGCAACAGCGTCCGGGAGTTGCGAATCTTGCCCTCGACCATGGCCCGGGCGATCGAGAGGCCGCCCTGGTGGGCAGTGCTGACCTGGCGTCGGCGCAGCTCCACGTGCTTGGACGGGAGCCCTTCGGCGATCCCCTGGAACCATCCACCGTAGCTGAACCACAGAACCGGGACCTCGCGGGAGAACAGCTGGCGCATGAGCTGGCTCGTTACCTGGACATTGCCCAGGATGTTGAGCTGGGAGACGTCGATCATGCGCACGGACTGGACGGCCTCTCCGTGTCTCGACACCTCCACCCTCCCCTCGCGATGTCCGACCGTCGTCCCCTGGTCAGTGACGTACATCGGACGAGCCTGGGGGTCACGGGGCAACAGCCGCCGGGGAGGCCGATCTGATCGAGCGGCCAGCGTGTTCGTCTCGTCGGGGAGGCAGATGCCGACAAGCGAACAGCGCGGGCACTTCGGGCTGTCGACGAGTGGCGGAGGGGGCAGGTCGCGGCCGGCGATCTCTCGCAACTCGCCCAGCAGGCCCTCGGTGCGCGCCACCAGCTCGTCGTCGAACACCACAGCCACCCGACGCCGAGCCTCGGCAAAGTAGAGGACGCCCTCGGTACATTGGTACCCGGCCTCGCGCAGCAGCAACGCCTGCACACACAGCTGCACCCGCTCGGGCTCCCACGACCGTTCGGGCGTGTCGGGTGGGCTGCCCCGCTTGGTATCGACCGGCCTCACCCCGCCCTCGATGCCCTCGATGAGATCGACCCGTGCCACGAGTCCGAGGCGGGTCGACGACAACATCACCGACCGTGCCGAGGCCAGGTCACCGTCATCGGGCAAGGGCGCTCGACCCGCCTCCCGGTCGACAGCCCGATGCTGGTAGCGGCCCTCGACAGTGTCGGGGTTGTCCTCGAACCGAGCTTGGACCCACTCGAGGAAGAAGAGCCGGGGGCAGTAGCTGAACTCGTTCACCATGCGTGCCGGCACCAGGTCGGGAACGTCGACCGTGGCCGCTGATTCCGTCACGGCTCGGGCACGAACAATCCGAGCCCGAAATGACTCAGCGCCCCCAACGCCAGCGGCCCCGCCACTGGCTCAGAAAACACGATCTCTACGCCCACCGCCGAGCGGCTGGCCGCCAGACGTTCGCTAATACGATGTCGCCGGAAGGAGAGCCAGTCGCCACGCAGTACGCGCACCGACGATGGTTCCGGAAAGCCCCGACGGTTGAGCTCTTCGCAAACCTGAGCCTCTACGTGAGGTTCCCACGTGGTTATGCCACCCTTGGCGTGCCGGGGGGGGGCGAAAGGCGTGTGGCTCCTCCAAACTGACGATGGCCCAACAAGCCTTGGAGCCACCGTTGACACGTCGCCTACCGCCTCCAAGCCCAGCCGGGCCGCCCGGAAGTCGGAGACGAACTCCCTGCCCCGCAGCGCCTCGAGACGTGCCAGTGCCGATACTTCGCGTGGGCCCAGCCCCGCCGGCACCCATACCACCAGGTGGGTCAGCCGGCGGCTTCCCTCGTCGTCGAACGCGAGATAGTGGGCATGTTGGTGCCCCTTGAGCGGCTGACCGCTGCCGTCCTTGCCGGCCAGGAGCTCCGATGGAGGATCACCCATCTTGCTCATGCAAGCTCGCCGCAGGACGTCGGTCATGGCAACAGCGGCCCGCACCGACGGCAGAGCTGGCGTGTGTATAGCCCACCGAACGGCCGTCGGCCGTGGTGACCGGGGCAGCCGGTTAGCCCGCGAGGTGCTCGGCGGAACCGACCGGCGGGGCACCACATACATCTGCCAGTAGGAGCCCGGCGGCTCCATGAGGCCGGCGCGGCGCACATCGAGGGGCCGAGCGATCAGGGCGCCGATGTCCAGGGGCAGCTGGGGGACGAGGACGCGGACAGCCATGCCGTCAGTCACTTCACCAGTCGGTAAAGGCAGGCAGGGTTCGCCCTCGAGCTCGTGGCCGGGTGTGAGGAGGCGGCCCTCGCAGATTGACTCCGCTCTTCCCAGATAAGGAAGCGACGCGACCAGTTCGCCAAGCGCGGCACTGGATCGGTCGTCGAGCTCAACCGGCCAGGTGACGCCGACAGCCGCGTCGCGTTGGAGAACTGCGAAGGCGTCGACGCCCTTGTCGGTGCCACCCCGGCTGTCGGGCAAGTAGTGACGGGTATGGGCTTCGATCGACGGAGGCAGCACGAAGGTGGGTGGCGCCGACAATGACGCCAACAGGCCCTCTACGACCTCCGCGTCCATGTGCGAGACCCGGCACTTCCACACCGAGTACAGCGCCCGAAGAATTCTCCACGGCGATGGCGGCCACTCCACCACCGCCTCGTTGACATGCCTGCCCCAGGGGTTGGCGTGGTAGCGGCCCCATGGGAAGGCAAGAGCCAGGGTGGTCGGCATCTTTCGCCTACTTCTTGGCTCTTGCCTTGCCGCCGCCCCAGAACACCTCGAGTGGTTCTCCGCTACCGACCAGCTGCCGGCACTCCCCTACCAGGCGTCGGATCTCGCCATCGAGGTCGTCGAGCGTTGCTAGGACCTCACCGGACCGGTCGGCGATCGACCCATCGACGGGCACCAGGTCGCAGGCTGTCCTCAAGCGCAGGCCACCGTCGAGGAGCGAGCGGATCTCCCACCGGGCAATGGCCTCAAGGAGCGCTGTGGCCGGTGCGGGCAGGCCGTAGGAGGCGATCTGGGCCAGGTCGATCACGAAGTACGCAGTGATAGAGCCGGCGGTGAACTCCGTGCGGTGAAATGGAATAGTGCCGTAGCCCTCACGGGAGGTACCTTCCTTCTCGTCGTTCATGCCATGACGCACGGCATCCTGCTTGACTCCGCCGCTCAGTGCCCGGCTGACGTCGACGGCTTCGATGAAGCCGGTGACGGCACGGGCGATCTTGGGCTGGCCCGGCCACACCTTGGCCGACTCGGCGAAGAACACGCCATGGAGCAAGCACATCGGATCGAGGGCGAACACGGCAGCGGCGATATCGCGGGGCGCTAGAGGTGTGTCATCGCGAAGGTCCAACCGCTCTCGGATGACCGCGGTCATCTCCTCGTCGCCCAGCTTCGCCTGCTTCACGAAAGCCGAAGCCAGCCGATGGGCCTCGGTGCGGCTGGAAGTGAGGTAGCGGCTGTCGTCGGCGGCCAGAACGCGCACGTACGGAAGCCCGGCCAGGGTATCTACCGGTTGCTGGGTGGCATAGTCCCATCCGGCGCCCTCTAGGTGGTTGGCCATCGACTGGGCCGACTCCACCAGCAGGGCGTCGCGCCATTCAACCTCGCCGTCCAGTCGCACGGGGCGCTTGAACTCGGCAGGGCCGAGGTCGGGAAAGCCGGTGGGCTGGAACCGAGAACCGGCGATGGGTTCGAGACCAACGTCGAAGAGCTGGCGCTTGGCGGTAGCTGTGGGCATGAGTGTCTCCTATCGGTCTGGGGCCGGTGGTGCGGATCGCTCGAGGAGCCTGAACAAGGGCCCGGCGGGCCCAGGAACGAGCAGCGCGGCGGCCAGGCGGGAGCCGGACTCTGGGAAGGCAGGGGGTATGGCGCGCATGGCGGGGTCACGCCCGGCCATGCGCAGCCTCAGCAACGCCCGCTCCACTACGTCGGTCACGCGACCGGCCACGAGCTGCGCCGGCCATGGAATCTCGGGGACGAGGCGGCTCTCGCGAGCAACGAAACCGTGGAAGAACGGGGACAACACGGCCCAGGCCGGATCAGCGACCAGATCGTCGGGCTCGTCGAAAGACCAGGGCGCGTCAGACTCTTTGGGATTGTGGAAATCGAGCAGCAGAAGCCCGCCGAGGAGATGGCCGAGGCGGTCGTCGTCGATCTGGCCCTCGACTAACTGGGCTATATCGCTCAGGCGGCAGGGAAGTCCCCACTGGAACGCAGTCTGTACGCCGACAGTGCTCTCGTCGCCTTCGGATTCAGCTCGAGGCCCGGATCGGGCCGAAGCGGTTCTACCCATCATGCGCCGGACGTGAGCGGAAGCGAGGACGCCGACGACCCCTGCGGTGCCGAACCCGGGAACAAGTGCAGGCCGGTCCGTCCAGTCGAGCCCGCCCCGCTCCCCCTTGTGGATCGGGCGTAGCAGCCAGCGTAGACAGGCACCACCGTCGTCGCGGCCCGAAGCCAGGGCAGCGGCCAGGCGCAACTCGGGAGTATCGTCGTTGCTGGCAGCCAACCACTGCTCGGCGGGAAGACGAACGGGTCGGGTGCCCGAGCGTACCCGGTGTCCGGTCGACCTTCCCACCGCGAGCTCGGCGGCAGCCAGAGCCGTGAGCACAGACTGCATGCGACCAGGGGAGGGCCCTGTCGCGCTCACGTCGTACATGCCCGCTTCGACGGCCCGCAGAGCCCTTGCCACGCCGGACGGAGGATTGGAACCCTGCCGGGCTCGGCTCAACCAATCGTCGACCGGCGCCAGCAGGCCCACCCCAGGGCGCTCGCGCACCTCCACGCGGCCCACGGGTACGGCGAGCATGTTCTGGCCATGTCGCTCGACGAACAGATGGCGCACGAACGAGTGCACACCGCGGTCGACGCCGAGTGTGGTGGCAGCGCGCGCCATATCAATGCCCCGAGCTGCCTGGCGCCCTCGCCACTCGGCCCGCCCCTCACCGATGAGACGCGCCACCTCCCCGAAGCCGGCGGGCTTTCGCCACAGGGGTGCCCACAACTCCCCCTTTGACCTTTCGTCGGGCGCACTGCTGGCATAACCAACCGGCGAAGCGCCAACCATGAAGGGCAGGGAGGGCTTGGCTCTGGCCGCTTCGAGCCGGCGTGAGGCGGCGCTGGCGAAGACAAGAGCACCCTCGAGGCCGAGCACGAAGTCCCACGGGTTCACGAAGCCTTCCTTGTCGAGGCTCTCCAGCGGGGACGACAGGATGCCGCCAGCGGCGCCCGGGTCGAACTGGCCGGCCGAGACCCGTAGGTGGCGCACCGGACGGTCGGCGAACAGACACGCCTCCAACCACTGGCGAGATTCGTCACGCCCGGGGGCCCGCTGGCCGTTCCCCAGGCAAAGCACGTCACCCAGGCGCTGCATGAAGTTGTTCGACAGCTCGAGACGGCCGATGTTGCCGCCCGTACCCAATAGTGCTGGGTAGACGGGGTCGTCGTCGGTGAGGACGGCGGCTGCGTCGATCCAGTCCACTGCGGCATCGGGCAGCTCGGCACGGCACGCTTCGAGCAGCTCCCGCTTTGCGGCCTTGCCCTGCCCGGGATATGCCTTGAACACTCTGCGAGCGGCTGCAATCGCTTCCCTGTAGGGAGCCAGCCGCGGCTGGGTAGACGCTTCGATGTCGGCAATACCAGCGTCGCGGCCGTCGAAGCCGCTCCCGCCGTTCCAGGGAGCCACCAACGGCGTTGGCTCGTAGTCGTCGAGAAAGAAGGCGACTAATCGCTCGCGCTCCATCGCAGTGACCAATCCGAAGGTATCGGCGTCGGTCCACTGCCCTCGAGCGCCGGGGTCGCCCCGCCGGTCCTGGGTCACCAGGCGCAGGACACCCAGAGCCTTCAGGTAGGAGCCGAGGGGTTCGGGGTGACAGCCTTGGAGATCGATGGTGTTCATGCTGGGCCTTGGTCCTCGCCTGCGCTCGCCCGCCAGTCGGCGCAGATCACCAACGCCTCCAGGAACGCCAAACGAAACGGGCCCAGACGGTCTCGCAGCTCCAGCGCCCGAGCCGTCCAGGAGCGCTGCCCGTCGGCGCTGTCACCGAGCTCCATCACCGACAGGTCGAGCCGTGACTCGGGCAACCGGCCACGGGGCGTGTCCACCGCGGGCAGAGGCTCACCGTGGCAGACGCCCAGCGCCACCGGCCCCCCGCCCGGGCACTTGGTCTTGTCGTCCTCGGGCAACGTGCGGAACCCCACCCGTACCTTTCCGTGATGGGCGCCCACCAGGTAGGTGACCAGGTCGGCTTCGGCCACCCCGTCGAGTGCCACCGATGCCTCGCCCAGCAGCGCCAGGGCTCCCGCCAGCTCATGGCGGAAGTGCGGACGTCGATGCGGATAGCGGTGCCCCGCCGACTTGGCCCACGGCGGTCCGCATGTCGCTGCCTGTTGCTGCTGAGCTGGGTCGTCGGCCGAGCGCTGCAGGGTGCATTGGAAAACGGGGTGCGCCTTGCCGATGTCATGTAGCACGGCTGCGGTGGCTGCCGCCTCGAGCAGCTCGTATGACAACCCAGGCAGCCGGAGCACACCAGTGAGCTGCCGCACCTCGTCGTGGGCATGCTGCAAGTGGTCGAAAAGGCCGACCCAGTGACGGGTGAGATAGCTCATCGGGTCCCCACCCACGTACTCGGCCTCATCGCCGGGCGCGGCATCAACGGTCGCAGGCGGCGGCACGGGAAGACCCGATGTTGGGTCCCAGCCCACATCGGCGCGGTAACCACCTTCGTCGGAACGCAGCACGAGGACATGACCGGGCCGCACGTCTCGGTCGGCGGCCCTCTGCCAGCCTCCCGAGAGGTGGTCGAAGCGCCAGGCGGCGAGCCTCCTCAACGCGGTGCGGGCCTGGCCAACCGGTACGGGGCAACGCTCGTCGCGGCCGGGGGCGTCGTCGTCGGGACCAGGGCCTTCCTTGCCCACCGGACGCCATGCCAGGGCGACATCGAGGTCGTTTGCCTCACGAAGGAAGCGGCCTACGTCGAGGTCGTTGCCACCGAGGTCGGGCGTGGTGTCGAAGAGGCCCAGGAGATCGCGTCGACGCAACACCGGATGGACAACCTTCCTTGCCTCCACGGCGAGTGCGCTCATCGCCGGCGGTGTGAGGGCCTGTCCTTCAAGTTCCTCCAACTGGGTCACGGCGGCAGCGACATCACCCTCGTCATATGGAGGCGCTTTGGGCGGTGGCGCCCACAACAGGAGCGCATCGGTGGCTTCCCCGCCCCGATTGCAGCGACCAGCCCGTTGCACCACCGAGGGCCACACCGCGGCCTCGGTGAACAAGGTGGTGGATGTGAGATCGACGCCCGCTTCGAGGACCTGGGTAGATACGACGATGAGCCCAGGACCGGCGGTGTCGACGTCGGCCAACGCGGCCTCCACCTGTGCCCGCCGCTCGGGAGGACGGAAGCGGGAGTGCAGCAGTACCACCTCTTCAGCCCTATCCAGCTTGCGCAGCTCCTGGTATAGATCTCGAGCGCGATCGACTGTGTTCAGCACGGCGATCGTGCGCGTACCCTGGCGATGACGGTCGACAAGAAGCGATGCCAACGACCTGGCGTGGTGAGCGTCGTCGAGATGCAGGCGTCGGACAGTCTTGGTGGCCTCCAGCCGCGAGCGGAGCGCACCTTGGGCGTCGTCGGCTGCCAGCTCGACGACAGAACCGATCGTCGGCCGATCGACCGTTCTTAGAGCCGCCTTGTCGACGGTGGCCGACATCCACATCGAGCGGCAAGGTGCGGCGGTGCCCAGCTTCTCGCGGAGGCCTTCGAGCTGGCGGGACGTCGGCAGCGCAGGACCCATGAGCTGTACCTCGTCGAACACCCATTGCACGCCGGCGTTGAACAGGCCGAAGTCGAGCGGCCACCGGCCTCGCCCCTCGCCATAGCCTCGGTTCAACGCTCGGGACAACAACATGTCGAGGGTGCCCACGAAGATCGCATCCTGCTCCGGCCTTAGCCGCCAGCCGCTGGTTCGAGGCTCGCCGCCCATCACGACGTACCGGCCCACGTCGCCCTCGGACAGGCCGAGCGCGTGGAGCCACTCCCCTACTGAGTCGGCTGTCTGTTCCACGAGCACGCGCATGGGTAGCACCAGCACCAGCCAGTGGGGCGTCTCGTCGCGTACCGCCGGGTCAGGATGGGCCCGGCGCCGGTACAGCCATGGCAGTGTGGCGGCCAGGGTCTTGCCCGCCCCCGTCGGCACTCGCAGCAACTCAGGCAGCCCGTCGACGGCGAGACACCGCTGGTAGGCATAGGGATGTTGACCGCCGGTAGCCCGGCTGACGAAGTCGTCGAAAGTGGGAGGCACGGCGATTCCTCGAGTTGGGGAGTGCGTCACATCATGGCGGGCGGGTGAGACACTCACCCACCCGACTGAAAATGGGGCCCACGGCCGAGGCCGTGGGATAAGTGGTTCTTGGTGTCTTAGTGACGCTGCGCTGGCAACACCGCAATGGGCCGCCGAGGAATGACGTTAGTTACAAGCGCAGCGTTAAACAGTTTACCTGCTAGGGTCGTCCGATGGCAACCGCCTTCGTCGACGAGAGCGTTCGGCCGCGGGGCGCAGGACTCTTGCTCTTGGCCGCGGTGGTCGTGCCTGACCACGATGCGGAGTGCCGCCGTACGATGCAACGTCTGAGGCTCGCCGGTCAGCGGCGGATCCACTGCGGGACGAGAGCGCGGCCCGACGGGATCGGATCATCGACGGCATGACCCCACTTCCTTGGGTGGCAACCACGGCGGCTATCTGACCGGTGCCCCGCCGGCTGCAGTCGCACGCCCGCGCCGAGTGCCTTGAGACGATCGTCGCCTGGCTCGTAGGCCAGGAGGTCAGCACAACGGTCATCGAGAGCCGGGGGGTTCACAACGACCAACAGGACCGGCAGACCATCATCGAATGCCGACGCGCCGGCCATCAGCTAGGCACCCACCGCTTCGCCCGCGCTGTCGACGAACCGCTGCTCTGGGTCGCGGACGTCGTCGCAGGAGCGACGTCTGCGCACCTGGACGGCTCGAACCACAGGTGGTTCCAGCCCATCCACGAGAAGGTGACGATACTCACGCCGCTCGGGCCTTGAAACAAGCCTGATGCGCAGAGGCCCAGGGCCCCGTCGTCCGGCGGGCTTCCTGGACCTCACGACACTTCCGATCGCTCAGCGCAACCAGCAAATCCATTTTGATGGTTCAACAGCCGGTTGTCAACCGTACACGAGGCGGGAGGGGTCGGCGGCGGGCGGGGCGGCCAGTTCCCACGCCCAGCGCCGCCACCTCCTCAGCCGTCAGCGTCTCGCCCCCGAGCCTCATCTCCCAGTGGAAGTCGAGGAGGGCGTCGAGGCTGAAGCCGCCTTCGGTGACGGCGGCGGGGCTCGGTGTGGGAGTCAGGACGGCGCGCAGAGCCAGGCCGTCGCCGGCCAGCTCCGACGGCCACAGCACCTCGATGCCCGCGCCGGCCAGGTCTTCGGCGGCGGGGCCGAGCAGCTGGCCGGTCTCCTCGTCGTCGAGCACCAACTCGGCGGAACGAGCCTCCTCGAGCACCCGCCCCAGAGGGGCCCAGGCTCGGGCTCCCCGCCGGAGGCTAACCAACAGGTCGGTCTCCGCCTCCTGGCCGAGACGGGCCAGAGCCTGGCTCAGGAGAAAAGGGCGTCGACGAACTCGTCGGGGTCGAAGGCCACCAGGTCGTCGACGGTCTCGCCCAGGCCCACCAGCTTGATCGGGATGCCGAGGTCGGTCTGGATGGCGAGGGCGATGCCGCCCTTGGCGGTGCCGTCGAGCTTGGTGAGCACGACGCCCGTGACGTCGACGGCCTCGGTGAACTGGCGGGCCTGGGTGAGGCCGTTCTGGCCGGTGGTGGCGTCGATCACGAGCAGAACCTCGGTCACCCGGCCGGCCCCCTTCTCCGCCACCCGGCGCACCTTCTTCAACTCCTCCATCAGGTTGACCTTGGTGTGGAGCCGGCCCGCGGTGTCGGCCAGCACCAGATCGGCGCCCTTGGCCGCGGCCCGCTCGACGGCGTCGAACACCACCGAGCCGGGATCCCCGCCCTCTGCACCCCGCACCAGCTGGGCGCCAGCCCGCTTCGACCACAGCTCGAGCTGCTCCGCAGCCGCCGCCCTGAAGGTGTCCCCGGCGGCCATGACCACCGACCGCCCCTCCTCCAGCTGCTGACGCCCCACCTTGCCGATGGTCGTGGTCTTGCCCACGCCGTTCACCCCCACGAACAGCCACACGTTGGGGTTCCCTGGCTCGAAGCGAAGGCTGCGGTCGGCCACTGTGAGCGTCTTCTTGAGGTCGGTCTTCAGGGCCTCCAACAGGTCGACCGGCGACGCGATGGACTCGGCTCTGACCCGGGCTCGCAGGTCGTCGAGCAGGGTGGTAGTGGTGCCCATGCCCACGTCGGCCCGCACCAGGGCCTCCTCCAGCTCGTCCCAGGTCTCGTCGTCGATCTTGGTCTTCGACCGGATCGACCCGAGGTAGCCCGACAGGAGGGCCCTGGCCTTGCCCAAGCGGTCGCGGAACCGGGGCTTGGGAGCGGGCTCAGGCTCCGGCGCGACTACCTCGGGTTGGAACCCGGTCTCCTCGGCGGCCTCCTCGGGAGCCGCCTGCTGGCGGGCGGCAAGGAGCGCCTCGGCCTCCGCCACCACTTCGGCGGCCTGGCGTTCGACCTCCTCCGGAGTGGGCGCCCGCCGGCGCACCGGCCTGGGCGGGGCAGACGGTGGGGCCAGGGGCGTCGCCGGCGGAGGGTCGAGGTCGCCGCCAGGACGGTGTATGGCCCGGGTGACGATGAACGTGGCCACGGCCCCCACCACGATCAGGACGGCGAGGCCACCAAGGACGAGCTCCATCGGGTCGCTACCCTACCGGCCGACCCGATGCCCGAGCCGCCGCCTCGCTCAACCGGTAAGGGCGCCCACCCTCTGGGATATGACCCGGGAGGAGCCGCCCGGCTGCATGCTCACGCCGTAGAGGCAGTCGGCCGCCTCCATGGTGCGCTTCTGGTGGCTGACCACCACCAGCTGCGCCTCTGGGCGGAACTCGGCCAGCAGGTCGAGGAAGCGGTGGAGGTTGACGTCGTCGAGGGCAGCCTCCACCTCGTCGAGCAGGTAGAAAGGCGACGGACGGCTCCGGAACACGGCGAAGAGGAAGGCCAGGGCCACCAGTGACCGCTCGCCGCCCGAGAGCAGGGACAGGCGGCGCACGTTCTTGCCGGCCGGGCGGGCCTCGATGTCGATGCCCGTCTCGAGGAGGCTGTCGGCGTCGGTGAGACGCAGGCGGCCCTGGCCGCCGGGGAACAGGGTGGAGAACAGGTGCTCGAAGTTGTCGGCCACGTCGGCACAGGCGGCACCGAGCAGGGTGACGATCTCGGCGTCGACGGCCCGGATGACCCGGCCCAGCTCCCGGCGGCTGGCCTTGACGTCTTCGAGCTGGGACTCTACGAACGCGTTGTGCTCCCGCAGGGCGGCCAGCTCGTCGGTGGCCAGCGGGTTGACGGGGCCGAGCAGCCGCAGCTCCCGCTCGAGCTCCCGGACCCGGCTCTCGGGGCTGCTGCCCGAGGGGATCTCGGGGCACCGGGAGGCCTCGGCTGTCTCCGGCTCCACGTCGAGCTCGCGGCGCACGGTCTCCACCGCCGCGTCCAGCCGCATGTTGGCCTCGGCCCCCTCCAGCTCGGCCCCGCGGACGCGCTCGCGCAGCTCTTCCAGCCGCTGTTCGGCCTGGACCCGCCGTCGGCGCAGATCGTCGAGGCGGCGTGACCCGGCCGCCATGGCCTCGGACTGCTGGCGGCGCCGCGCCTTGACGTCGGCCAGATGCTCCTCGACGTGGGCCAAGTTGGCGTCGACCACCGTGGCCAGGCGGTCGGTGCGCAACGCCAGCAGGTCGAGGGCACCCCGGCGGGCCGAGGCCGCCTCGCGCTCGGCGCCGGCGCGAGCCAGGCGACCCTCCACCTCGCCCAGGCGCCCCACCAGGTATTGGCGGCGTTGGTCGATCCCGCGGCGGCGGATCTCCAGCTCGGTCGAAAGGGCCGCCAAGGCGTCGGCCCGCTCCCCCAGCCGGCGGCGTTCATCGGCCAGCGCCGCTGCGGCCGCCGCACCTGCCGCCTCCTCGGCTTCCAGGCCCGGCAGGGCATGTTCCAGCGCGGCCAGGCGGGACTCTGCCTGTGCCAGGCGGGCGTCCTGGTCGGCCACCGCCGCCCTCACCGCCGCGGCTGTGAGGGCGGCCTCACGGTGATGGGCCTCCAGGCGCTCGACGTCACCGGCCAGCGCGTCCTGGTGGTGGTCGTGGTCGGCCAAGACTCGTGCTCTCGACTCGACGCGCGCCGTCTCGGTGGCCAGAACCTCCTTGGCGGACGCCAGATGGCCAGCCGCGGCGTCGACGGCGGCGGCGGCATCGGCGGCGCGGCGCTGGGCCGAAGCCAGCGCCACCTTGGCGGCGGCCGGGCCGCCACCCCCGACGCGCCAGCCGGTGGCCGAGAAGCGGTCGCCGCTCCGGGTGAGCACCACCAGGTCGGGTCGGGCCAGCGCCACGTCGATGGCCTGCTCCCACCCGTCGACCACAACCGCGGTGCCGATGACGGACTCCAGAACCGCGGACAGGTCAGGTCGGGCCGCTCGGACGTGGGCCAGCAGCGGCTCGCCGCCGGCCGCCTCCGGCCTCGGCGGGATGAGGCCGGGCATGCCGACTGCCAGCAGGGACAGGGGCCCGGCATCGGGCCTGCGCCCGGCCACCGCAGTCCGGGCGGTGCCCACGCCGTCGACCACCACCGCGCCGGCGGCGTCGCCGACGGCCGCCTCGAAGGCGGCATCCCAACCCGGGTCGACGGTGACCAGCTCGGCCAAGGTGCCGAGGGCCCCAGCGGTGACGGGAAGGTGACCGGTACTGGTGCCCGAGTGGTCGAGGGCCTGGGCCAGGCCGTCGACTCGGGCATCCCATACTGCCCGTTCGCCCTGGCGGGCGCGCAGGGCGGCCGCGGCCACCTCCACCTGGGCGGCCAGGCCGGCTCGGAGGGCCTCCGCCTCGTCCCGGGCGGCGACGTAGGTGGCGCGCTCGGCGACCGCTTCTTCGAGATCGGCGCGCCGGGCGGTGGCGGCAACAACCAGGCCCTCGACGTCAGCCTCCACCGCCGCCAGCCGGTTGGCCAGGCGGGCACGCTCGGCGCGGTCACGGTCGGCCGCCGACCGCAGGGCGGCCAGCTCCCCCCTCGCCTCGGCGGCGCGCGGCCCCGGCGCCCCGGTGGACGCACGTCGCTCCTGCAAGCCAGCCCGCTCGGCGGCAAGCTCGCGCTCCGCCGCCTCCAGCTGACCCAGCTCGGGCGCCAGGCCGGCGCTGGCCTCGTCCACCTCGGCCAGCTCGCTGGCCAGCTCGGTGGCATCGGCCTCGAGGGAAGCCACCACCGCGGCATCGACTGACGTGTAGCGGTCTCGCTCGATCGACCGCCGCCGCTCCCCGAGTACTGCCCGCAGGCCACGGGCCCGCTCCCGCAGTGCAACGAGTCGGGCCGCCGACTCGTCGAGGCCCAACCGGCCCACCGCGGCCAACCGTGACTCGGCACTGGCGATCGACGCGTCGAGGCCAATCAGCTCGGCTCGCACCTCGGCCTCCTCGCCGGCCAGGATGCCCGCCCAGCGGGCCGCCATCTCGGTACGAGCCCGCAACCCGGCCACATGGCGCCCGGCCAGGTGCACGCGCAGGTCGCGCAGGGCGTTGCTGAGATCTCCATGGCGCCGGGTGGCCTCGGCCTGGCGCTCGAGCGGGCGGAGCTGGCGGCGAACCTCGCGGGACACGTCGGCCAGGCGGCCGAGGTTGGCCTCGGTGGACTCCAGGCGGCGCTGGGCCTTCTCCTTGCGACGGCGGAACTTGAGGACCCCAGCCGCCTCCTCGACGATCATGCGGCGGTCCTCGGGCCGGGCGTCGAGCACCGCGTCGAGCTGGCCCTGGGACACGATCACGTGCTGCTGGCGCCCGACGCCGGTGTCGGAGAGCAGCTCTTGGACGTCGAGCAGGCGGCAGGGCACGCCGTTGAGGGCGTACTCGCTCTCCCCCGACGACCGGAAGAGGGTACGGCGGATGGTGACCTCGCTGAGCTCGATGGGCAGCAGCCCCGAGGAGTTGTCGATGGTGAGGGTGACCTCGGCCCGGCCCAGCGGCGACCGCCGGTCGCTGCCGGCGAAGATCACGTCGTCCATGCGACCCGACCGCACCGTGCGGGGCCCCTGGGCACCCAGCACCCAAGTCACGGCGTCGACGGTGTTGGACTTCCCGCTGCCGTTGGGGCCGACCACCACCGTCACCCCCGGCTCGAACTCGAGGGTGGTGGGCTCGGCGAAGGACTTGAAACCCTTGAGGGTCAACGACCGCAGGAACATCCCGACCGAGGCTACCGAGGCAGGCGCCCCTGGCCGCGGACCCTAGTCAGCCCAAGATGTCGGCCACCGCCACAGTCACCGAGGGGAGACCAGAGAGTGTTACCGAGTCGCCGGAGCGCAAAGTGAGCGATTCGGAGTAACCCCCCGGCCCGAGCTCGCGGTACACGCGCAATGCGGCCGCAGGGAGATCGACGATCCACACCTCGGGAACGCCGGCAGCCGCGTACAGCGGCACTTTCACCCTGGTGTCGAAGGCCAGGCTGGTGTCGGAGACCTCCATCGCCAGCAGGATGTCGGCGGGGGTGGGATGGCCGCTGGCGTAGAAGTCGTCTCTGGGACGGGCCAGCACCAGATCGGGTTGGGGCTCGGAGAGCTCGGACAGGATCACCGGGTTCTGGATGACGACCACGGCGTCGTCGCCCACCGCCCTCACGAACAGACGAGTCACCCGGTTGACGCATCCTGCGTGGCGGCTGCCGATGGGCGACATCTCGATGACCTCCCCGTCGATCAGCTCCACCCGGGCATCGGGCTCGAACACCCCGGCCTCTCCCATGCGGTGGTACTCGTCCACCGAGAACCGGTACCTAACGGGCTCGACGACCATCGGGGCCGACGCTAGCCCGCTAGATCTGGCATTGAGGGCAGAGAAAGGACGAGCGGCCGTTCACCTTGACCTTGACGATTGTGCTGCGGCACCGCCGGCACGCCTCGCCCTCGCGGTCGTACACCTTGTGCATGACCTGATAGCCGCCCCTCTCCCCGAACAGGTCGCGGTACTGCTCGTCGGAGAGCGACGACCCCCGGTGCTTTATGGCCTCTTGCAGGGTCTCGACCATTGCCCGGTACAGCCGGCGCACCTCCTGGGACGTGAGGCTGTCGGACGAGCGGTCGTAGCGCAGGCCGGCGGTGAACAAGATCTCGTCGCTGTAGATGTTGCCGATCCCGGCGACGAACCGTTGGTCCATGAGCAACGTCTTGAGCTTGGCCTTGCGGGCCAGCAGGAGCTCGCCGAACTTGGTCCACGACATCATGTCGTCGACGGGATCGAACCCGAGGTGAGCCAGCTCCGGCACCTGGTGCTCGAGCTCGCCGGCAGCGGTGACGAACAGCTCGCCGAAGGTTCGGGGGTCGACGAAGCGCAGGGCACCACCCTGAGTGAAGGTGATCACCACATGGGTGTGCTTCACCAGAGGGTCCTTGGTGCCTTTGGTACGCAAGAGCTGGCCGCTCATGCCCAGGTGGGCGACAAGCACGTCGGGGTCGTCGAGGCTGAAGACCAGGTACTTGCCGCGGCGCTTGACGCCACCGATCTTGTGTCCCTCGAGCTTGGTGATGAAGTGCTTCTTGTTGGGGTGGCGGCGGATCGACCGCATCCCGGTTACCTCCACCGACTTGACGCGCTTGCCCACCACCTCACGCTCGAGGTCTCGCTTGATGGTCTCGACTTCGGGAAGCTCAGGCATCGTCTGCTCCGTTGGTGGCTGCCGCGTCCAGCGCAAGTCCCGACAGGGCGTGCCAGGCCTGGTGGGCCGCGGCTTGTTCGGCCTGCTTCTTGGAGCGGCCGGCACCGGTGCCCGAGGGTTGGCCGGCCAGATAGACGGTGGCCGAGAAGTGGCGAGCGTGGTCGGGGCCCTCACCCACCACGTCGTAGCGAGGGAGCTGGTCGAAGCGACGGGCGGCCATCTCCTGCAGTCGCGTCTTGTAGTCGTGCCCGCCGGGGCCGGCCGCGGCCTCGATTATGCGCTCGCCGAGCAGGTCCATGACCAGGCCGGCAGCTGCCTCCCAGCCGCCGTCGAGGTAGACGGCGCCGATGACCGCCTCCATGGCATCGGCCAATATCGACGGCTTCTCCCTCCCCCCTGAGGAGTCCTCGCCCTTGCCCAGAAGCAGGGCGCGGCCCAGCTCCAGCTCCTCGGCCACCTCGGCCAGGGCCCCGGCGTTCACCACCGCGGCCCGAACCTGGGCCAGGTGGCCCTCGGGCAGGGCCGGGTAGGCCCGGAATATGTGGTCGGTGACCACCAGGCCGAGCACGGCATCGCCCAGGAACTCCAGACGCTCGTTGGACTCGAACCCCGACGTCTCCGCGCACCACGACCGGTGGGACATGGCGCGGCTCAGCAGCTCTGGGTCGACGAAGGGCCGCCCCAGCCGCTGGCCCAGGGCTTCAGCCTCGACGCGCTGGCTCAGGACGACGACGTCCCGCCCACGCGCGCCACCACGTAGTCCACAGCGTCGCGCACCGTCTTGAGATCCTCGAGGTCCTCGTCGTCGATGCGAAACCCGCCGGCGCGATCGCTGAGCGCCTCCTCCAGGGCCTCGACCAGCTCGATCAGAGCCAGCGAGTCTGCATCGAGGTCGTCGCTGAACGACGCCCCCTCGTTGATGGCGGAGGGGTCGATCTCGAGGATGTCGGCGAGCCGGTCGCGAACGAGGTCGAGGACCGCCTGGCGGTCGAGCGGACCGTGCTGGACATTGGTGTCAGGCGCCACGGGCAACACTCCTCGGGCCGGCCGGAGTTGGCCGGAACGGCGGAAGTGTACTTAGGACAGAGATTGTGCGCTTGTGAACGAACCCAGGAGATCGCTCAGGGTCTTACCGCAGCGCGCAAGTGGTCTACGAGGCCGGCATCGGCCATCTCCCGGCCCATGCGAACGGCGTTGACGATGGCCCGAGCCGAAGAAGAACCGTGGCTGATGATGCACACACCGTCGACCCCGAGCAGCATGGCCCCGCCGTAGGTGTCGGGGTCGAGCTCCTCGTACAGAGGAGTCAGCACGGGGAGGAGCTGGTCGGTCGCCCTGCGAGCCTCGTCGCTGGAGGTCATGGCGCCGAGGAAGGTGCGCACCACGAAGGCCACGCCGCCCTACAGCGTCTTCAGGACGACGTTGCCAGTGAAGCCGTCGGTGACGACCACGTCGACGGCGTCGCTCAGCACGTCGCGACCCTCGACGTTGCCGAGGAACTTCCCCGTGGCCAGGCGGCCGGGCTCGCCGAGCATGGCGTGGGTCTCCTTCACCAACTGGGTGCCCTTGGTGGGCTCCTCGCCGATGGAGAGCAGGGCCACTCTGGGCTCGGGAACGGCGAAGCGCTGGGCGAAGAACACCGCCCCCATCTGGGCGAACTGCACCAGCCATGCTGGTGTGCACTCGGCGTTGGCGCCCGAGTCGAGCAGCACGGTCGGCATGGCACCGGGGACGGGAAGGATGGTGGCTATGGCCGGTCTGCCCACGCCCCGGATACGACCCATTCGTAGCAGGGCGCTGGCCATCGCCGCCCCGGTGTTCCCCGCGCTGACCATGGCCGCGGCCCGCCCATCGCGCACCGCCTCGGCGGCGCGCACTATGGAGGCATCGCGCTTGGCGCGCACCGCGGTGGCCGGGTCGTCGCCCATGTCGACCACCTGGGTGGCAGCCAGCACCTCGATGCCGTCGGTGTCTCCGAGGGCGTCGGGATGACCCACCAGCACCACCTCGATACCGTGGTCGTCACGAGCCTGGCGGGCGGCAGCGACCACCTCGCCCGGGCCACGGTCGGTGCCCATGGCGTCGAGGGCGATGGGCAGTGTCATGGCAACGCAGGAACGGTCATCGCTGCGCCGCCCCGGGCGACGTCAGTCCACCTCTATGGCTTGGCGGCCGCCGTACCACCCGCAGTTGGAGCACACCACGTGGGGCAACTTGGCCTGATGGCACTGGGGGCAGTCGCTGCGCGGGGGTGGTCCGAGCCGCCACGCCGACGCCCGCCGGCTCCGGCTCTTGGCCTTGGATGTCTTCTTCTTGGGTACGGCCACGTCGGATCGCCTTCCACATTCTTGCCACAGTCGCATGCTGCGACGGGTTCTGCCGCCAGCCTAGTGGGCCCTCAGGAAGGACCCAGATCGCTCCGAAGCAGGTCCAGGACAGCCCAACGGGGATCGACTGGGGTGTCGGCGCAGGTGCACGCCCCGTTGTTCAGGTCGATCCCGCAGGTGGGGCACAGACCGGCACAGTCGTCGGCGCACAGCGGAGCCAGCGGCAGGGCGCACAAGACGGCCTCGCGGGCGAGGGGCGCCAGGTCGATGTGGTCTCCACGCAGTGGGTAGCTCTCCCCCTCGCGGGGAGACTGTTCGAACAGCTCCCGGAACTCCACCACCAGCTCGCCGCCCACCGGGGCCAGGCACCGCCGGCACTCTCCCCTCCAGGGAGCCACGGCAGTGCCCGTGGCCAGGATGCCGTCGCAGACCCATTCGAGGAGGGCGTCGACCATCACCTCGCAATCCCGGGGGACCGAATTGCCTATCACGCCCCGGCCGTCGAGCGGGCCGCTCACCTGCTCCCGCCGGTGCGCCCCAGGGCGGTGGAGCAGGTCGGCAACGGTGACGACGAACGGTGCCATCAGCCCTGGTCCTGATCGAAGAAGACCTCCCCGCTGTCCATCTCCGCGTCCACGATGCCGGCGCCGGCGGGGGCGCCGGGGGTGGCAAGAGGCGCGATCTGCAACTTCTCCCGGCCGCCGTGGACGGTCTTCATGATGCGTTGGAGCTGGATCTCGAAGCTGGCCAGCTTTTGGTCGCAATAGTCCTCGGCCTCGTGGCGGAGGCGGCGGGCTTCCTCGTTGGCCTCGTCGAGGATGCGCCGGGACAGGCGTTGAGATTCCCTGACCAGCTCGGTGCGCTGGACGATCCGCTCGGCTCGGTCGCGGGCGGCAGCCAGGATGTCGTCGGCCTCCCTCTGCACCTTGGCCAGGTACTCCTCACGCTCCTTCAGCAGCCACCGAGCCTGGCGCAGCTCGTCGGGCAGGCGCTCCACGGCCTCCTCCAGGAGCTCGACCACCTCGTCCTTCTCCAGCCGCACGGTGGACGACAGGGGCATCTTGGGGGCGGCGTTCACCAGGTCGAGGACCCGGCGCAGCATCAGCTCGGTGTCACCGGCCTCGGCGGCCCGCTCGGTGTGACGATCGAAGGTGGTCATGAGGAGTACCGCTCCTTCAGTCGGCGGGCCACCTCGGGCGGCACCATGGAGGACACCTCGCCACCGAAGCGCGCCACCTCTCGGACCAGGCTGGACGACAGGAACGAGTGCTCGGGCGCGGTGGGCATGAAGAACGTTTCTACACCCGACAACCGGTAGTTCAGCTGGGCCATCTGCAGCTCGTAGTCGAAGTCCGACACCGCCCTGAGGCCCTTGACGATGGCACCCGCTCCCCGGGCCAGGGCGAAGTCGGCCAGCAGGCCGTCGAACACTTCGACGGCCACATTGGGCAGGTGGGCGGTGACCTCGGCCAGCATCTCCCGCCGCTCCTCGGCGTCGAAAAGCGTTCGGCCCTTGGGCGGGCTGGCGACGGCGCCCACCACGACCTGGTCGAACTGGCGCGACACGCGCTCGACGATCGCGAGATGACCGAAGGTGACGGGGTCGAACGAACCCGGGATCAAGGCGATCGCCACCGGCATGCCTCTCCCTTCTGGCCTCTGATGTGTGGTCGCACTGCTTTCCTGGGGCGCGGTGGCGCCAATGCTCACCATACCGTCGCGGCGGCGGCTTCGGTTAGCACCGTGGTGGGCCTGAGTGGTCCCCTGAGCGGGCGCGCGGCGAGCCACCGTGACGGCCGAGTCGCCGTAGCGGGCGCTGCGTACGACCACCCACCCCCGGCCCGGGTCGACGGGGCGTCGGGACTCGAGCACCAGCAGGTCGCCGGGCATCCGCTCGACAAGGCCCGACCAGCCCGAGAAGGCATAGGGCGGGTCGCACAGGACGAGGTCGTAGGGGCCTCCGGGATCGTCGAGGAACCGGTTGACATCGGCGTGCACCACCGTGGCCCCCTCCAACCGGGTGGCGGCCAGGTTGGCCCGGATGCAAGCGACGGCAGCGGGATCGGCTTCCACGAAGGTGGCAGCGCGCGCTCCCCGGGAAAGCGCTTCGATGCCGAGCGCGCCGGTGCCCGCGAACAGGTCGACCACAGTGGCCCCGACGACGGCTCCCAGGCTGCCGAGCGACGAGAACACCGCCTCGCGCACCCGCTCGCTGGTCGGCCGCAGCCGCCGCCCGGCAGGCGCCGACAACCGCAACCCACCGGCAGTACCGGCCACCACTCGCATGGCTCCTGACGCTACCGCCGAGCCGGACGAGCCCTGACGGGGTAGGTGAAGAAGGGGCGCTGAGCGCGCGCTGGGTGTCCATTGTGAGCTGGCCCAGCCTGTCGACGTGCTCGCTGGCATCCTCGCCGACTTCGGCGGCCCAGCTGCCCGACGCAATACCTTGATGCTTGCGCCGGCCGGCCGGCGCCCCCGGCAGGACTCGAACCTGCGACCCGCTGCTTAGAAGGCAGCCGCTCTATCCAGCTGAGCTACAGGGGCGGGACATGTGGCTTCTGACTGCTGGCTTGTTCTCGTTGGGCTCAGATGACCGCCTGCACACCGCTCGTTGAACCGATCGTTCCATGCGCGTCGGAGGCGTCCACAACACAACGTAGGCGAGCTCGCCGGCCTCGTCCCGTCCTGGGCCCCCGCTCGCTGCGGGCGACGCACCGATCCCCGAAGACGCTCACGACCTACATGGGGCGGCCAACCAGGTCATCGCCTTCCTCTCTGCTCGGGGGATGCCTACCGGCGCGGCCAACATTCGGCGCGAACACGTCGCGGCGTTCATCGAGGACATCCTCGCGAGGTGCCGGCCGACGACGGCGTCGAACCGATACCGGGCCCTGCTCGCTTCTTCATCCACGTCGTCGAGGAGGACGAGATCACCGAGTCGCCCATGGCCCGCACCAAGCCATCCCAGGTCCAGGACGTCCCCGTGCCCGTCCTGGGCGACGACGAGCTGCGCCACCTGCTCGCCGCTTGCGAGGGGGGAACCTTCGAGGAGCGGCGGGACACGGCCATCGTTGGCCGGAGTTGGCCAACCTGCGCATCGAGGATCTCGACCTCGACCAGGACGTGGGCTGCGCGACGCCGAGCCTTCGCCGACTTGAGCGAGGGCGCCGATTCCGGCAGGTTTGCCGCCGGGGTGGCGGCCCACCCGGCTCAACACCCGCTACCACGTTGCCCTGTGCGGAATGCTGACGCCTGATCAGGACCCACACCATCGACTTGGATGTCGAGCCGACAGGCCTGCTCGCACGAGTCGACAGCCTCGCCGAGTCGGTGACGCGGGAATGCGCCCTGCCCGCCCGCGGCCGTTTCATCATGTCGCTCAGATGTGTCGATGTCCAAGACGCGTACGATGCTGACGATCGACGAGCAGGTCCTGCGTGCCCTCAAGGTGCGGGCGGCGCGTACGGGCAAGGGTGACAGTGAGGTGATCAAGGAAGCGGTGAGGCCCGGCATTAATCGCCAGCAGCGTCAGGGCCTTTGGCAGGAAGGGCCCCGCTGATCCGGCCGGGACGTACCGGCCGCAGTCTGGCGGCACGCCGTCAGGGAACGAGGACGATCTTCCCCCGGGTGTGTCCCGACTCCACCCGCCGGTGCGCCTCGGCCGCCTCCTCCAGCGCAAGGCGAGCGGCGATCTCCACCGTGACCGACCCGTCGTCGATGAGGCGGGCGGCCTCGGCCAGGCGGGCGCTGGTCATCGACGCCGAGAACACGCTCATGGCCACGCCCGGGCGGGCGACCTCGGCGCCGAAGGCGGCGATGGTCACCGCCCGGCCACCGGCCCGGACGGCGGCCACGCAGCCGTCCCACGTCGGGCCGCCCACGCAGTCGTAGGCGGCGTCCACGGTGCCGACCGACGCCACCCAGTCGCCGTGGTAGTCGACCACCTCGTCGGCACCGATGCGACGTAGAAAGTCGTGGTTCGACGGGCTGGCCGTGGCCACCACCTCTGCGCCCCGCGCTTGGGCGACCTGCACGACGAACGCTCCCCCGCCGCCGGCGGCGCCCGCCACCAACAGGCGCTCGCCCACCGCGAGGTGGAGGTGGTCGTCGATGCCCTCGAGGGCCGTGACGGCGCCGACCGGGACGGCACCGGCGTCGACCGGGTCGAGCGCCGCCGGGGCGGGGGCGACCTTGGCAGCATCGACGACGGCCCACTCGGCGTAGGCGCCCGAGGGGCTGGCCAGCACCGGGTCGCCCACGCCGCCCTGGGCGCCGTCGCCCAGCGCCTCGATCGTGCCCGCCGCCTCCACGCCGGGGACGAACGGAAACGTGCGAGGGCCGAACCACCCCTTGCGTGCTTTGGCATCCCACGGCCCGACCCCGGCGCCGACCACCCGCACGAGCACCTGCCCCGGTCCCGGTTCGGGCCGGGGAAGGTCGGCGAGTGTGAGCACGGACGGGTCGCCGAAGCCGGGGACGATGATTGCTCTCATGGGACTCAGTCGACCACGCCCGGGCCGCAGTCGCGCGCCGGCCGGCGAGCGGGCCCGGACGTTGGCCCGCCAGCCCGCCCCCAGGCGACCCGGATCAGCCGTCGGGCCGATCCAGGCCGGCGTCGGCCCGCAGGCGGGCCCACCGCCGCCATCGGGACAGCCCGAGGCCGACGTAGACAGCCCCGGCGGCCGCCACCACCAGCCCGACGGCCACCCAGAGGAGGGCGGCCACCACCAGTCCGCCGATCACCACGGCGGCGCCCAGGGCGGCGTCCACCAGCAGCACCTCGCGCCAGTTGGACGCCATTACCGCCCGGTCCAGGCGGGGGTGGAGTCGGGCCGGGCGGCGGTCGGGCGGCACCGGACCATCCTGCCCCCGGGCGGCCAACTCGGCGAGGTCCCCGGCGGCGGTGTGCCATGCTGGCCTCCCCAAGGTGGCCGTAGCTCAGTTGGTTAGAGCGCCAGGTTGTGGTCCTGGAAGTCGGGGGTTCGAGTCCCCTCGGTCACCCTCCCGGCGCCTCTAGCTCAATCTGGCAGAGCAGCGGACTCTTAATCCGCGGGTTCAGGGTTCGAGTCCCTGGGGGCGCACCAGAAAAGTCCTGCCCAGAAGGGTCAGCGAGTCGCCGGCCGGAGGCGGAAGTGCCCTCCGGAGGCGTTGCAAACGGATTGCAAACATGAATCTGGTAGCATTCCGTGCGTACGTGGGCATGTCCGCAAACGGGGCCGGACCTACTCGATCGTCCTCGACATCGGCACCGATCCCGCCACGGGCAAGCGCCGCCAGCAGTGGCGCAGCGGATTCCGGACCAAGAAGGAGGCCGAGGCGGAGCTCGCCCGGCTGATCCACTAGGTGGAGCGCGGCAGCGACCCCTTCCCGTCGAACCTGACGGTGAGCGAGTTCATGGATCGGTGGCTGGAGCACGAGCGGGCCCGCCTGCGGCCGACCACGCATCACCGGTACAGCCAGCTGCTGCGTGACTTCATCCTCCCCCTGATCGGCGGAACGCGCCTCGACCGCCTGCGGCCGGCGCACATCCAGAAGCGATGGACGGGATGACCGAGCGGGGCCAGTCGCCGGCCAGCGTCGTGCAGGCTCGCGCCGCTCTCGGGTCGGCCATGACGACCGCTGTCGCGTGGGGCCTCGTCGCCGTGAACCCGGTGCGGTCGGTGAAGCCACCTCGTGTGGCGCGGGCCCAGCTGGTGGTGCCGACCGTCCAGCAGCTGCGCTCGCTCATCGAGGTCGCCAAGGGCAGCGTGTGGAGGTACCCGTCCTGCTCGCGACCACGACGGGGATGCGCCGCTCGGAGGTGCTGGCCCTGCGCTGATGCGACGTCGACTTGGAGTCGGCCGGGTGCGGGTCACCCGGAGCCTGCGGCGCATGGTCGACGGCTCCATCCGCATCTTCGATCCGAAGACGCCCCGGGCCCGTCGCGAGATCGCCCTGCCGGCGTTCACGCTGCCCGTGCCCGAGAGCCGTCGGCGGGCTCAGCGGGATGCCCGCCGGCTGGCAGGCATGCCGTCGGACGAGTTCGACCTCGTGTGCGACCGGGGCGACGGTCAACCGATCGATCCCAGCACCTTCACCCACGCCTTCAAGCGGCTGGCCAAGGAGACCGGCATCCGGTCTGAGGTCCGCCTCCACGATGCCCGCCACGGCGTCGCCACCGCCATGTTGGAGCACAACGTCCACCCCGCCATTGCCTCCGCCGTGCTCGGCCACGCGTCGGAGAGCTTCACCATGTCCACCAGTCTCGCCGTCGAGCTCCTTGGTTTGGATGTCAGCCCCGCACTCACCGAGCCAGCGTTCGACCTCGTGGCACCGCCGCACAAGGGTGGTGGCGGCATCCCGGAGTCCCCCGCTTTGTCGGCGAAGTAGAACCGGTCGGGGTGATCTCGCCGGCCAGGCAACGCTGGCAGCGGCTCAGGTAATCGGCCGCGGCGACGAGACCCTCGGCGATTGATTCGTGCCAGTCGCCCCACGGGCTGTCGTTACGGTGCTTCAAGGGACGTCCACGTCCTGGGTGGTCATGCGATCTCAGCCCCCTCGAGAACCTCGATGGCGGCCGTCTTGGCCCTGCTCGTGTCCAGCGCCCGCACGACGTGAGCCAGTGGGTCGGTGGCGTCGTCGAAGTCAGCGGCGCCCACGACGGTGTAGAGGTGGTTCTCCTGGCGGCCCGGGTGAGGCCGGTGTAGCCCAACTCGGCGAAGAGGCCGTCGTCGCCCAGGAGGAGGGCGGTGTCGCACGTCAGGCCCTGGGTCTTGCGGACCGTGCGTGCGTACGCGTGCTGGAAAACGGCCGAGGTCCTGGCGCCGTACTCGGGGAGGGGCGGCCCGTCCGCTTGAGCGACCACGGCGCGTTCGAGGGCAAGGATCTCCGGGGTTGTCCAGAGACCGTCGACGAGGCTCACCGACTGGTCAGATCTGAGGCACGCGACCGCCAGTGGGAGGTAGTCAGGGCGATGCCGCTGTTCGAGGTCGAGGGTGTAACACGACAGGAAGCTGGCAGTGGCGACAGAAGAATGACGGTGCCCAATTCAGCAACCCAGCGCATAGCCGATCGCTGAGCAGACCCCGCGCATGGTGACGGCGTCAATCTCGCCGACGCGGCTGGTGAGCGATGACTGCGCGACGGTGTGGAGGCCATCGCAGTTGATGACCGATGGACGATCGAGCCCGACGTTGTGATGGTCGAGACCA
>JBPCJQ010000106.1:0-10308 GCA_051005135.1 Acidimicrobiales bacterium
GGAGGCGCTCGGTGCGCCTCCTCTTACCCCCTCTGACCTGCTAGTTTGTGGTCGGGCTGGGGAGATTTGAACTCCCGACCTCTTGACCCCCAGTCAAGCGCGCTAACCAAGCTGCGCCACAGCCCGAGGTGCACAGCTTACCGAGCTTCGCCGGAGCGGTCCGCCATGTAGGGGAGGACGCGATGAGTCCTGCCGGTATCTGGCGTCTGAGAGCCAGAGGGTCGGGGCCGATATGAGGGGCCTCACCCGATGCGCCCGAAAACCCCTTATGCCCATGCTCGTACGAAGCTAGGTTCGCTTCGGCAACTGGAGGTTCCCATGCTCACCAACCTGGCCCGAACCTGCTACCAACGACGCCGCCTGGTGGTGGTGGGCTGGCTCGCCCTGCTGGTCATCTCGGGCGTGGCCGGGGGCGCGTTCCACACCGACTTCAAGCTCCCGGGCTCGGAAAGCCAGAAAGCCCTCGACATCCTCAAGACCAAGGGGTTCGGCACCCGCACCGGCGCTGGAGGCCAGATCGTGATGGAGGCCGACCAGGGGGTGGCCGACCCAGCCGTGCGCCAGGCCATGGAGGCTCTGTTCGCCAAGGTCACCACCGACGTCCCCGGATCGAGCATCGTGAGCCCCTATGCCCCCGAGGGTGCCCGCCAGGTCGCCAGGGGTGGCCGGGTGGCCTACGCCGAGCTCAACCTCTCCGACCGCGACCAGAGCAAGTACCTCACCGTCGCCAAGCAGGTGAAGGCCGACGTGAAAGCCGTGCACGTGCCCGGGCTCCGGGTCGACCTGGGCGGCGACATCTTCGCCGGCTTCAGCGCCCCGTCGAGCGAGGCCCTCGGCTTTTTGGGCGCGGTGGTCATCCTGCTCGTCGCGTTCGGGTCGGTGCTTGCCATGGGCCTCCCCCTGCTCATCTCCCTGCTCGGCATGTTCGTCCTGAAGCTCGACGCCATGCGGGGCCTGGCCATCGGTGCCTCCCTAGCCGTGCTCATGACCATGCTCGCCACCCTGACGCTGCTGCCGGCCGTCCTCGGCTTCGTGGGGCGCAACATCGACCGCCTCAGCGTCCACCGCCGGCGCAAGGGGGTGGAAGGCGCCACCCAGGGGTTCTGGCTGCGATGGAGCGGCGTGATCCAGCGACGCCCGTGGCCGGTGTTCGCGGCCGGTCTCATCGTGCTGCTGGCGCTGGGCGCACCGGTGCTGTCCATGCGCCTGGGCTTCTCCGACGCCGCCAACCGCCCCATCACCGACACCACCCGCCGTGCCTACGACCTGTTGTCGGCCGGATTCGGCCCCGGCTTCAACGGGCCCCTCATCGTCGCCGCCGACACGCCCGCCGGCCCGCCCGACGTGGCCGCCCTCCGGCGCCTGTCCGACCAGCTCAACCACACTCCCGGCGTGGCCTTCGCCTCAGCACCCCAGCCGAACCCCGCGGGTGACGCCGCCATTCTGCAGGTGTTCCCAACCACCTCGCCCCAGGACCAGGCCACCACCTCCCTGCTGCACCGCCTCCGCAACAGTGTGGTCCCTGCGGCCGTGGCCGGCTCCACCGCCGGCGTCCACGTGGGCGGTATCACCGCCGGCGGGGAGGACTTCTCCTCGTACATCTCGGGCCGGCTGCCGATCTTCATCGGGGCCGTGCTCATCCTGTCATTCCTCCTTTTGATGGCTGTGTTCCGCGGCCTGCTGGTGGCTCTCAAGGCGGTGATCATGAACCTGCTTTCCATCGGAGCCGCCTACGGCCTGCTGGTCGCCGTCTTCCAGTGGGGCTGGGCCAAGGACCTGGTGGGAGTGGGCAAGCCCGGGCCCATCGAAGCATGGGCACCGATGATGCTGTTCGCCATCGTCTTCGGCCTGTCGATGGACTACGAGGTGTTCCTGCTCTCGCGCATCCGGGAGGAGTACGACCGCACGGGTGACAACGGCGAGGCGGTGGCCCACGGCGTGGCCGTCACCGCCCGGGTCATCACCGCTGCCGCCGCCATCATGGTGGTGGTCTTCGGCAGCTTCGTGCTGGGCGACATCCGGGCCATCAAGCTGGTGGGATTGGGGCTGGCGGCTGCGGTGTTCATCGACGCCACCATCGTGCGCCTGGTGCTGGTACCCGCCACCATGGAGCTGCTGGGCAACACCAACTGGTGGTTGCCTCGCTGGCTCGACCGGGCCCTGCCGTCCATCCACGTCGAGACCACGGGCGAGCTCGAGGCCGAGCTCGACGAGCTGGCGCGCCAGCAACGTCAGCACCAGCCGAGCGAGGGGTAGCGCGGTGGACTCCCCCGCCATCGCCGCCGAAGGGCTGACCAAGCGCTTCGGCTCCGTTGTCGCCCTCGACGGCCTCGACCTGGAGGTGGCCCAGGGAACCGTCTTCGGCCTCCTCGGGCCCAACGGTGCCGGAAAGACCACCGCGGTGCGCATCCTCACCACCATCCTGCCGCCCGACGGCGGTACGGCCACCGTCCTGGGCATCGATGTCGCCCGCCGACCCTCGGCCGTCCGCCGGCGCATCGGCCTGGCCGGCCAGTACGCGGCGGTCGATGCGAACCTCACAGGCAGGGAGAACCTGCGCCTCATGGGCCGACTAACCCACCTCCCCAAGGCCCTCGGCCAGAAGAGGGCCGACGAGCTACTGGAGCGCTTCGGGCTCTCGGCCGCCGCAGATCGGCCGGCCAAGACCTATTCGGGCGGCATGCGCCGCCGCCTCGACCTGGCTGCCGCTCTGGTCCACCGGCCCCCGGTGTTGTTCCTCGACGAGCCCTCCACCGGCCTCGATCCCGCCAGTCGAGTGCAGCTGTGGGCGGTGATCGGAGAGCTGGTGGCCGAGGGCACCACCGTGCTGCTCACCACCCAGTACCTGGAGGAGGCCGACCGGCTGGCCCACCGCATCATGGTCGTCGACGATGGCCGGTCCCTGGCCGAGGGCACCGCCGCCGAGCTCAAGGCAGGGATGGGCACCACCAGCATCGAGGTGGGCCTGGCCGGCGAGGACGAGGCGGCTCGGGCCCAGACGGCCATGAGCGCATTGGGCGATGTGGAGGCCAGCCGCGAGGCCACCACCGTGCGCCTGGGCGCGGACGGGCCCGGGGCACTGGTGGGCGTGCTCGGGGCGCTGGAGCGCGAGGGGCTGGTGCCCCTGTCCATCGCCTACCGGGAGCCCACTCTCGACGACGTGTTCCTCACCCTCACCGGCCACCGGGTCGAATCGGGGTCGGAGGGCGACGGCTCCCGGGTCAACGCCGTGGTCTTGTCATGAGCGCGGTCGAGATCGTTGCTCCTCCTCCTCTCACCCCCGACAACGAGGACGACGAGGGGATCGGCCAGAAGTTGGCAGGCGCGGTGTCCGACGCTGCCGCTGTCGCCGGACGCAACCTGCTCACCCTCCTGCGCCTACCCCAGCTCCTGGTCTTCTCCACCGTCCAGCCCGTCGTCTTCGTGCTGCTGTTCCGCTACGCCTTCGGCGGCGCCATCCGCACTTCCCCCGGGGTCGCCTACGTCGACTTCCTTATGCCGGGGATCTTCGTGCAGACGGTGGTGTTCGGGGCCATCGGCACCGGGATCGGCCTGGCCTCAGACCTTCAGCAGGGCTTCATCGAGCGCTTCCGGTCGCTACCCATGGCCCGATCGGCGGTGCTGGTGGGAAGGGTGGCCAGCGACATGGTGCGCAACGTGTTCGTGATCGCCCTCATGGCTGTGGTGGGCTTCCTGGTGGGCTTCAGGGTCCACACCAACGCCATCGCCTTCCTGGCGTCGATGGGCCTCCTGCTCGCCTTCGGGTGCGCCATGTCGGCTCTGTTCGCCTGGCTCGGGCTGTTGATGCGCGACCCCGAGACCACCCAGGCGGCGGCCTTCCCGCTCATGGCGCCCCTGGTGTTCGCCTCCTCCGCCTTCGTGCCGGTGCGGTTCATGCCCGGCTGGCTCCAGGCCTTCTCCAGCCGCGAGCCGGTGTCGGTGGTGGTCGATGCCACCCGCGCCCTGTCCTTGGGCGGCTCCACCGCCGGCCACCTGGTGGGCGCGGTGGTCTGGACGGTGTTGGTGCTAGTGGTCTTCGGCGTGCTCGCCGTCCGCCAGTACCGCCGAACCACTTGACGTGGCGGCGACCCTGTTCAGCTCAGCAGGGCTTCCAGCTCGCTCTCGGGTAGCCGGCGGAACGCCCTCCGGTCAGTGGTGCGGCCAAGCACCGCCGCCTCCAGGTCGCCGGCCGCAAGGGTGCGGTCGGCGCCGGCCAGGGCGGCCACCGCGGCGTTGAGGGTGGCGCCCAGGTCCAAAGTGTCCTCGAGAGCCGGCCTGAGCCGTTCGGCGATGGCCTCGGCATCGCCGCCGAGGACAGCAGAGCCCTCCTCGTCGACCACGAACCCGTCGTAGCGGATCCGGAAAAGACGGTCGTCGTCGGCGGCGGCCCCCACCTCTGCCACCAGGATCTCGACCTCCATGGGCTTCATCTCGTGGGTGAAGATCTGGTGCAGCGTCTGGGCATAGGCGTTGGCCAGGCTGCGAGCGTCTACGTCTTCGCGCGAGTAGGTGAAGCCCTTGACGTCGGCGTTGCGAACCCCGAGGACGCGAAGGGCGTCGAACTCGCTGTAGCGGCCCACTCCGGCGAAGGCGATGCGGTCGTAGATCTCGCTGATCTTGTGCAGGGTGCGCGACGGGTTCTCGGCGCAGAGCAGGATCCCGCCCTCGAAGGTGAGGGCCACCAAGCTGCGGCCCTGAGCTATGCCCTTGCGGGCATAGTCGGCCTTGTCCTTCATGAACTGCTCGGGGGCCACGTAGTACGGCATCGTCATCGGTTCGTCCTCCTTCGGAGACGCCCCGATGAATGCCGGCTGGACCAGCCTCCCGGGCCGGTCACGGCTTGTGGCCCCCTTCGGTCTTGCGCGCGATGAGGGCACCGAAGTGCTCGGCCACCTCGGGCTCGGCTACCCGCTCGAAGCCCTCGCCGGTGATGGTGGCCACCGTAGGGTAGATCCCCCGCACCACGTCGGGTCCACCGGTGGCCGAGTCCTCGTCGGCCGCCTCGTAGAGGGCCTCGATACACAGCTCCACAGCCGCGGCCCTGTCGAGGCCATCGCGCCAGCCCAGCTTGATCGTGGTGCGGGCGTCGCGCCCCCCCGACCCAGTGGCGTGGAAGTCGTCCTCCTCGTATCGGCCGCCGGTGAGGTCGTACTTGAAGATCCGCCCGGCGCGCCGGCGCAGGTCGTAGCCGGCGTAGATGGGCACCACGGCCAGACCCTCCATGGCCATGGGGAGGTTGGACCGCACCATCTGGCTCAGCTTGTTGGCCTTGCCCTCGAGGCTGAGGGCCACGCCCTCCACCTTCTCGTAATGCTCCAGCTCGGTCTGGAACAGGCGCACCATCTCCACCGCCGGCCCCGCCGCCCCGGCGATAGACACCCCTGAATAGCGATCGGCGGGAAAGACCTTCTCGATGGCCCGGTGGGCGATGCTGTAGCCCTCGGTGGCCCGCCGGTCTCCGGCCATCACCACGCCATCGGCGTAGCGCACGGCGACGATCGTGGTGCCGTGGGCGGTGACGATCGGTGTCGGCGCACCCACCCGGGGGGCCGGCTCCCGGGTGCGACGGAGCAGATCGGAGAAGCTGGGACCGGGATCGTCGCCGGCCCTGAAGAGGGGAACGGTCATGGTGGGCCGAGGCTAGCGGCCGGGCAGGTGAGCGCTTGTCGTGGCCCCCGGCAATGGCTAGTCCAGAGCGGTGCTACAGTTGCTACATGGTCAGGACGATCAATCACCGTGAGCTCCGGAACAACAGCTCCGTCGTGCTCCGCGACGTGGCCGCAGGAGAGGTGATCGAGGTGACCAACCACGGCGAGGTCGCTGCCGTGCTGGTGCCACCGTCACTCACCTCCTATGAGCGGTTTGTGGCAGCGGGCAAGGTGCGGCTGCCAACCGGGCGGTCTGTCGACTTCTGTCGCATCCGCAGAGCGCAGTCCGCGCTGGCCTCGGCCGAGATCATCGCCGATGCCCGCGGCCAGTGGTGATCATCTACATCGACACGTCGGCGGCAATGACCGCTACTGACCGCCCTTCTGGATATATGACCTGACGAACTCCTCTGCATTGGTCTCGAGGACGTCGTCTATCTCGTCCAACAGGTCGTCCATCTCTGCCTTCAGCTTGTCGCCCTGCTTGGTCGAGGCGGGGATCTCTTCGACCGTCTCCTCGGGGCGGGTGGGCGCCTGACGCTTCTTCTGCTCCCGTTCTGCCATGGCATTGCCTCCTAAAGACGGTGGCCTCCTAAGACGGTGACCCCAGGGCCTCGAGCAGGTCGCTCGGGGTCTCACAACTGTCCAACAACGCATCGACGTGTGCGGCTGTTCCTCTGAGCGGCTCCATCATGGGCACCCGCCGCAGGGGGTCGGTGCCCAGGTCGAACACTATGGAGTCCCAGTTGGCGGCGGCGATGGACGATCCCCAGCGTTGCAGGCAGCGGCCCCTGAAGTAGGCGCGGGTGGTGGTGGGCGGCTCGGTGATGGCGTCGAGGACCGACTCCTCGGTGACCAGGCGTTCCATGGGCAGGCGGGCGAAAAGCGACCGGCCGGGGCGCACGTCGTGGTACTGCAGGTCGAGGGCGGCCAGCTTGGGGTCGGACCAGGCCAGGCTGTGGCGCTGGCGGTAGGCATCGATCAGGGTGTACTTGGCCACCCAGTCGAGCTGGCGGGCCAGGCTCATGGGGTCGTCCTCCAGGGCGGCGAGGGTGGCTTCCCAGCGTTGGAGCACCTCGGCGCCGACCTCGGTGCCCACGCATTCCAGCCCCCGCTCGTTGGCGTACTTGCGGGCCAGGTCGAGCAGCTCCCACTGCAGGTCGAGGGCGGTGATGGAGGTGCCGTCGCCCAAGACCAGGGGCGCCCGCCCGGACAGGTCCCACGAGACAGACCGCACAGCGGGCACGGGCGAGGCCAGGGTGAGGTCGCGATCGCCGAACCAGTCGTCCTCGATCATCGAGAGCACCAGGGCAGTCGTGCCCACCTTGAGGAACGTGGAGACCTCGGCCATGTTGGCGTCGCCCACGATCACGTGCAGGCGGCGATACTTGGAGGCATCGGCATGCGGCTCGTCGCGGGTGTTGACCAGCGGCCGTTTCAGCGTTGTCTCCAGGCCGATCTCCTCCTCGAAGAAGTCGGCCCGCTGACTGAGCTGGAAGGGAACGTCGACGCCGCCGGTGCCCACCTCGGCGCCCACCTTGCCCGCCCCGCAGAAGATCTGGCGGGTGACGAAGTGAGGCGTGACCTGGGCGGCGATGCGGGCGAAGGGCACGCTGCGGTCGAGCAGGTAGTTCTCGTGGCAGCCGTAGGAGTTGCCCTTGCGGTCGGAGTTGTTCTTGTAGACGGCGATCGAGCGCCCGACCGGCAGCGACTCGGCCGCAGCCTCCACCGAACGGGCCAGCGTTGCCTCGCCGGCCTTGTCGAAGCGCACCAGCTCCAAAGCGTCAGCGCACTCGGGCGTGGAGTACTCGGGGTGGGCGTGGTCGACGTAGAAGCGAGCCCCGTTGGTGAGCACCGCGTTCACCAGGTGGGTCTCCACCTCGGGGGCCATGGACCCTTCCCGAGCGAAGCCCCGGGCGTCGCACCCGGGCGACTCGTCTTCGAAGTCCCAGCCCACGCTGCGCCCGTGCTCAGCGGCCGACGCCATCCGGCTGAGGCGCGACACGTAGGCGTTGATCAGCAGCGACGACGCGGTGATGGGGTTGGGCTCGCCCGCCCCCCGCAGCAGGATCCCGTACTCGGTCTCGATGCCACAGACCTTGGTGATGGCCATCTAGAGGTACTGGCCCGTTCCGACCCGCTCGATGGCTCGGCCGCCGGTGGCGTCCCTGCCCTCGGACATGAGGGTGCGGACGTACACGATTCGCTCGCCCTTCTTGCCCGAGATCTTGGCCCAGTCGTCGGGGTTGGTGGTGTTGGGCAGGTCTTCGTGCTCCTTGTACTCCTGCTTGGTGGACTCGGCAAGGTCGTCGGCGCGGATGCCCCGACCCTCGCCGGCGATGACCCGCTTGATGGCCAGCTTCTTGGCCCGGCGCACGATGTTCTCGATCATGGCTCCCGAGGCGAAGTCCTTGTAGTAGAGGACCTCCTTGTCGCCGTTCTGGTAGGTGACCTCGAGAAAGCGGTTGTCGTCGGTGCTGCGGTACATCTCCTCGACGGTGCGCTCGATCATGGCGTCGACGGCCTTCTGGCGATCGCCGCCGCCCAGGCTCGCCACCTCGGCCTCGTCGAGGGGTAGGTCGGCGACCAGGTAGCGGCTGAAGATCGACTGGGCGGCCGCCTCGTTGGGCCGCTCGATCTTGATCTTCACGTCGAGGCGCCCGGGGCGCAGGATGGCGGGGTCGATGAGGTCTTCACGGTTGGAGGCACCGATGACGATCACGTTCTTGAGCGTTTCCACGCCGTCGATCTCGGCCAGGAGCTGGGGAACGATCGTGGCCTCCATGTCCGAGGAGATACCGGTGCCCCGGGTACGGAAGAGCGAGTCCATCTCGTCGAAGAAGACGATGACCGGCCAGCCCTCCTCGGACTTCTCCCGGGCCCGCTGGAAGACCAGGCGGATCTGGCGCTCGGTCTCGCCCACGTACTTGTTGAGCAGCTCCGGGCCTTTGATGTTGAGGAAGTAGCTGCGGGCGTTGCGGTCACCGGTGACCTCGCTGACCTTCTTGGCCAGTGAGTTGGCGACCGCCTTGGCGATGAGCGTCTTGCCGCACCCCGGGGGTCCGTAGAGCAGAATGCCCTTGGGCGCGGGCAGCTTGTGCTCCTCGAACAGGCCCCGGTGCACGAACGGCAGCTCCACCGCGTCGGTGATCTGCTCGATCTGGTCGTCGAGGCCGCCGACGTCGTCGTAGGAGATGTCGGGTACCTCTTCGAGGATCAGCTCTTCAACCTCGGGGCGGGGCAGGCGCTCGAGCAGCAGGCCGGCCCGGGTGTCGAGCAGGATGGTGTCGCCCGCTCGCAGCTTCTCGCCCATGATCTGGTCGGCCAACTCGACCACCCGCTCCTCGTCGGCCCTGCCCACGACGATGGCCCGGCGGCCGTCTTCGAGCAACTCCTTGAGGGTGACGATCTCACCCGCCACCTCGGCACCCCGGGCCAGCACGACGTTGAGGGACTCGTTGAGCACGACCTCCTGGCCCCGCTCGAGCGCGTCGCGGTCGATGGCGGGGTGGAGGGCCACCCGCATCTTCCGGCCCGCGGAGAAGACGTCGACGGTGCCGTCGTCGTTGCTGTCGAGGTAGGTGCCGTACGCCGAGGGCGGCTGGGTGAGCTTCTCGACCTCCTGGCGGAGCTCGGAGATGTGCTCACGAGCCTCACGGAGCGTGTACGAGAGCTTCTCGTTCTGCGACGTGGCGCGGGCCAACTCGCCCTTGGTCTCGAGCAGGCGCTCCTCCAGCGTCCGCACTCGTTTGGGGGCGTCTTGAAGCTTGCGGCGAAGCTGGACCACCTCTTCCTCGAGCGTCTTGACCTGCTCGAGAAGGGTGCCTACCTCCTGCTCGTAAGCGGCGAGCCTTCGTTCGTACTCGGAGCTGGACGCGGGAACCACCTCCTCCAGGCCTCTGCCGAGGCCGCTCGGCCAACATACACCTGCCCTTCCGGACATCAGGGTACCCACCTTGGCTGGTTTTCCTGGCGATTTCCGGGTAAATTGTCTTCCGAGGGCCGGAGAAGTGCGCGGCCTCCCCGATCGCACCTAGAGAAGAGGTAGGCTACCGACATGGCCATGAAGGTCTGGATAGACCAGGATCTGTGCACGGGCGACGGGCTCTGCGAGGAGATCGCCCCCGAGGTGTTCACGCTGCTCGACGACGGCCTCGCTTACGTCAAGGCCAGCGGCAAGGTGCTCTCTGACCCCGGAGGCGTCGAGGGCCTGGCCCCCGTCTCCGCCGGCCAGGAGGACGGCACCATCGAGTCCGCCGAGGAGTGCCCCGGCGAGTGCATCTTCATCGAAGTGGACTGATCGCCGTTCACTCCGCTTCGCTCCGTTCCGGCGAGGCAATCGTGCTCGGGGCGCCGGCGGAGCCGGCGACCCTCGCCCTGTAGAGCTTTCTGGTCGCCAGCCGTGAGGACCGCCTTGGCGGCGTCCAGCGGCCGGCGGCGATTCAGTCGGTGCGACTCAGTCGGTCCTGGGCTCGAGTTCCAGGGACACGCTGTTGATGCAGTAGCGCTCCCCGGTCGGACCCGGGCCGTCGGGGAAGACGTGGCCCAGATGGCCGCCGCACGCCCGGCAGGTGACCTCGGTGCGGCGCATGCCGAACTTACGGTCCTGGTGGAGCTCCACGGCCTCGGCCAGCGCCGGTGCGGTGAAGCTGGGCCAGCC
>JBPCJQ010000107.1:0-46109 GCA_051005135.1 Acidimicrobiales bacterium
GACCGGCCCCTGCGCCGAGGCCACTGGCTGATGATGGTAGCGGCGCGGAGATGTTCTCGCCAGAAGGCTGTGCATGCCGAGGGGCGTTGGCAGACCGTGCGCGTTCGGCTCAGCTGGCGGGAAGGACGCCACGGGCGACGGCGGTCACCAGGGCCTGATGGTCGCGTTCGGTCTGGTCGGCATAAGCACGCGCGAAGCGGCTCATGGCGCGGTCGACCTTGTCCGAGTTGCCGAGATAGCCGGCGATCATGGACGCCCCGCTGGTCCGGAAGTGAGCGCCGATGGTGGCCCATCCCAGCAGCGGGTCGCTGACGGTTTGCAGGGCGTGCTGGTATTCCACGACCCGCCACCCCTGGTGATCGTGCCAGGCCGAGTCGCCGTGCACGTACGGAGTGACGACGGGCGGCGGGCCTGCTTGAGCTGCAAGTCCTCGGTCCCGGTGAGGGTGCTCCGTTCCCCTCGACTCATCCTCGTTGCCCGAGACTTCCACGGCCGCACCGGCTCGGCGTTCGAGTTCCTCGTGGAGAACAAAGCTTCCGGTCAGGCTCATTCGGGTGTCGCTGTACGAGGATGCCCAAAAGCGTCGTTCGTGGACGTGGAAGGAGAACACGAACCGGATATCGCGTCAATGGGTACGGCGGGCGGCGCAACGGCTGTGCCGATGACGATCGACGGTCGGCGTGTCCGTCTCACGGATCTCCTTGATGCCGGTCTCGTTTCCGCGGGTACTCCTCTCATCTGGGAGCGCCGTCGTCTCGGTCAGACGTACCCGGGCGTCGTTCACCGCCACGCTCGACGACGATGCCCGCACCTCCGACGGGGATCGGTAGCCCGCCCAAGTCGGGGCTTCCCCGGTCGGGCTCGCCGATGTCGAGACATCCGCGTCGTACGAACTGCGTCCGGCTACGAGGACAATCCGCGGGCCCACCTACGTCCGCCATCCGAGCATAATCCGACGGGCGCACACTGCCAACATTTGCAAACGTACGGGGCGAAACAGGCCGAGGGCCCAGTCCGCCGTGGCGAGGTGGCGCTACTTCGTCCGTGACGGCACTCCCCCACCACGGCCGCCGCCGTCCTTGTCAGGGTCGCCGTCTTGGAGCCAGCCATTGGAACGTGGCCGGTGGAGGTGGGGTACCACACCGTTCCTGGTGTGGGGGGTGTGGGCAACGAACAGCCGCCGTGGGTCGAAGCCAGAACCGGACGACGTCGTGCTCGCCCCGGCCGCACGCGTGGTGATGGGCGCCACGGGCGCCGTCGCCGTCGCCGCCGGGCTGTTCCTCTTCCTCCTTCCGAACCATGCGATCGACCTCTGGCCCTGGGCCTCACACCACTGACGGCTCGCGTCCTCGGTGCGATCTTCATGCTGGGGATCGCCGGCCTGGGCGTGGTCACGGATCCCCGATGGAGCGCGGCCCGGCTCATGCTCCAGGTCGAGGTGTTCATGCTGGCGCTGATCCTCCTCGCGGCCGCCCGGGCGCACGCCGAGTTCGACACGTCGAACGCCATGACCTGGCTGCTTCTCGCCGGCTTCATCGGCGCGCTGGCGTCTGCCGCCGCCCTGATCATCGTCATGGACCGCCATCGACCATCGCCAGGCTCGACCGGGATCGAATCACGTCCTTTGGGAGCCGGGTGATGCCGCCGCGGGGCGGCCCGCCGCTCGCCGGCTGAGTCCGAGCGGCTTGGTTCCCCGGAGCGTCGCGTCTCGGCGATCACGCGGTCAACATCGGCAGCCGTCATCCGCTACCTGGCCGCGGCGACGCCCTGAGCGACGGCCGCCTGCGTCCCCGACATCGGCCCCAGCGGGCACCCGGGACGCTGGTGACGATGTAGGCGGACAACGCGCGGGTCACCAACAACACGGCGCCGTCTCGCTGGGTGCCGTTGCTCCGGAAGTCATGCAGTGCCCCTCAGTGCAGTGACGGCGCAACTCCGTCGCCCGCGGGGTTCCCGCCTCCGTTCTGGTAGCCATGCAGACGTGGAACGTGCCGTGGTGGTCGGCGGAAGCGTCGCCGGGCTACTCGCCGCCGCCCGTGTCCTCACGGACCACGCCGAAGAGGTGGTCGTCGTCGACCGGGACGAGCTGGCCGACGGTCCCGCCGAACGGAAGGGCGTGCCGCAGGGGAGGCACGTCCACGGGCTGCTTGCCAGGGGCCTGGAAGAGATGGAGCGGCTGTTCCCCGGCATCACCGCTGAGCTGGCCGCCGACGGCGGCGAGATCGCCGACCCCGGCATCGACCTCCACTGGTACGTCACGGGCGCACGCAAGCCTCCGGCCGGAATCGGCAACGGCATCGCGTGCACGCGCCCCTTCCTCGAAGCCCACCTGCGGCGCCGGCTGACTGCCCTCCCCATGGTCACGATGGTCCGTGGCCGAGTCGACCGCCTCACCGCCACCGACGGCAAGGTCGACGGCACCATCCTCGAGGGTGCGGCCGAGGCGACCGAGGGCGAGCGCCTGAGCGGCGACCTGGTCGTCGACTGCTCCGGGCGCACCAGTCGCGCCGACGCATGGCTGGGCGCGCTGGGTTACGAGGCGCCGCCCCGCCGGTCCGTGAATGTCGAGCTGGCCTACGCCACGCGGCTGTTCCCCCGCCAGCCCGGGGACCGACTCGGCGGCGGCCGAGGCATCCTCTCTGTCACAGAGGAAGCCGACCGGTTCCGAGGGTCGGTGGCCTTCCCCGTCGAGGGTGGCCGGTGGATCGTGACGGTCGGTGGCTACCACGACGACCGGCCCACCATCGACCCCGACGACTTCTCGTCCAGGCTCGCTGCGGACCCCGCCCTCGCGCTGCGCCAGTTCGCCGATCGCGACGATGCCCTAACCGACGTAGTCACCTTCCGCTACCCAGCAAGCGTGCGGCGGGACTACCATCGCTGCAACCGACTCCCTGGTGGCTTCCTGGCCGCGGGGGACGCCGTCGCCTCGTTCAACCCCATCTACGGCCAGGGTATGACGTCAGCCGCGCTCCACGCGGCCGAGATCGGTGCCTACCTCGCCTCGGGCGCGCTGCCCTTCGAGCCCGCCGCTACTTACTTCCGGCGGCTTCGTTCGGTGGTTGACTCCGTCTGGACGCTATCCACGACGGCTGACTTCCGGCTGAGCCACGTCACAGGCGATCGGCCTAAGGGGCTGTGGCTGACGCACCGTCTCAATGAGCTGTACACCCGGGCGACTCTGCGCGACGCCGAAGTGCACCGCCTCTTCCTGCGGGTCCTCAACCTTCAGACACGGCCCGAGGTGATGGCGCGCCCCGACCATCTCGTGCGGGCCTGGCGAGCATCCCACCGGCCTCTTCCCGGGGACGCCGCACGCGTTCGTTGACCCCCACGCCGCCCTGGCTCGACCAAACCAGGACTCGACCACTGGGTCCCGCTGCGGCTCCGCTCGTCTGCCACCTCATGGACAACTCGAGGCGGCACCTCGACAGCGATTGCAGTCTCGCCTGGCTCCTGGCCATGGTCGCGCCGCCCGTCGCGCCGACCACGGGCCGTTCGACATCATCGGCGACGTCCACGGCTGCTTCGACGAGCTGGCCGCGCCGTTGAGCAAGCTCGGGCCCTCGCCCTGGAGAGCGAGCCCGTGGACCCGAGGCTCTGACTTACTTCAGACGACCTCTCGGCTCGCCGCGGGCGCACAGTAGGATCTACGCGTGCCGATCGGAGTACTCGTTGGCCTGGTCTCGGGAATCCTCACCTGCCTCGTCACCGAGATCTACTGCCACCGTTGCCTCGCCCACCGAGCCTTCCGGATCAATCCGGTGTTGGGGTCGTTTCTCGACGGCTTCATGCAGGTGTACGGCGGGGTTCATCCCCAAAGGTGGGTCGGGGTCCATCGGCTGCACCACCGCTACGCCGATACGCCGCTCGATCCTCACTCACCACTCCAGCGCCACCCTCTCTCGGTGTTGGTCGGCACCCCCTACCTGTTCGCCACGGCCAGGCGGCGGCTGCCGGCCGATTCCTCCCCCCGGCCGGGGAACCGTCAGATCGCCCTCCAGATCCTCATCACCGCCTTCTGGCTGATCACCATCGGGCTGGTTCCTACGCTGACGGCGCTGGTCGTCCACCTCGTCTGCTACCTCGGCATCATGGGGATGGTCAACACCGTCGGACACCGCTCAGGGACCAAGCCCCATCCCGACTTCCCGGGGTACGACCTGGCCTGGGCGGCCATCCTGTTGCTGGGCCACGGCTACCACAACTCCCACCACGCCCATCCCGCTGCGGCCCGCATGGGGTTCCTCGACCCGATCTGGCCGGTCTTACGCCTTCTCTCTGGGATGGGACTGATAGAGCTCGAGGAGCACCAGGCGCGGACACAGCCCCGAGCCTGCTGCATGGCGTCCGTCTCCATGACCGCGAGTCGGTAGAGGAGAGGCCGCTTGGCGGCCGTCACCCGACCGCCGGAGGGACATGGCGTCAGATGCGAGCGTCGACGCCGCAGCCCCCTGGGAACTTGGTAGAACCCAACGAAAGGCCGAGATGAAGCCGCCATGTTTTCGGCATGGAACGGCAGACCCCCAAACATCTGGAGGTCATCTAGAGCACGGGCGCGGCTACGACGCCTTCGCCTTCGTCCTCTTCGCGGGTCGCAGACGCCGTGTCTTCACCCGGCTGGCCGCCCTCGACGCGCCGGACGGCTCCTACGACGTCGTAGTAACCAGTTTGATGATCCATCACCTCCCCGAAGCGTTGCGTCCGCAGGCGATGCGCGAGATGTTCCGGGTCCTACGCCCAGGCGGGCGAGTACTCGTCGCCGACTTCCGGCCACCCGCCGGACGGCTCGGCCGCAGGAGCCTCTAGAGGTCGTAAGTGATGATGTCGTTGCTCCGCCGAGCCAGCTCGGCGCCATGGTCAGTCCAGACGCCTTCGCCCCAGTAGCGGTAACAGCTCGTCTCCGAGGTGAGCAGGTGGAACAACGCGTTGCGGTAGCCCCGGTCGTTGGTGGACACGCCCTGGGACAGGACCCGTTCGTGGAACAGGGCGCTGGCCTTGTCCATTGGCACGAGGAGCTCGTCGTAACCCCGTACCCAGGAGATGTCGTTGGTCCAGCTCCCCCCGTCCACGTGGAACCGTGAGTCGTCTCCCGCCAACTCGGAGACGACCGTGGCCAGTCGCTCGGGTCCCCCCCCCGGGGCCATCGACCGCCAGATGCGGTGTTGGAACACGGGCTGGATGACGGCCAGGTCGTCGTGGCGGACGCCCGCATCCCATAGCTGGTCGAGGTACTCGGAGACGTTCACCATGGGCGTGGGTGTGCCCGAGCACTCCCGCACCACCTCCAGGTACCTGGGAGGGAACTCGTTCATCATCACCCCCCCCGTTCTCGCCGTCGGCGATCTGGGTGACCAGGGGTGGCACGCTCCTGCCCGCCAGCTCCGAGCGGCTGAGGCCCTTGGCCTCGTAGTAGGGCTGCATCTGCGCGACCAGCTTGGTGTCGCTGCCCTGGGTCTTGACGATCGCCACCATGCTCGCCGTCTCCCCGCCCGAGCTGGTGGCGCGCAGCAGATGAGGCAGATGGGGCCGTGTCAGGTGCGACCCGTCGGGCTGCTCGACGGTGTCCTCCTGCACGAGCACCCACTCGTAACCGCAGTCGACCAGGGTCCTCACGAGCTCGTAGGCGACGTCGGGGTGGTTGGGAAGCGCCATCTCGGGCGGCGAGAACCCCCGCACGCGGCCCAGGGCCTCGAGGCCGAAGAGGGCGGCGAAATGGTGCTGCCAGGCACGCACGTGCAGCCTGAAGTCCTGCACCGGCGTCGACGGCGCGACGGCATGGCCCCATGCGGTGCCGAGCCACTCCACCGCTTGCCGGTACCGATGCTCACAGGTGATGAGCGACAGCGCCTCCAACACATCGCTGGCACCCATGTCGTTCAGCCCGTGGAGGAGGGTTCCCGAGTAGTCGAGCATCACCCTGGGCCGGTAGCCCTCGTCGACCAGCTTCGGGATGAGCTCACCCATGCGCTGGTAGCACCAGCGGAACACCGGGGCGTTGTGGTTGTCACCGATCTCACGGTGGTCGTCCATCCACTTCAGGTTGCTCATGACTGCCGCCGTACTGAGGTCGGTTCCTCCGGCGGGGATCAGGGGTTGATGCATGTGCAGCGCGATGGCGAAGGCGGAGTCGATCTGGTCGACGTCGAACCCACTCTCGCCGGCCGCAGCAGACGTCGACTCACCAACCCGAGCGGTGCGGATCGCCTCCTCGATCAGCGCTTCGGACCCACAGATGTTCGGCAATCCGTCGACGCAGGTGGGAAGCTCGCCCATCACTTGTGGCGGATGTGCTCGTAGATGTTGAGGTAGTCCTGAGCCGAGGGCCCCACGAGTGGTCGGCCCCCATGCCGTTGACCATCAGCTCGCGGAACTGGTCGGGGTAACCGTGCCACAGCCCGATAGCCCTGGCCAGCGCCGACTCCAGGGCCGCAGCATCGACCTGATGGAAGACGTAGCCGTTGCGCTCGTGGACCGGCCGCGACGAGTAGTCACGGTCGAAGACGGTGTCGACCAGGCCGCCGGTGACGCGCACCACCGGCACCGTCCCGTACTTCAAAGCGATCAGCTGGGCCAGCCCGCACGGCTCGAAGAGGCTGGGCAGCACGAGTATGTCGGCACCGGCGTAGATCAGGTGGGCCAGCGATTCGTCGTAGCCCATCTCCACGTGGCAGTCGGGGCTGTCGTTTAGGTGGTGCTTCAGCTGCCAGAAATCGGCGTTGATAACCGGGTCGGCGCAGCTCCCGGTGAGGACGAACTGCGCCCCCTGACCAATCGTGTAGAAGATGGCGTGCTTGATGAGCTCGACGCCCTTCTGGCGGTCGAGACGGCCGACGTAGCCGACGATCGGCTTCTGGCCAGGCTCGAGCAACAGACGATCGCGCAGCGCCGCTTTGTTGTCGTACTTTCGCTCGATCGAATCGATGCCGAAGTTGGCAGGGATGAACCTGTCTATCTCTGGGTTCCACACGTCGTAGTCGATGCCGTTCAGGACGCCGCCGAACTTGTCGCGATGGATGTAGAGCGTGTGTTCGAGCCCCTTGGCGTGGTCTGTGTAGGTCACCTCCCAGGCATGTTGGGGTGAAACGGTGGTGACGAAGTTGGAGTACACGATCCCCCCCTTCATCACGTTGATGGCGCTCTCGTTGAAGTTGTCCCGGAGGCGGTCGTAGTCGAAGAAGCGCTCCGGCCTAGCCAACCCTGTGGCCCACAGGATGAACTCTCCACTGATGCCTTGGTGGCCGAAGTTATGGATCGTGTAGCAGACCCTCTGGTCGGGCATTCCGGCGCTTTGGTACATCTCCGACAGGAGGACCGGGACGAGGCCGGTCTGCCAATCGTGGCAGTGGACGATCTCGGGGCGCTTGTTCGACTTGAGCAGGAACTCAAGAGCAGCCTTGTTGAAGAAGGCGAACCTGGTCACGTCGTCGGGTGACCCGTAGAACCGGTGGCGGTTGAAGAACTCGTCGGAAGAGCGCGGCTCGATGAAGAAGCACTTGCGTCCGTGCACGAAGCCGAACCACACCGTGCACGCTATGGCTGCGTCGTACCACGGCACCAACAGGTCGTGATAAGTGGCGTGCAGCCCGTCGATCTCGCCGTAGCGCATGCAGTCGTACTTCGGCAGGATGATCTCGACCGCGTTGCCTCGGATCTCCAGCTCCCTGCTCAGGCCGAAGACCACCTCGCCGAGGCCACCCACCTGGGCGACAGGGGCGCACTCCGACGCGATCATCACTACGTACACGGCTCGCCCCTCCGAGGCAGGCTCACGAGCAGCGTGGTCACTCGATCATCAGCACCTCTGAGCGTCCAAGTGCCGGCGGCCATCGAGCCGTTGGCAGGTCCACAGTTTGTGCAGGTACACCTGTACACCACAACCGCGATTGGGCTAGACAGATCTGGTGCCGAACGAGCCCCCTAGCTCCTCGGCCCCGAGCGAGCTCTCGCCGACGCTGGGCGACCAGGATCTCCACCTGTTCGGGGAAGGTCGTCACCGGCGCCTGTGGGAGGTGCTCGGCGCCCATGTCCGGACCCACCAGGGCGCGACGGGCACGTCGTTCGCGGTGTGGGCGCCCAACGCCCGCTCGGTGCGGGTGGTCGGCGATTTCAACGCATGGGACGGCCGCGTCCATCCCATGCGCTCGCTGGGGTCGTCGGGCTTGTGGGAACGGTTCGTCCCTGGCGTAGGACCCGGTTCCCGCTACAAGTACGAGATCCTCACCTCGGCCGGGCACCTCAGCCTCAAGGCTGATCCGATGGCCTTCGCCACCGTCCTCAGGCCGGGCACCGACAGCGTGGTCACCCGGTCCGAGCACCGTTGGGGGGACCATCAATGGATCGACAGCCGTGACCGCACAAAGCCGTTCGCCCAACCGATGTCCATCTACGAGCTGCATCCGGGCTCGTGGCGGCGCCGCCCCGACGAGGGTGGGCGCTCTCTGCGCTACCAGGAGCTGGCCGAGGAGCTGCCGGGTTACGTAGCCGACATGGGCTTCACCCATGTGGAGCTGATGGCCGTGCCCGAGCACCCCTTCGACGGCTCGTGGGGGTACCAGGTCTCGTCGTACTACGCCCCCACCTCCCGGTTCGGGTCTCCCGACGAGCTGCGGGCCCTCGTCGACGCCCTCCACCAACAAGACATCGGCGTCATCATCGACTGGGTCCCCGGTCACTTCCCCAGAGACGAGTGGGCCCTGGGCCGTTTCGACGGCACCCCATTGTACGAGCACGAGGATCCTCGCCTCGGCGAGCACCCCGACTGGGGCACGTTCATCTTCAACTTCGGGCGCCACGAGGTCCGCAACTTCTTGGTGGCCAACGCCCTGTTCTGGCTGGAGGAGTTTCACATCGACGGCCTCCGAGTCGACGGCGTGGCTTCCATGCTCTATCGCGACTACTCGCGCAAGGAGGGCGAGTGGCTGCCGAACGAGCGCGGCGGGAACGAGAACCTGGAGGCCATCTCCTTCCTCAAAGAGCTCAACGAGGTCGTCTACGCCGAGCACCCGGGGGCGATCACCGTGGCCGAGGAGTCGACCTCGTTCGCGGGTGTTTCCCGGCCGACCGACCTCGGGGGCCTGGGGTTCGGGTTCAAGTGGAACATGGGCTGGATGCACGACACCCTGGAGTACTTCAAGAGGGATCCCGTCCACCGCTCCCACCACCAGAACGAGCTCACCTTCGGGATGCTCTACGCCTTCACCGAGAACTTCATCCTGCCCCTCTCCCACGACGAGGTCGTGCACGGGAAGGGCTCGTTGCTCGACGGCATGCCGGGCGACCGCTGGCAGAAGGCGGCCAACCTGCGGGCGCTGTTCGGCTGGATGTGGGCCCATCCCGGCAAGCAGCTGCTGTTCATGGGGGGCGAGATCGCCCAGTCACGCGAGTGGGCGTTCGAGGAGAGCCTCGACTGGCACCTTCTCCAGTACCCCGAGCACCGCGGTGTACAGGACCTCGTTCGCGAGCTGAACCGTTGCTACCGGTCGCAGCCGTCGCTGTGGCAGCGGGACTTCACTCCCGACGGGTTCCGCTGGATCGACGCCAGCGACGTCGCCACCAACGTTGCCTCGTTCCTGCGGTTCTCCGCCGACGGCAGCCCCCTTGCCGCAGTCGCCAACCTGGCACCCGTCCCTCGGCAGGGATACTGCATCGGCCTGCCCCAGGGTGGACCGTGGCGCCTAGTCCTCAACACCGACGACTCCCGCTTCGGGGGTAGCGGCGTCGGCTCGGCACAGTCCATCCAGGCCGAGGAACGGCCGATGCATGACCTCGCCTTCTCGGCCGCGATCGACCTGCCCCCGCTGGCCGTCGTCTGGTTGACACCCAAGGAGCGCGACCCGTGGCCCGGGGCGCTATCGCAGGGCCACCGATGAGTCTTCCTGGTGGGCAACGTATGACGTCGTGGCCTGCGACTCGGCAGGCCGCAACATGAGAACGAGGCCATCGTGGGCAGGATCGAGCCGGGCGCCATGGACCGATGAGCGAGACCAGGGTGCTGGTGGGAACCCGCAAGGGCGCGTTCGTGCTGACGTCGGACGGCACGCGCAGGAACTGGGACGTGGCCGGCCCGCATTTCGGCGGTTGGGAGATCTACCACGTCAACGGCTCCCCAGTTGAGCCCGACCGCCTGTACGCGTCGCAGACCAGCGGTTGGTTCGGCCAGGTCATCCAGCGCTCCGACGACGGCGGGCTCAGCTGGAACCCGGTCGGCAACGACTTCCGCTACGACGGCGTGCCCGGTACCCACCAGTGGTACGACGGCACGCCTCACCCCTGGGAGTTCGCTCGGGTCTGGCACCTCGAGCCTTCGCTCACCGATGTCGACACGGTCTACGCGGGGGTCGAGGACGCGGCGTTGTTCCGCTCTGTCGACGGCGGCACGAGCTGGCACGAGCTGGCTGGCCTACGAGAGCACCCCTCTGGGTCGTCGTGGCAGCCGGGCGCCGGAGGGATGTGCCTGCACACGATCGTGTTGGACCCCGACCATGCGGGACGGATGTTCGCGGCCATCTCGGCGGCAGGTGTCTTCTGCACCGACGACGACGGCAACACCTGGCAGCCCGCGAACCGCGGCCTGCGCTCGGAGGGCATCCCCGACCCCGCCGCCGAGGTGGGCCACTGCGTGCACCGCATAGCCATACACCCGTCGCGGCCAGAGGTGCTGTTCATGCAGAAGCACTGGGACGTCATGCGCAGCGACGATGCCGGCGAGTCGTGGCGCGAGATCAGCGGCAACCTGCCCACCGACTTCGGCTTCCCCATCGAGGTCCACTCCCACCAGCCCGACACCGTCTACGTGATCCCCATCAAGAGCGACTCGGAGCACTATCCGCCCGACGCCAAGCTGCGCGTCTATCGCAGCCGCACCGGTGGCGACGAGTGGGAGCCCCTCACCGCCGGGCTGCCCCAGGGCGACTGCTACGTCAACGTGCTCCGCCATGCCATGGCCGTCGACTCGCTGGAGCCCTGCGGTGTCTACTTCGGCACCACCGGGGGGCAGGTGTACGTGTCGGCCGACGCCGGCGACAACTGGGCGCCGATCGTGAGAGACCTTCCGCCCGTGCTGTCGGTGGAAGTGCAGGCGCTGGCCTGACCCCATGGTGAGAGTGCTGCTCCCCGCCCATCTGCGCACGCTCGCCCAGGTTCACGGCGAGGTGCAGCTACACGTCGAGGCAGCTGTGACCCAGAGGTCGGTCATCGACGCCCTCGAGCACGCCTATCCGGTGCTGGGCGGCACCATCCGTGACCAGGCGACTCACCAGCGGCGCCCGTTCGTGCGGTTCTTCGCCTGCGAGGAGGACCTCTCCCACGCCCCGCCCGACGCCCCGCTCCCCGACCCGGTGTCGAGCGGCACCGAGCCCTTCATCGTGGTAGGGGCCATGGCCGGCGGCTGACCAGCGGTGTCACCAGATCGTCAAGGAACGGGGGTGGCGGTTCTTGCGCAGCTGCGCGTCCTTGGTGACGAGGTTCCACCCGTGCTCGACTGCCGTGGCGTAGATCAAGCGGTCGGCAGGGTCACCGGGAAACGTTGCCGGGAGGGTGACGGCGGTGTCAGCGATCCCAGTGGTAATCGTCACGGTCCGGACTCGGGCTGCGAGCGCTTCCAGCCAGGCTCGGACCGGGATGCTGAGGACGATTCGACCGTGAGTGGCCAGCCAGGCGAGCTCGAACCACGAGATGGCGGCAACAGCCAGCTCATCGGCATCGTGGAGCGCGTCAGCGGCCTTCGTGCTCAGCCTGGACGGCTCCGCAGACCACCAGTGGACGACGTGCGTGTCGAGCAAGACCGTCGTCACGGCAAGTCCCAGGCCGCGCTCGTCGAGAACAGCTCTTCGTCGGTCGCGTCGGAGACAGCGACCCCTTCGACCGCTCCTCGCAACGCAGCCGACCCTGTGGCAGGCACCAGCCGTGCGACGGTGCGGCCGTGCTTGGTGATCTCGACCTCGTCACCAGAGGCGACGTCGTCCAGGACGGCCAGGAGCTTGGCCTTCACCTGCGTAGCGGTCATCTGACGAGTCATGTGACTATTGTAGCGGTCTGATCTGCCTCCATGGCGATCAGAGCCTGGCGAATATGATGGTGGCGATGGTGCAGCTTGCGACCGAGGACGTGATCACCGCCGGAAGTACCGTCGACGCGTTCCATCCGGCGGTGGCGGCGTGGTTCGGGCGCCGGTTCCCGGAGGGGCCGACGGCGCCCCAGGCCCGGGGATGGCCGTTGATCGCTTCAGGCGCCGACACCCTCATCGCCGCGCCCACCGGGTCGGGCAAGACCCTGGCCGGGTTCCTGGTGGCCATCGACGGCCTGTACCGGGCCCACCAGGGCGGCCACGAGGTGGCCGGTGTGGCCCGTGTGGTCTACGTGTCGCCCCTCAAGGCGCTGGCCGTTGACATCGCCGAGAACCTGGAACGCCCGCTGGCCGAGATCGCTGCGGTGGCCGCCGAGCTGGGCTTGGAGGCGCCGGACCTTCGGGTGGCGGTGCGCACCGGCGACACGTCGGCCAGCCAGCGGTCCCTCATGGTGCGCCGGCCTCCCAGCTTCGTGGTCACGACCCCCGAGTCGCTGTACCTGCTGGTCACCAGTGGGCGGGGACGGCAGGCGCTGCGCACGGTAGAGACGGTGATCGTCGACGAGATCCACGCCGTGGCCCGCGACAAGCGGGGCTCGCACCTGGCGCTCACCCTGGAACGGCTGGAGGCGGTGTGCGATCGCCGGCCGGTGCGCATCGGGCTGTCGGCCACCCAGCGCCCCATCGAGACAGTGGGGCGGCTGCTGGTAGGCAACCGCCCATTGCCGGCGGTGGTCGACGTGGGCCATCAGCGTGACCTCGACGTTGCCCTCGAGCTTCCCGAAGGCGAGCTGGAGGCGGTGGCGTCAGGCGAGCAGATGGCCGACGTGATCGATCGCATCGCCGGCCTCGTCGGCCATCACCGAACCACCCTCGTGTTCGTGAACACCCGCCGCCTGGCCGAGCGCCTGGCCCACCAACTGGGTGAACGGCTGGGCGACGACGCGGTGGCCGCCCATCATGGCAGCCTGTCCAAGGAGCGCCGCCACCGGGTGGAGACCCGGCTCCGGGCGGGCGACCTCAAGGCCCTGGTGGCCACCGCCTCGCTCGAGCTGGGAATCGACATCGGGCCCGTCGAGCTGGTGTGCCAGATCGGCTCGCCCCGCGGCATCGCCACCTTCCTGCAGCGGGTGGGGCGCTCCAACCACAGCCGGGCGGGAACTCCGAAGGGCCGCCTGTTCCCGCTCACCCGCGACGAGCTGGTGGAGTGCAGCGCCCTGCTGGCTGCGGTGCGGGCAGGTCACCTCGACACCCTCGAGCTGGCCCGCCTCCCCCTCGACATCGCCGCCCAGCAGATCGTGGCCGAGGTGGCAGCCACGGAATGGGCCACCGCCGACCTGTTCGACGTGGTGCGGCGGGCCGCGCCCTACATCGAGCTCGATCGAGCCGCCTTCGACGAGGTGGTCGACCTGGTCGCCAAGGGCATCGAGACGGGTCGGGGACGGCGCGGCGCCTACCTGCACCACGATGCCGTCAACGGCGAGCTCCGGGCCCGCAAGGGGGCCCGCCTGGCGGCGGTGACCTCGGGCGGGGCCATCCCCGAGACGGGCGACTACCGGGTGGTGGCCGAGCCCGACGAAACCTTGGTGGGCACCGTCAACGAGGACTGGGCCGTCGAGTCCATGGCCGGCGACATCTTCCTGCTCGGCACCCACTCGTGGCAGATACGCCGGGTCGAGCCTGGTGTGGTCCGCGTTCGGGACGCGGGCGACACCCCGCCCACGGTCCCGTTCTGGCTGGGGGAGGCGCCGGCCCGCACCGCCGAGCTATCCAAGGAGGTGTCGGAGCTGAGGCACGGGGTCGACGAGCGCCTGGTAGCCGGCGACCCCGACGGTGCCCGCCGATGGCTCATGGAGACGGCGGGCATCGACGCCGCCGCGGCCACCATGATCGTCGACTACCTGGCCGTGGGCAGGGCTGCCCTCGGCGTCATGCCCACCCAAGAGTGCCTGGTGCTGGAGCGGTTCTTCGACGACACCGGCGGCATGCAGCTTGTCGTCCACTCCCCCTACGGCGGTCGCGTCAACCGGGGCCTGGGGTTGGCCCTGCGCAAGAAGTTCTGCCGCACGTTCAACTTCGAGCTCCAGGCCGCGGCCAGCGACGACGCCGTCGTGCTGTCCCTCGGCCCCCACCACAGCTTCCCCCTCGACGAGGTGCCCCGCTATCTCTCCAGCCGCACCGTGCGCGACACCCTCGAGCACGCCATCCTCGACTCGCCCATGTTCGCGGCCCGGTGGCGCTGGAACCTCAACCGGGCGCTGCTGGTGCTGCGCTTCCGCGGCGGCCGGCGCAACCCCCCGCCCATCCAGCGCATGGAGTCCGACGACCTTCTCGCCGCGGTCTTCCCCCAGGCCGCCGCCTGCCAGGAGAACGTCACCGGCCCCATCGAGATCCCCGACCACCTGATGGTGCGCCAGACCATCGACGACACCCTGCACGAGGCCCTCGACGTCGACGGCGTGGAGTCGCTCCTGCGACGCATCGAGGCCGGCGACGTGGAGGTGGTATGCCGCGACACCACCGAGGCGTCGGTGCTGGCCCACGAAATCATCACCGCCCGCCCCTATGCCTTCCTCGACGACGAGGAGGCCCAGAACCGGCGCACCAACGCTGTGCACCTGCGGCGGGGGCTGGCCGTCAACCTGGCCTCGATCGGAGCCCTCGACCCTGCCGCCATCGAAGCGGTTCACGCCGAGATCGCCCCCACGCCCGAGAGCGCCGACGACCTCCACGACCTGCTGTGCTCGGTCGTCGTCTTGAGGGCTCGCGACGACTGGTCGGGGCTCTGCGCCGAGCTGGTGGGCAAGGGCCGGGCCCACGTGCTCGCTCGTAATGGCGTGGAGCTGTGGTGCGCCACCGAGTGCCTCGACGACGCACGGGGGCTCGTGGCCGGCGACGAAACGGCCGTTCGCCGGGCCTTGCGTGGCCACCTCGAGCTCAGCGGCATCACCACCGCCGAGGGTCTCGCCAAGGCCACCACTGTTCCCCTTGGCGACGTGGCCGCCGGCCTAGCCGCCCTCGAGCGAGAGGGTTTCACCCTCCAAGGCCGCTATACCGCCTCCAGCGTTCTTGGCGAGACCGAGTGGGTCGCCCGCCGGCTGCTGGCCCGGATGCACTCCTACTCCCGGCGTTCGCGCCGCCAGGGCGCCGAGGCCGTCACCGCCCAGGACTTCATGCGCTTCCTGCTGCGCTGGCAGCACCTGGCACCGGGCACCCAGGTCGGCGGCGAAGCGGGGCTGATGGCGGTGCTGGAGCAACTACAGGGCTTCGAGGCGGCAGCGGCGAGCTGGGAAGCAGAGCTGCTGACCCGCCGGGTGCGCCACTACGAGCCGGCCTGGCTCGACCGGCTCTGCCACAACGGCGAGGTGGCCTGGCTCCGTCTCACCCCCAGGGTGGCCGACGACGCCGATGCGCCCAGCGCGGCCCCGTCCAAGGCCACCCCCATCTCGGTCGTTCTGCGCGCCGACCTGGCCTGGTTGCTCTCCGCCGCGAGGGCGGCGACCGCCGTCGCCGAGCCCACCGTCGGGGCCACCGCCGAGGTCGTCGAGGTGCTCCGTGCCCGGGGAGCGTGCTTCGCCGCCGACCTGGCTGCCGCCACACGCCGCCTCCCCGAAGACATCGAGCGAGGCCTGTGGGACGGCGTGGCCCGGGGGCTGCTCATGTCCGACGGGTTCGGGCCCATCCGCGCCCGCGTGGCCGGTGCCCGGCGCCCGGCTCGGGGCGGGGGCCGGCGGGTGTCACGCCTGGGCCGGTCCGCCGTGGCCACGGGCGGCTCGGCCGGGCGGTGGTCGGTGGTGCCGCCTCCCGACACGGGAGGTGACGTCGACGGCCACGACCTGGCCGAGGCCGTCGCCGACCAGCTGCTCAACCGCTGGGGCGTGGTATTCCGCGACCTGGCCGTCCACGACGGGCTGCGCCTGCCGTGGCGGGAGGTCCAATGGGCGCTGCGGCGGCTCGAAGACCGCGGCCTGGTGCGCGGCGGTCGTTTCGTGGCCGGTTTCAGCGGTGAGCAGTACGCCCTGCCGGCCGCGGTGGAGCAGCTGGCCCATGTGCGCAAGCTGGCGAGAGCCGGCGAACGAGTCACCGTCAATGCCACCGACCCCCTCAACCTCGTCGGCGTGGTGGTGCCCGGCGGCACCATCGCCTCGGTGCGCACCAACCATGTCACCTATGTCGACGGCATCCCCGAAACAGCACCCGACCCCAGCTACCTCTCGTCGCGGCTGCGGACATCGAGATTGTAGAACCTCGGTGGTCCGTCGCAGAGCGACCCCATCCGGGCGGACATCTCGGTTACCTCCGGTCGGTTGGAGTTCTCCATCGCCTCCTCATAGGAGTCGAACTCGAGGATCGACAGGTAGTACCCGGGGCGATCCCTGTCGGCCGTCAGCGCCGCTCGCCTCATCGCCATGGGCCCACCTTTAGCCCGCATCTCCTCGATCAGCGCGTCGATCTCGCCTATGCGCGACGTCTGGAACTCGATGATCTGAACGAATCCAGCCATGGTCATCCTCCTTGTCCGACCGTCCGGTCGCCACGACAGTAAGCCAACCAGCGCGTTCATGCCGGGTAGACGTCGACGTCGGTCGCCTTCACCGACGCCCAGACGGGGCCGCCGTCGTCCAGGGCGAGCTCGGAAACGGCCGCGGCGGTAACCTCAGCGATGAGCGGCACAGGCCCGTCCACGCGAACCCGGGCCCGGTCGCCGGCCGGGTGGAGTGCGGTAGCCTGGCCGGGCCACACGTTGCGGGCACTGCCTTCGGGTGGCCGGCGGTGAATGGTGACGGCGTTGGGCCGGAAGGCGATGAACGCAGGCCCGTTCAACGGTGTGCCCGTGGCCACCAGGCCACCCGAGTCGGTGCGGACCGTGGTATGACTCGCGACACCTCGGCGGAGGTTGAGGCCCACCATGGTGGCGACCCACGGTGTGCGGGGCCGAGCGGTTACCTCGGCCAGCGGCCCCGCCTGGGTGATACGTCCCTCCTCCACCACGACCAGGCGGTCGGCGAGGGCAGCCGCTTCGATGGGGTCGTGGGTGACGACGACACGGGCCCCCGGGTAGCTGCCCAGCTCCTGGCGCAACAGGCGGCGAAGCTCGGCCCGGGCAGACGCGTCGGCCGCGGCCAGGGGCTCGTCGAGGAGCAGGACGGCAGGCTCGATGGCCAGCGCCCGGGCCAGCGCCACTCGCTGCGCCTGGCCGCCCGACAGTTGGCGGGGACGGAGCTTCCCCGCCGCGGCCAAGCCGACGCGTTCCAACCACGACGCCGCGCTGGCCCGGGCCTGTGCCCGGGGCATGCCTCGGGCGCGCAGGCCGAACTCCACGTTCTCAAGTGCGGTGAGGTTGGGGAACAGGCGGTGATCCTGGAAGACCACACCGAGGTGGCGCCACTCAGGGGCGACGCGAACTCTGGTGACAGGGTCCTCGACCACGGTTCCGTCGATCACCACTTGGCCCCGGTCCACGGCCACGAGCCCGGCGAGGGCCCGCACTAGCGTCGTCTTGCCCGCCCCGTTGGGGCCGACGACGGCGACCGCGGTCTTGTGGTCCACATGGAGGTCGACGTCGAGATTCAGGCTGCCGAGGCTGAGGGCGATGGTGGCGTCGAGAGTCAACGGTTGCCGAGCCATCGACCGCGGAGGCCAACCAGGACGGCGAGGCAGACGGCGAGCAGCACCAGCGACAGGGCCAGGGCGGTCCCTTCGTGTCCCGATTCGATGTCGAGGTACACGAGCAACGGGGTGGTCTGGGTGGTGCCCGGGAAGTTGCCGGCGAAGGTGATGGTGGCCCCGAACTCCCCTAGCGCCCGGGCCCACACCAGGGCCGCGCCCGCGCCCAGGGCAGGGGCGACCGCCGGCAGAGTCACCCGGCGGAACCGGTAGGCCGCTGAGGCGCCCAGGGTGGCGGCAGCCTCCTCGGCTCGACGGTCGAGGGAACTGAAGGTCGCCTCGGCGGTGACGACCAGGAATGGCATCGACACGAACGCCTCGGCCAAGATGGCTCCGCTGGTGTTGAAGGCGAACCTCCAGCCGGTGAGGTCGTACAGCAGGTGGCCAGCGAAGCCTTGCCGGCCGAAGGCATAGAGCAGTGCGATGCCGCCCACCACCGGTGGCAGCACCATCGGCAGAGTGACGAGCGCCCGCACCAAGGCCCGGCCCGCGAACCGCTTGCGAGCCAGCATCCAGGCCAGTGGCACGCCTAGAGTCGCCGACAGGGCCAGGGCGCCCAACGAGGTCTCCAACGACAGGCGCAGTGCCGCGAAGGCCTGGTGTTGGCTCAGATCGGAGCCCAGCGACGACCACGGGGCACGCTGGACGAGGGCGGCCAGGGGCAGCACCACCAGGGCCGCCGCTCCCACCGCCAGACAGATAGGAGCCAGTCCCAGCGCGCCGCGGCCGGCAGAGCTGGTGCTAGTGCGGAGCGAGGAAACCGGTCGTCTCCAACGCCTTCTGCACCTCGCCCGACACCGCTGACTCCACGAAGGCTTGCGCCCCGGCCCGGTTCTTGGTGGCCTTCACCACCGCTATGGGATAAGCGATGTCGGGCTGCACGTCTTCGGGGATGGCGATGCCCGCCACCTTGGGGCCGGCCGCCACCACGTCGGTCACGTAGACCACGGTGGCGTCGGCCTCGCCGGTGGTGACCTTGGCTACCGCGGATTTGACGTCGGTCTCCAACGACTTGGGCGACACGGTGAGGTCGCGGGCGTCGAGGACCTGGCGGGTGTAATCGCCGGCGGGCACCCCGGCCGCCTCCAACACGACTGAGACGCCGGGCTTGGCCAGGTCGGCCAAGCCGGAGATTCCCTTGGGGTTGCCAGGGGCAACGGCGATGGCGAGCTTGTTGCGGGCGAAGACCACGGGACGCTCGACCAGGCCGGCGTCGACGAGGCCCTGCATGTTCTTGGCATCCGCCGACGCGAACACGTCGGCGGGAGCGCCTTGGCGGATCTGGGCAGCCAGGGCGTTGGACCCCGCGAAGTTGTAGGTGACAGACCCCGCCCGCGCCCGGTTGAACGCCTCGGTGAGGGAGGCGGCGGCGAACACCTGAAGCGGCCCGCCCGTCGTGGTATTGGGCGACGAGCGCGACGCGCTCGACAAGCAGGCGCCCCCGACCAGGGCCAGCGCTGCCAGCGCTGCCGCCAGCCGTCGCCCTTTCACGGCCGAGGCACCTCGACCACGACGTTGGTGGACTTCACCGAGGCGACGACCATCATCCCGGGCACGAGCCCGAGCTCGTCGACGGCCTCCCGGCTCATGAGCGACACCACCCGGTAGGGGCCGGACTGGATGTCGACCTGGGCCATGACCTTGTCCTTGGCCACCTTGGTGACCAGCCCCGGGAAGTGGTTGCGGGCCGATTCGGCGACGGGAAGCGACGTCGGCGCCGGGGCCCGGTCGGCGGCGAACCGGGCCAATGCCGCCCCGTCGACCCGACGCCGGCCGCCTTCGGTACGGGCTTCGGGGAGCTGCCCGCTGTCGACCCAACGCCTGACGGTATCCGTGCTCACCCCGAGCAGCTCGGCCGCCTCGCCGACAGTGAAGGTGGACATCGCCGGCTAGCTTAGCTCGCCTTTGCGGCTGCATTGCGCTCGTGGAGCCGTATTTACACCGCTCAGGTGCTGATGGGATACCGCTCCCTCAGGACTCGGGCGACCGGGCGAGAGTGGCGCCAACTCAGCGACGTTGCATGCTGGCATCCCCCTCTCACTCGGCGGTATCGACTACCAGACCAGCATTCCATACACTCGACGCCAGCGCCCGAAGGGCATGCCCACGAGTGCCAACTATAGGGTAGTGGGGTATGGTTCTGCTACCACTCGTCTGAACCGCGGAGCGAAGGAGAGCCATGACTGCGATCGACCCGGTGTGCGGCATGAAGGTGGAGACCGACGGCGCCCAGTTCAGCGCCGAGCGGGAAAGCACGACCTACTACTTCTGCAGCACCGACTGCCAGGAGGAGTTCGAGAGCGACCCCGAGTCCTACGTGTGATGCAAGCATCGGCGACGGCGTTGACCGTGGCCGTCGTCACCCTCACCGGCCTGTTGCTCGCCCGGTGGTCAGGCTCGTTCTTCGTCGACCCGGGCCTGGCCATACCCGAACGCCTCCCTGTGGCCGGGGGCATGGCCCCCGAGGTGCACGCCTGGAACCGCTTCCACGTGCGCTGGTACGCCATGGCCCTGTTGTTCCTGGCCTTCGACATGGAGATGGTCTTCATGTACCCGTGGGCGGTCGTGTTCGTGCAGGAGGGCGCCATCGCCCTGATGGAGATGGGCATGTTTATAGTCATCCTCCTCCTAGGCATCCTCTACGCCTGGCGGGAGGGTGCGCTGGCGTGGGCCTGAAGCGTCTCGTGACGCAGCCCTTGGCCGCCTTGGCGGCCGGTGCGCCCGCGCCGGTGTTCGTCGTGGGGGGACCGGGGACCACCGTCACCATCAGGGCTCTGCGGTTGTGCAACGAGGTCGACGTCGTCGACTCACCCCGTCAGGCCAACGTGTTGGTGGTGGTCGGCGAGCTGCCCCAATCGCTCGAGGGCCCGGCGCGCGCCATGCACGACCAGCTCTCGCTTCCCCGGGTCACGGTGCGCTGGTCTCCCCGCGGCGACGTGGGCACCCAAGAGCTGGCCATGCAGGTGGTCGCCGCCCATCGCCAGCTCCTGGATGGGACAAGGTCGGCCGAGCCCTTCCTGGGGGCCGACGAAGACCCCGCACCATGGCGTGGCGTGGGGCCCTACGGGCAGGGGGGCACAGGAATGACGGGGGGAACGCCCTACGGGCGACCGCTCACCGGCCGAGCCCCCGATCGCGACGGGCTTCAGCTCGACCAGGTGTCGCTCACCGTGGGCCCCTTCTTCGCCGCTTTCCCAGTCGGGCTGGTGCTGCACGTGAAGCTCCAGGGCGATGTTCTCCAGGAGGTGGCCGTCGAAGCCAACCCCTTCGCCCGCGCGGTGGGACCGCCCGACGACGTGTTCCGCCGGGCCCTGCGCCACCCGGTGCCGATCGCCGATCTCGAGCTGGCCCGGGCCCGCCATCACCTCGGTTGGCTGAGCGACGCGTTGCGGATCCAGGGACTCGGCGCCCTCGGGCGGAATGCCCTGGCCGTAGCCGAGCGGCTTGGTCCCGGCGACGGTGATGCGGTGGCCGCCCTCGTCGCCGCAGTGCGCCGCAGTGGGGTGCTGCGCTGGTCGGTCGGCCCCGTCGGCCACCTGAGCCTCTCGGCCGTAGCCGGGCGTGGCCTCGGCCCTCTGGCCCGCGCCGCCGGCATCAGAGAGGACGCCCGCCAGCTCGACCCCGCGTACCAGGAGCTGGGCTTCGAGCCGGTGCTCGGAATCGACGGTGATGCCCGGGCCCGGTGGGAACAGCGGCTGGCGGAGACAGCCCAGGCCGTCGACCTGGCTGGCCGGCCCCGCGATCGACTGACAGGCCGCACCGACATGGTCGAGGCGCCTCGGGGTCCTCTCTCCCCGGGCGCGACCGAGCCGGCGGCCCGCCTGCTCGACCTCGTGCCCGAGGTGATGGTCGGCCTGGAGTGGGGTGACGCGGTAGCCGCCCTGGCCAGCCTCGACGTGGACATAGCCGAGGCCGCCCGGTCGGTCGTGCCAGCAGGCGCGCCGGGATGAGCAACGCCTGGGTGGCGCCGGTGGCTATGGTCCTCGCCCTCGGCGCGGGCACCTATGTCGTCGCCGTCCTCGACGAGGTGATGGCACGACTGGTTGGGGGCAGACGCGTCGGCGTCAACGTGGCGGCTGCGCCCTTCCGCCGAGCGGCCGTGCTGGTCCTGCAGTCCACCACGGCCACCGAGCGTCCCGATGGGCCGGCCTGGGCCCTGGGGGCGGCCCTGCTCGGTGCCTGCGGCGCTACCGCTCTGGCCGTCGTGCCCCTTTCCCGCCGCCTATCGGCCGCCGACATTCCCTCGGGCATCGTGGCTTTCGGCGCCGCCATGGCCTTGGTGATGGTGGCCGTGTTCCTCCACGGGTGGTCACCCAACTCGATGATGCCGCTGATCGGCGGCTACCGCTTCGTCGCCCAGGCCCTGTCCTACGAGATGCCCCTCGCTCTGGTGCTGATCGGCGTGGCCCTGCCGGCGCGGTCGTTAGCGGTGGGGCGCATCGTGGAATCGCAGCACAGCGTGTGGAATGTCGTGCGCCAGCCGCTGGGATTGCCCCTCTTCCTGGTGGCCGGGCTGGGCCTTGCATTCTGGGGGCCGTTGGCCACTCCCGACGGCGCCGACTTATCGGGTGGCACCCGGGCCGAGGTGTCGGGTACTGCGCTGCTCGTGTGGGAGGTCTCGCGCGCCGCGGTGCTGTTGGCGGTGGCGGCCATGGCCACCGCAGCCTTCCTCGGCGGCTGGCAGGGGCCACTGCTGCCCGGCCCGTTGTGGATAGTGGCCAAGACCGTGGTGCTCCTCGTGGTGCTGGTCGCCACCGGCCATGTGACCGCCCGGGTGCGCCTGGAGCGGTTCGTGGTGGTGGCCTGGACAGTGCTCATCCCCCTGGCCCTGCTCGACGTCTTCGCCGGCGGCATCGTCGCCCTCGCGACCCGATGAGCCGCTCAGGTTTGGCCGACGTGGCCTTTTGGGTGTTCGGTGCCGGGTCGGTGGTGTCGGCGTGGCTGGTGTTCCGCGTCGACTCCATGGTGCGGGCTGCGTTCTGGTTGCTGGCCTCGTTCGTGGCCGTCGGGTTCGTGCTCGTGCTGCTGGGCGCCGAGTTCCTGGGCCTGGTGCTCGTGCTGATGATGGCCGGGGAGATGACGATCATGGCCGTCTTCATGGTGATGTTCATGATGAATCCGGCCGGCCTCAACCCGATGACCATGGTGCACCAGCACCGCACCGCCATCACCGCCGGCGTGGTGTCCTTCCTGGCCCTGGCCGCCGTCGGCCTGTTCGTGGACTTTCCCCACCGCCCGGCCGCCGATACAGCCCAGGCCACGGCCAGGTTGGGCCAAGAGCTTCTCGGGGACTCCATGCTGGTCTTCGAGACCGCCGGCGTGGCGCTGCTCGCCGCCATGATCGGGGCCATCGCCCTGGCCAGCCGCCACGGGCGCTTCGGCGACGCCTACGACACCTCCCTACCACCCGAACCCGAACCCGAACCCGAACCCGAACTTTGGCGCGCTGGTGGTGGCGGCGGCCCTGTTCGGGGTCGGCGTCTACGGCGCCCTGAGCCAGCAGACCTTCGTGATGATCATGATGGGCCTGGAGCTGATGGTGAACGGTGCCATCCTCGCCGCCGTGGGCCTGTGGGCGGAGGCCGCCGGGGGCAACCCCAAGGGCCAGCTCCTGGCGGTGGTAGCCATGACGGTGATGGCCATCGAGGCCGCCCTGGGGTTCGCCCTGGTCATCGGCGTGTACCGGGTGCGCAAGGCCGACATGACCGAGAAACTCAAGCGGCTCAAGAGCTGATGGCCTGGGTCCTCGTGCTCGTGCCCCTGGCCGGCGGGGCTGCCATCGGCTTCGGCGCCTTTGGTCGCAGGCCGGTGGTCCTGGGCGCGGCGGGGGTGGCCGTGCTGGGCCTCACGACCGCCGTCGGGGGATGGGCGGCCGCGGCCCAGCCCTCGGCCCGGTTGGCATGGGGCGGCGGCCTGGCCCTGGGCGCCCACGTGGTGGGCATCAGCAGGGTGATGGTCGTTCTGGTTCCGGGCGTGGCCCTGGCCGTCGTGGCCTACACCGCCGCCTACATGCACGACGACCCTGCCCTGCCCCGCCTGCTGGGCCTGCTGGTGGCCTTCGTCGCAGCCATGGAGATGCTGGTGGTGGCAGCCGACTTCGTGGCCCTGCTGGTGGGCTGGGAGCTGGTGAGCGCCTTCTCGTGGGCCCTCATCAGCCATGACTGGCGATCCGACGACGCCCCCCGGGCCGCGGCCCAGGCGTTCATGGTGACCCGGGTCGGCGACCTCGGGCTGTTCCTCGCCGCCGGAGCCGCCTTCGCGGCCCGCCGCTCGTTCGCCTTCTCGTCCCTGCCCGGGCCTTCCGGCGCCAGCATCGACCTGGTGGCAGCTGGGGTGCTGGTGGCGGCGGCCGCCAAATCGGCCCAGCTCCCCTTCTCCCCCTGGCTGTTCGCGGCCATGGGCGGTCCCACCCCGGCCTCTGCCCTGCTGCACTCGGCCACCATGGTCGCGGCGGGTGGCTACCTGGTGGCCCGCCTCGGCCCCGCCCTGGGCACCGCCGGCTGGTTCGGGCCCGCGGTGGCCGGCTTGGGCGTGGCAACCGCCCTCGCCGGTGGAATGGTCGCCTGCGTGCAGACCGACCTGAAGAAAGCCCTCGCGGCCTCCACCTCGGCCCAGTACGGGCTGGTCCTGGTGGCTGCCGGAGCTGGCTCGGCGGCCGCCGCCACCGGCCATCTGGTGACCCACGCCGTCTTCAAGTCGCTCCTGTTCCTGGGCGCCGGTGTTGCCATCCACGCCGGTGGCACGGGTCGGCTCGACCGGCTGGGCCTGGGGCGGGCCCAGCGGGCCACGGCGGTGCTCTTCGGCACTGGCGCCTTGGCCCTGGCCGCCGTGCCCCCCCTGGGAGGAGCGGCCACCAAAGAGATGATCCTGGCCGCGGCCAGCGGCTGGTCGGCGTGGCTCGGCGCCGGCGTGCTGGTGGCTGGCCTGCTCAGCGCCTTCTACGCCGGCCGCCTCCAGGTCCTGGCCTTCGGCCCAGACTCCGCGCAATTGCACCGCAGGGGGGTAATGGCGCGAGTTGACGGGCGACCCGGCGAGCTGTGGGCCATGGGTCTACTGGCGACGGCCACGGTGGCCTTGTCGGCGTTGTGGCTGACTCCGGGCCGACGCCTGCTGGCGCGGGTCGCGGGCAGCCCCCTGGCCGTCGGAAGCGGTGCCGAGATCCTCGCGTCCCTCGCTACTTTGGCCACCGCGGCCGCCGCGGTCTGGGCCCTACACCGGGCCGGGCGCCTGGCCACCCTGGGCCTGCGAGCACCGACCCAGGCTCGCCTCGCCGACTGGTTCGCCCTCCCCCTGCTGGGCCGGACCCTGGTGGTCGACCCCGTGCTAGCGCTGGCTCGCTTGCTGGCCGCCGTGGACGACCGTGTGATCGACGCTGGCGTCGGGGTGGTGGGGGCCGCCGCCGACGCCGTCTCGAATGCGTTCGCCGGGTGGGCCGAGCGCGGGGTCGATGGTCTGGTGTGGGGCGTAGGTGCCGGGGCGCTGTCGGCCGCCCGGGGCTCGAGGTCAGCCGACGAGCGGGGCATCGACGGGGCGGTCGAGGGAATGGCGTCGGGCGTGGGCATGGCTGGGCGCCTGAGCCGTCGCCTGCAGACAGGTCTCTCCCACCACTACTTCGTGATTGCCGCCGTGGGCTTGGTCGTGGTGGTGGTGGCGGCCGCCGTGGGGAGACGCTGAGTGCTCACCGTCGCGGTGTTCGCCCCGCTCGTTGGCGCACTGGTGGTGGCGTCGCTGGCCCGGGTTCGGGAGGCTGTGGTGCGCGCCATGGCGGTGGCCATCGCCGCCGTTCCCCTGGTGCTCATGGCCGTGGCGTGGCTGCGCTACCCAGGTGGCCCGGGATTCCACCTGGTGGAGTCGGCCCGATGGATCCCCACCCTCGGCGTCACCTACAAGGTCGGCGTCGACGGCATCTCGCTACCCCTGGGCGCCCTCACCGCCCTGTTGTTCGTGGCGTCGGTCGCCTACCCGGTCGATGTGAAGGGACGGCCCCGCCACTACTACGCCACCTTCCTCTTCCTCGAGTGTGTCTCCCTGGGCCTGTTCCTGGCCCTCGATCTCTTCTTGTTCTACGTCTTCTTCGACCTCAGCCTCGTCGGCATGTACTTCCTGATCGCGGTCTGGGGCCACGGCAATGCCCGTCGCTCGGCCCTCAAGTTCTTCCTGTACACCCTGGCCGGCACGCTCGTGATGCTCCTGGGCATCCTCGGCCTCTACCTGTCGACGTCACCCCGCACGTTCGACATGGTGGCCATCATCGCCCAGCAGCCCCTCGCCGGGGGCGGGGCCAAGGCGGCTCTGATCTTCGCCGCCTTGGCGGTCGGGCTCGGCATCAAGACGCCGGTCGTGCCGTTTCACACCTGGCTCCCACCCGCGCACGTCGACGCCCCCGCGCCGGCGTCGACCATCCTGGCCGGCGTGCTCCTCAAGATGGGCACCTACGGCTTCGTGCGCATCCTGCTGCAGATGCTGCCCGACACGTTCCGCCAGTTCGCCCCATGGCTGGGAGTGATTGCCGTGGTGAGCATCGTGTACGGGAGCCTGGTGGCCCTGGCCCAGACCAACCTCAAGCGCCTCATCGCCTACACCAGCGTCACCCACATGGGCTACGTGATCCTGGGCGTCGCCGCGGCTGGCGGCCTGGCCTCCCGGGAGGCGTCGGCGCGGGCCATCGCCCTCACCGGTGCGACGGTGGAGATGGTGGCTCACGGCCTCATCACCGGTGCCCTTTTCCTCGTGGCCGGGTCGTTCTGGCAGCGGGGGGAGACATACGAGATGGGCGAGTACGGGGGGTTGGCGTCGCGCGCCCCGATGCTGGCAGGGGCGACGTTGGTGGGTGCTTTCGCCAGCCTGGGCCTACCCGGGTTGGTCGGTTTCGTGGCTGAGTTCCAGGTCTTCGCCGGGGCAGTGTCGGTGTACCCGGTGCTGGCCGCCCTCGGGCTGCTGGGGCTGGTGCTCACTGCCGCCCTTTTCCTGCGTATGCTGGCGCAGCTCTTCTTCGGCCCTTTGCCGCCGCGCTGGGCCGACTGGCCCGACCTCTCCGCCAACGAGGCCGTGGTACTGGCCCCGCTGCTCGCCCTGGTGATCGCGCTCGGCGTCGCCCCGGCGTGGCTGGTCGATGTCGTCCACGCCAGCGCCGCCGCCCTCATCGGCCGATGAACGCATCGGCGATGCCGGTTGGCGACATCGTCCCCGAGCTGGTGCTGGTGGTCGGCGCGGTGGTGGTGCTCGTGTACGCCCTCTTCGCGCCGCGCTCGGCCCAGCCGTGGTGCGCATTGGCCGCGCTGGCCGTGCTGGCGGTGGCTGCCGCTACAACTCTGCCGATGCTCCGGGGTTCCCAGGCCCTGACCTTCTTCGACACCTACGCTGCCGATGACGCTGCGGTGTGGGCGAAGCTGATCGTCCTGGCGGTAACCGCTCTGACCATCCTGGCCTCGCTGGAATGGTTCTCCCCCGATCCTCGCCAGGGTGAGTACTACGCCATGGTCCTGTTCTCCGCCCTGGGTGCGGTGGTGTTGGCGGGCGCCGCCGACCTCATGGAGATCGTGCTCGGGGTGCTGCTGTCGTCGGCCACGGGATACGTACTCGCCGCCTACCACCGGGCCTCGGCCCGCTCTGCGGAGGCCGGCATCAAGTACTACCTCCTGTCGGCGCTCACCAACGGAGGCATGCTCTACGGGGCGGTGATCCTGTTCGGCCTGGGCGGCACCACCACGTTCGTGGGGCTGCGAGACGGCCTGGCCCGCGCCGACGCCCTCGGGCTGGTGGTGGGAGCAAGCCTGGTGGTGGTGGGCCTGGCCCTGAAGCTGGGGGCGGTGCCGGCCCACGCCTGGATGCCCGACGTGGCCGACGGCGCCCCTGCCCCGGTGGCCGCCTTCGTCACCGTGGCCCCCAAGGTCGGCGCCCTCGTGGCCCTTGCCCGCCTGGTGGCCGTGCTGCCCGAGGGCGGCGTGGGCTGGCGGCCGGCGATCGCGGTCATGGCCGCGGCCACCATGACCCTCGGCAACCTCGCCGCCCTCTGGCAGGACGACGTCCGCCGCCTCCTGGGTTGGTCGGCGGTGTCACAGTCGGGCTACGGCCTCATGGCCATCGTCGCCTTGGGCCGTTCCTCCCTGGCCGTGCCGTCGCTTCTGTTCTTCCTGGTCGCCTACTCGCTCGCCAACCTGGCCGCCTTCGCGGTGGTGGTGGAGCTGCGAGGCCGGGCTGACCTCGCTTCCTACCAGGGGCTGGGCGCCACCCATCCGCTTCTGGCCGCCGCCCTCCTGGTGGCCTTCCTGTCGTTCGTTGGCATCCCGCCCCTCGCCGGCTTCCCGGCCAAGCTGGCCCTGTTCGGCGCGGCCATCGACGCCGGCTACACGTGGTTGGCGGTCGTGGCGGTGGCCAACACTGTCGTCTCCCTCGCCTACTACCTCCGGGTACTGGCCCCGTCGTACCTCGAGCCCACCACCGCTCCCCTGCCGGTGCTCGGGCGGTGGGCCTCGGTCGCGGCGGTAGCCAGCGCGGTGGGAGTGATCGCCGCCGGCATGGCTGCAGAAGCCTTCCTGGGAGCGTTCCGCGTGGCCCGGCTCCTTCCCTGGGGCTAGGGTCGTCTCAATGACAAGCTGTAGTATTCCTGCCGAAGGTGGCCGGGCCGGCGTCCTGCGTGCCACCTGGGACCGTCGGGGCACCACTTGGCACCAACACGTGTTCGAGTCGTCGATCTTCGACGACATCAGGTCGGCGGTCACCGAGGCTGCCTGCCTCACCGGCACGGAGCGCGTGGTCGACCTGGGCGCCGGGGGCGGCTTTCTCGCTCTGGAGATCGCGCCTCGAGTGGCCGAAGTGGTGGCCGTCGACGTCTCCGAGGGGATGCTCGAGCGCCTCCGGGCCGACGCTCGGGCCCGCCACATCACCAATGTCGACGTGCACGTGGCCGACCTGGCTGGGTTCGACCTCCCGGCCCACAGCGTCGACGTCGTAGTGTCCAACTACGCCCTCCACCACCTCACCGATGCCGACAAGTCGGCCCTCCTCGTACGCGCCCAGGCATGGTTGAAGCCGGGCGGACGCCTGGTCATAGCCGACATGATGTTCGGGCGCGGGGGCTCCAGTCGCGATCGCCAGATCCTGGCCGAGAAGGTGATGGTCCTGCTGCGCAAGGGGCCGGGGGGAATCTGGAGGATCGCCAAGAACCTGGTGCGCTTCGGCCTGAGAAGGGGCAGCGAGCTGCCGTCGCCGCCCGAGTTCTGGGTCGACGCCATCCGCTCGGCAGGCTTCCGATTCGTCGAGTACCGCGCCGTCGCCGCCGAAGCCGGCCTGGTCACCGCCGTCTCCCCGCCCGGCCGCTAGCCCTCCCGACGATCGCGGCGGCAGCTCTGGTCGCCTTGATGCTTGGCCGGGGCACCATCGCTGGCCACGCCCAGGCGGCCGGGCCCTCAACGGCCACTGCCCTCACCGCGCCCCCCGGCGCCATGGCCGAGGCCACCATCGCCACAGACCCGGCCCGCCCGAACCACCTGGCGGCCGCGGCAGATCCTTATCTCGGGCCCGTTCGCATCGTGGTGACGACAAGCAACGACGGCGGCGCCACCTGGTCTGGCCCCGTGACCGTCCTGCCCAGCGGCTTCGCCAAGAGCTACGACCCGGCCCTGGCCTTTGATTCGGTCGGCAACGTCTTGGTGGTGGGAGGGGCGTCGGGACAGGGGGCTCCTCACTGCCAACCAGACAGTGCCGTCTTCATGGCCACCGTCAAGCCCTCCGGCGTCGCCTACCTCGTCGTTCGCGACGCCCGCGAGGACGGCGCCTACGTGGACCGTCCCGAGGTCGCCGTCTCTGGCACGGGCCCGACCACGTCGTTCGTGACATGGACCGAATCGACCGGTCCCCAAGCTGAGTGCGCCGCCATGCCGGCTCGCTCCACCATCATGCTGGCCCGCCTAGACGGCGTCGCTTCGGTGCGCGACGTTCGGCCCGTCCCCTCCAGCGGCCTGATGGCCCCCTTCGGCGCCACGCTGGCGGTGGCCGCCAACGGCTCGCTGGCGATAGTTGTCGGCGAGCACGGAGGAGGCAGGGCACGGCTGGTGGCCGTCAACTCACCCGACGGCGGGTCCACCCTTACTGCTCCTGTCGTCGTCGACGAAGGGCCCGACGTGCCCCTCACCCTCGCCGGCGTGGGCGGCGTCATCGCTCCGGTGCCGTCGGTTGCCGTCGCCCGCGACGGGCGGGTGTCGGCGGCGTGGAACAAGCAAACTGCGAGCGGCCCCGAGGTCGCGGTGTTCCAGGCTCCGGCATCGGGGACCTGGGTAGCCCTTGGTTCGCCCACGGCGGGAGTGGCGGCGTTGCTTCCCACCGTGGCCTACGACACCGCGGGAAGGCTCCAGTTGCTCGTCGCCCGCCCTGCCAACGGATCCGTCGACTACCAGCTCTTCAACCGGAGCCCTGACTGGGACGCAGGCACTCGCCTCGGCGGTGGGCCAAGTTCTCAGTTCTCCGAGATCGGCGAGTCCCTGGGCCTGGTACCGACGGTCGATGCCGTCGTCGCGTGCTTCCCCGTCGACGGTCCCACCGGATCGTCGCTGACGGTCGCGCGTCTGGCGACGCCACCCCCTCCCCCCCCGCCCACGCCGCCGCCGACAACCGCAGGCAGCGCCCCCCCGCAGCCAGGCCGGGCGCCCCGGGGCGGGGGCCGGGGCCGAACGGTCGTCGTTGGCGGGCTGGTGCTCCTGGTCACCACTGCGCTCGCCTACGGCCTCGCCCGGCGCCGGCCGGGCCTCAATCGGCGGGGTACAGGATCCCCCCGGCGATGAGGAGCAGGAAGGCAGTTGGGTACCCGATGGTGAGGTCTTCGAGGCTGGCCGAGTAGAGCTGGAGCACGCCGACATGTTCGAGAAGGTGGGTGATCACCACGATGGGCGCCACCGCGAACAGCGCCCACGCCATGGCCTTGCGCCTTCGCCGATGCTCCCAGGCCACGCGGGCCGCAGCCGCGGCCTGTGCCGCCTGGGTTTCCCGGGCTCGTGCCGACTCCTGGTCGCGCTTGCGCCGGAGCTCGACACTTGGGCGATGGCGACGAGACCTACCCACCCCGGCCAACAGAGGGGTCGAGGACGGCGCCGCAGGTGGGGCAGAAGACGGCACTGGTCGAAGAGCGCCGACCGCAGCGGTTGCAGAACACCTCAGCGCTCCCAGGATCCGGCCGTCTTGGATGCCCCACGCTCACTACGGCACAGTGTAGTAGCCCGTGAGCGCCGAAGGATGGCCACCTGCCTTGCTACGACCTCGTGTAATTGTCTAGAGTCGCCCGTTCGCGGAACGACGGGGGTAGACGATCCGGCGAGCTCCAAACTTCACAACCTGCCTGCTCGCCCTCGCGCTGGTACTTCTGACAGCCGCCCCCGCTCTCGCCGCCAATGCCACCGACAAGCGCGACGAGAACCGGCGCAAGCAGGACCAGGTCAAGAGCCAGCTCGACCTGGCCCGGGCCTCCGACGCCCGGGTGGAGGCCGAGGTAGCGCGCCTCGACCAGGCAGTGGCCGCCCAGGACGCCAAGTTGGCGGCGGCGCGCCAGGCCGGCGACGCGGCCAAGGCCCAGGTAGCAGAAGGAACCAGGAAGCTGGCCGAGACCGAACAGCGGGTAGCGGCGGCGCGCCAGGTGCTCGCCCGTCGATCGGTCGATGCCTACGTCCACCCCGGAGGCCAGGGTGGCATCCTCGGCATCGTCTCCTCCCGCTCGTTCGACGAGGCCGAGAAGCGCCAGGCGATGCTCTCGATGGTGCAGTCTCGGACGGTCGACGCGGTCGGCCAGCTACGAGCCACGCGCCAAGACGAGGCCAGCGCAGCCGCCGCTCTGGAAGCGGCCCGCCGCGCCGCCGCAGCACGCGCCGATGCCGAAGCCCGCCAGGCCAGCACCCTCCAAGCCGACCTGGCCACTCAGCAAGATGCCCGCAACCAGCTCCAGGCCCGCATCCAGGGCCTCCAGGGCGAGGGCCAGGCCCTGGCCGCCGAGCAGGGTCAGATCGAGGCGCTCCTGCGAGCCCGGGCCGCTGCCGCCCAAGCCGCTGCCGCCCAAGCCGCTGCCGCCCCGGCCGCGGGTGTCCCGGCTGCGGTTCCCGCCGCCAAACCATCCGGCGGAGCCTTCATGTGGCCTGTCAACGGCACCGTGACATCCGAGTTCGGCCCTCGCTGGGGCAGCTTCCACCCTGGGCTCGACATCGCCGACCCCGCCGGCACGCCGATCGCGGCGTCGAAGGCCGGTGTGGTGGTGTTCGCCGGTTCGAACGGTGGTTATGGCCTCTTCGTGATCATCGACCACGGTGGTGGCTTCGCCACCGCTTACGCCCACCAGTCACGCCTCGGCGTCTCCCAGGGACAGCAGGTCTCCCAGGGCCAGACGATCGGCTACGTGGGCTCCACCGGGTTCTCCACCGGCAACCATGTGCACTTCGAGATTCGGGTCAACGGCACCGCCCAGAACCCCCGTAGCTACCTCGGACGCTGAGCTGCTCGGCAGCCGGCGCACAGCCCGGTCCACGCGAAGTGCTGCCAGCTAAGAGCGAAGTTGGTGCCCGACGCGGTGACCGCCTCACGGACGGCTGCCAGGCTGCCGGCCGAGATCTCTTCGACCAGGCCACAACCGGTGCAGACGATGTGGGCATGGTCTTCCCCTGCCAGGTGGTAGACGGCGCGCCCGTGGCTGAGATGCACGTGGGCCACGACGCCCATTTCCTCCAGCTGGCCGAGGTTGCGGTAGATGGTGGACTCGTCCACGTTGGGGAGCGCGCCGCGGATCTCACCGAGCAGCTGCTCGGCGGTGTGATGCGCGGGCGGGGACAGCAGGGCGCTGAGCAGGGCCCGGCGGGGCGCGGTCATGCGACCGCCGCGGGCGCGTACCAGGGCGGCGATGCTCTCCACGGTGGCCGGTGCTAACCCCCGAAGATCGCCGGGAGCCACGTCGACCGCCCGAAGAGGAACAAGGTGCCGACGACAAGACTGAAGGTGGCGGTGAGCACCGACACCGCGACGTACAGCTTGAAGTTGCGCGACGCCCCGAGGAACCCGAAGGTGCCGGCCACCGCGATCAGGGTGTTGGAGCTCAACAGGCCCACCAGGAAGCAACCCAGCAGCAGGAGACCGATCCCCCTGCCGCCTGCGCCCGCGGCGGCCAGGAAGATGAGGACCTGGGTGGGCGTCTCCGCGCCGACCCCGTGGATCATCCCTACCCCGAACGCCGTGGCCTTGCCGTAGTTGACGAAAGGGTCGTCGGGCATGGGCACCACGTGGCGGTGGCGGTGGCGGTGGCGCGCGGGGGCCTCGACGTGGGCTGATGGCGCGGCAAAGACGGTTGCCTCGTCGTGGTCGTGGACCTCGGCTGGCGAGTGGACATGATCGTGGACAACCTCGAGCGGTTCGAACCCTGACCGTCGGGAACGAGCCCAGTTCACGCCACGCCTCACACCCGAGAACACGAGCATCCACCGGCTTCGCATGCGGAAGTCTCTTCCGTGCTTGGCCAGGGCGTAGAAGACGTATACGCCCAGCACGATGAGCGTTGTGCCCACCAGGCGCTCCATCACCGTGTCCACCGAGGCGGGCAGCTGGGCCGCGGCCACGATGGCAGCGAAGCCCAGGGCGAACACCACCAAGGCGTGGCCCAGGGCATAAAGGGTGGCGAAGAACATCGAGCGCCGGCTGTCGTCCTGCGAGCTGGTGATGTCGGTGAGAGCGGCGATGTGGTCCCAGTCGATGCCGTGGCGGAACCCGAACCCGAAGGTGGTGAGCACCAGGCCGACATGGAATGCCTTGTTGGCACCAACCTCTCCCAGCACATTCGACATGCAGTGCCCTCCCCGGTCAGCGAACCCCTACCACCCTAGATGCAACCAGGCCGCAATAGCTGTCAATCGCCCACTGCTCAGATCGGGGGCCAGCCCAATCCTGCGAACCAGCGCTGGAGAGGGCGGAAGAGCGCCACCCATTGGCCACTGACGTATCCCAACCCGACCACCACCAGCAGCACGCCACCGGCGCGCTCGATGGCCCGGCCATGGCGGCGCAACCAGCCGAGGGAGCGGCCGAGGCGTTGGTAGCCGACGGCGATGGCCACGAACGGCACCCCCAGCCCCATGGAGTACAGGGCCAGGAGAGCTCCTCCGCCCAGCGCCGAGCCCGATGACGCCGCCAGCGCGAGGATGGCGGCCAGCACGGGGCCGATGCACGGCGTCCACCCGGCGGCGAAAGCCATGCCTAGCGGCAGGGCGCCGAGCCTTCCCCTGGGCAGCCGGTGGGGATCGAGGCGCAGCTCTCGTTGCAGCCATCCCCGGGGGATGACCCCGAGGGCGGCCAGGCCCATGGCCAGGATGAACACCCCCGCCACCCGGGTGATCGCCGGCAGGTTGCGCAGCAACGCGGTGCCCACAACAGACGCGGTGAGCCCGAGGATGGTGAAGACGATGGTGAAGCCGGCGACGAACAGCAACGACGACTGCAGTGCCAGCCGCCGGGCATCAGCCTGCGGGAGCTCACCCACCGGCAACGACGAGACGTAGGACACGTAGCTCGGGATGAGGGGAAGACAGCACGGGCTGGTGATGGAAACCAGCCCGGCCAGCACAGCCAGAACAGGCAGCGCCACAGTGCTCATGCTGGCATGCAGCGGCTCAGCAGCACGGCGAGCGGCCCGAGCTGGGCACCCTGGGTGGCCAGCGCGCCCAAGGAAGCCACTACCAGACCCACCATCGGCAGGCAGACCGCAAGGGCGGGGCGCAGTGACCTGGTGGGCGGCGGCGCCTCCAGGGCCTGGATGCGCTCCAGGGTCGTGGCCGCCGCACCGAAGGCAGCAAGGTCCTCGGAGACCTGGGCGTAGCAGACGTCGATGAGCGCCTGCCCGACGCATCGGCGGTCGCCGGCGGCCGCGGCGTCCTCGTCGGACCAGCGTTCAAGGCCAGCTCGCAGGGCCACCGAGCTGGCCCCGGTGCCGGGCGACAGGGAAAAGGCTCGGCTGACGACGGCCGCCAGCCGCAAGTACCGGTCGTGGTGGTGGTCGAGGTGTGAACGCTCGTGGGCCACCACGGCGTCGAGATGGCTGGGAGGCAGGGTGTCGGCCAGCCCCTGGGAGATGACCACCTGTGCGGGCCGGCCCGCGACGCTGAGCGCGAACATCCGATCCGAGGGCAGGATCACCAGCTCCCATCCGTCGAAGCGACGATGCCGGCCCAACCAGGGTTCTATCCGGCCGAGGTGCTCTGATCGGCGGGCGCCGTTCCAGGCCCGCCGCCGGGCGACGAGGGTCCACGCGAGGAGGCCGGTAGCTGTCCAGCCCACCACAGGCCCGCCCCGGGGAGCCAGCGGGCCGAGCGCCCGCGAGCAGGCCGCGGCCAGCGCTGAGCCGTGGGCGGCGCCGAGGACCGCCGGGAGGGCAGTGATCGCCAGGGCCGCCTCCAGTGCCAGGCCTCCGAGCACTAGGGACAGCGCCGCCAGGCGCGACCAGTCCTGAGGAGGCAGGTGCCGCCCCCACCGCCGGGCCCGGCCAGGCAGTGCCAGCAGACCCGCCCCTCCGAGCATCACCACCAGAATCACCGGGGTCGTCTCCTGGCCGAAAGCAGGCGCCGGAGCTCGGCCCGGTCGTGGTCGGGAAGGGTCTCGACGAAATGGTTGAGAACCCCGCTGCGATCAGCCAGGCCGGCCAGGACCTCACCCATCCGGCGGGCGGCGTCCTCGTCACGCGTCATCACGGGCTGGTAGGAGAAGGCCCTGCCGCTCCGGCGCCGCTCCAGGCGGCCCTTCTGCCAGAGGCGCACGAGGATCGTCATCACCGTGGTATAGGCCACCGGGTGCACCGGCGAGATCCGGTCGTGCACCTCGCCCGCCGTCTGCCAGTGGCCGGTATCCCAAAGCACCCCCATGACCGCAGCCTCGAGCTCACCCATCGCCAGGCGGCGCAGCTGGTTCATCGTCGCCGACCCTACGGCGCGCGGAGCACCGCGAGCTACTCGGTGTCGTAGTCTGAGACCTGTCATGCCGCCGATGTCTCGCCGCGAGTTCCTGGTCTTCTCCGGCGCGGCCACCGCCGCCCTGAGCGCCTGTGCCAAGTCGCCGGCGGCGATCAAAGCGGGCGATGCCGCGGTGGCCGCCGCCGAACGCAGGCGCCGCAATCCTCAGGCGCCGGTGAGGGAGGTGTCGCTCACGGCAGGCACGGTCAGCCTCGACACCGGCCGCGGGTCGGTGACCACCTGGGGCTACAACGGCACGGTGCCCGGACCCGAGATCAGGCTCACCAAGGGTGACGTCCTCCGGGCTTGGCTCACCAACCAGCTCCCTGAGCCCACCTCCATCCACTGGCACGGCCTGGCCATACGCAACGACATGGACGGTGTTCCCGGCACCACCCAAAAAGACATCGCGCCGGGCGCCACCTTCACCTACGAGTTCACCGTGCCCGAGAGCGGCACCTTCTGGTTCCACCCCCACAGCGGCACCCAGCTCGATCGGGGGCTCTACGCCCCCTTCATCATCGACGACCCCTCCGACACCGAGCGCTACGACGGCGAGTGGGTGGTGATGCTCGACGACTGGACCGACGGGGTAGGTGAAGCGCCCGACGCCATCCTCAAGCGCCTGTCGTCGTCGCCGGGCATGGCCAGCATGGCCGGCATGGACATGGCCGGCATGCAGATGGGAAAGTCGAGCCCGCTGCTCGGAGGAGACTCCGGCGACGTTATCTACCCCCTCTACTTCCTCAATGGTCGACCTCCCGCCAACCCCGCCGTATTCGACGCCAAGGCCGGCCAGCGTTTGCGGATCCGCCTCATCAACGCCGGAGCCGAGACCGCCTTTCGTGTCGCTCTCGGCGGCCACCGCCTCACCGTCACCCACACCGACGGCTTCCCCGTGGAGCCGGTCACCGGCGACGCCGTGCTCGTCGGCATGGCCGAGCGCTACGACGTGTCGGTCACCGTGGCCGGCGACGGCGTGTTCCCGCTCGTGGCCATGGCCGAGGGCAAGGGCGCCCAGGCCCTGGGGCTGGTCCGATCGGGCCCCGGCCAGCCACCGCCGCCCGACGTGCATCCGGCCGAGCTCGACGGCAAGGTCCTGGCAGTCGGCGACCTGATGGCCACCGCCGCCGTCACCCTGCCGTCCAAGGCCCCCGACCGCGTCCACCAAGTCACCCTCACCACCGACATGGACCGCTTCCGCTGGCGGATCAACGGTCGTACCTTCGACAAGCGGGTTCCCCTCGACGTGCGCCAAGGACAGCGGGTGCGCCTGGTGTTCGAGAACCGGACCCCCATGTTCCACCCCATGCACCTCCACGGCCACACCTTCCAGGTTGCTGGCCCCAATGGCGCCATCGGCCCTCGCAAGGACACCGTCATCGTCCGCCCCATGGAGCAGGTCACCGTAGACTTCATCGGCGACAACCCCGGCCAGTGGCTGCTGCACTGCCACAACCTGTACCACCAGGAGACAGGGATGATGACGATCGTCTCCTACGTGACCTGAGACCAGAAGAACTTTCTCGTCGTCGAAACCTCCTGGAAACACCGGTCGGCCAACCTTTGGGGGTGGGTGACCTGCTCGACGACTACGACGGCTCAGGGTTCGGCGACGGCGTTCGGGCCACGCGGGCCGGCCCCGGTTGGGACGAGATGCTCGACGGTCCCGGCCAGGTCCGCCCCCCGTACCAAGCCCTGTTCGACGTCCTGCGCACCCTGTCGGCCGACGACTTCGCCAGCCGCTGTACCAGCCGTGACCGCAGCCTGAGGGACCAGGGGATCACTTTCTCGTTCTCCGGTGAAGAACGGCCCTTCCCGCTCGACCTCGTGCCCCGGGTGCTGTCGGCGTCGGAGTGGGCCACGATCGAGTCCGGGGTGGCACAGCGGGTCCGGGCCCTCGAGGCCTTCCTCGGCGACGTGTACGGCGCTGGCAACATCCTCGGCGACGGCGTCGTGCCCCGGGCCGTGGTCACCACATCGGCCCACTTCCACCGCCCGTCCGCCGGGGTGGAGCCGCCCAACGGCGTGCGGGTGCACGTGGCTGGCATCGACCTGGCCCGAGGCGCCGACGGCCGGTTCTGCGTGATCGAGGACAACCTGCGCACCCCATCAGGGATCTCCTACCTGATCGAGAACCGGCGCACGATGGCCCATGTCTTCCCCGAGCTGTTCACCAGCCACCGGGTGCGCCCCGTCGACGGCTATCCGGCCCGGCTCCTCGAAGCCCTGCGGGCCGCTGCCCCCACCGGGGTGGCCGACCCCACGGTGGTCGTGCTCACTCCCGGGGTCTACAACTCCGCCTACTTCGAGCACACCTTCCTGGCTCGCCATATGGGCGTGGAGCTGGTGGAGGGCACCGACTTGGTGTGCCGCCAGAACATGGTCTACATGCGCAGCACCGACGGCGAGCAGCGGGTCGACGTCGTCTACCGTCGGGTCGACGACGACTTCCTCGACCCCATGCACTTCCGGCCCTACTCGGTCGTCGGCTGCCCGGGCATCCTCAACGCCGCTCGTGCCGGCAACGTCACCATCGCCAACGCCGTCGGCAACGGGGTAGCCGACGACAAGCTCGTCTACACCTATGTGCCTGACATGATCCGCTACTACCTGGGCGAGGAACCCCTGCTGCCCAACGTGGAGACCTACCGGTTGGACGAGCCCGACCAGCTCGACCACGTGCTCGGTCGCCTCGACCAGCTCGTGGTGAAGCCCGTCGACGGCTCAGGCGGCAGGGGGCTGGTGATCGGGCCCCAGGCCAGCGACGACCAGCTCGAGCAACTGCGGGCCGCGGTCGTGGCCGACCCTCGCCAGTGGATCGCCCAGGAGCTGGTGAACCTCTCGACCGCGCCGACCCACATCGGCGACCGGCTGCGGCCCCGCCACATAGACCTGCGCCCCTTCGCCGTCAACGACGGCGAAGGAATCTGGGTGGTTCCTGGAGGACTCACTCGGGTGGCGCTGCCCGAAGGCAGCCTGGTGGTGAACTCCAGCCAGGGCGGAGGGTCGAAGGACACCTGGGTCCTGGCCACCGGGCGCGCCAGCGCCCCCGCGGCATCAGCCAGGGTGGTGGCAACCGCCGAGGCGTTGTCGTCGGGCCGTCCCGACCCTGGACCCGGCGTGTCGGCCGGGCGGGAGCAGCAGCAGCAGCAGCAGCAAACGAGGGGCGGGCCATGCTGAGCCGGATGGCCGAGTCGCTGTTCTGGTTGGGCCGCTACGTGGAGCGGGCCGAGGACACTGCCCGCATCCTCGACGTCCACGTGCTGCACCTTCTGGAGGACCCCAGCGTGGGCGAGGACATGATGTGCCGCGGCCTGCTGAGTGTCATGGGCGTGGCCCTTCCGGAGGGCCACCTCGACGCCCGGCGGGTGAGCGAGGTGTTGGCCTTCGACCGCAGCGGAGGCTCGTCGATCGTGGCGTCGCTGGTGGCCGCCCGCCAGAGCGCCCGGGGGATCCGCGAGGTGCTGTCGGCAGAGATGTGGGAGTGCCTCAACGCCACCTACAACGCCCTGCCCGCCCAGGTCGACCGCGCCCGGCACCTCGGCCCGCATGCCTTCTTCCAGTACGTGCGCGATCGGGCGGCCGTGGTCGGCGGCCTGGCCGACTCCACCATGAGCCGCGACGACGGATGGCGGTTCTACGTGCTGGGCCGCAGCCTGGAGCGCGTCGACATGACGACTCGCCTGCTGCTGGCCCGCTGCGGGGATTTGTCCCCTGATGCCGACTGGGTCACCACCCTCGCCTGTTGCTCGGCCTACGAGGCCTTCTTGCGCACCTACCGGCGTGCCGTCGACCCCGCCCTGGTCGTGGAGTTCCTCCTGCTCGACCGGCTGTTCCCGCGCTCGGCCTTCCACGCCTTGGTGATGGCCGAGTCGTGCCTGGCCGAGCTGGAACCGTCGGCGGGTCGGGCCGGCTTCGGTGACGAAGCCCGGCGCTGCCTGGGCCGGGCCCGAACCAACCTGGAGTTCCTGCGCCTCGACGAGCTGATGGAAGACCTGCCCGGCCACCTGCACTCCCTGCAGACCGCTTGCGCCGAGGCGGCAACCACCGTCGGCCGGCGCTTCTTCGGCAGCGCCCCCTTCCGGGAGTGGAGCTTGGAGAGCTCGGTGGTAGGGCCGTGACGTGGCGGCTGCGGATCAGCCATCGCACCGGCTTCGACTACGAGAACGAGGTGGTGTCGTCCTACAACGAGGCCCGGCTCATGCCCCTGTCGACGCCCGACCAGTTGGTGATCGAGGCTCAGGTGGAGGTGGAACCGGCCGTCACTTGCTTCCGCTACTGGGACTACTGGGGGACCTTGGTCTACGCCTTCGACATCCACCGGCCCCACACTGCCCTCGTGGTCACGGGAACGTCGGTGGTAGAGACGGGGCCGCCCCGCCACGTGCCGTCCATCGGGTGGGAAGTCCTCGACGACGCCAAGGTGCACGACCGTTTCGCCGAGCTGCTGGCGCCCACCGCCTACGTCCCTTTAGAAGACCCCGCCGTCGAGAACCCGGCCCTCGAGTCGCGTGCCTCTGCCACCCCGGCCGACGCCTGCGCCGCGGTGATCGCCTGGGTGCAGGAGCGGCTCCGTTACGAGCGGGGGGCGACCACGGTGTCGACCACCGCCCTCGACGCCTTGGAGCACGGCGGTGGTGTATGCCAGGACTTCGCCCATGTGAGCCTGGCCCTGCTGCGGTCGGCCGGCATCCCTGCCCGCTACGTGTCCGGCTACTTGCACCCGAGCGCAGGCGCCGACGTGGGCACGACCGTCAGCGGGCAGAGCCATGCCTGGGTCGAGGCCTGGCTCGGCGAGTGGACACCTCTCGACCCCACCAACGGCCGGCCCGTGGGTGAACGTCATGTGGTGGTGGGCCGGGCCCGTGACTATGCCGACGTGTCGCCGCTCAAAGGCATCTTCCACGGTGGCCCGGCCGGCGCCCTGGCCGTGAGCGTCGACCTCACTCGGCTGGCGTGACCTCTCAGCTCATCTGAGTTACCTCGCGCAGCCGGCCGGTCTCCACCTCGTACACGAAGCCCCGCAGTGCGTCGCGGTGGGGGATGAACGGGCTGGCCTTGATTCGGGCCATGGACTGGCGGACGTCGGCATCGGCATCGGGGAAGGCCTCGAGGGCGAAGGGCGGGCGGATGCCCGTGTCCGCCTCGATCTGGGCCTTCACCTCGTCGTCGGTGAACGTGAGCATCCCGCACTCAGTGTGGTGCACGAGGATGATCTCAGTAGTGCCCAGGAGGCGCTGGGAGATGACGAGCGAACGGATGGCGTCGTCGGTGACCACGCCCCCGGCGTTGCGGATCACGTGGGCGTCGCCTTCGGACAGGCCGAGGATGGCGTAAGGGTTCAGCCGTGCGTCCATGCATGTCAGCACCGCGGTATGGGTCCTCATCGCTCCTCCACCCGGGCGCCGTCGACGGCCCGCAACCGCCATCCTCCCACCGGGCTCTCTCGATCGGCCAGGGCGACGACGCACCCCCCGAAACCGGCACCGGTCATGCGGGCGCCGTACACGCCAGGGCTGGCCATCAAGCGCTCGACCAGCTCATCGAGCGGCCCCGTCGACACCTCGAAATCGTCCCTCAGGCTGCGATGGCTCTCCACCATGAGGCGGCCGGCGGCACGGAAGTCGCGGCCCGTGATGGCGTCGGCGAAGGCCAGCACCCGGGCGTTCTCGCTCACCACGTGCCGGGCCCGGCGGCGCAGGACACCGTCAGGTAGTCGGGTCACGTCGGCCGGCGATGCCTGCCGCAGGGGACCGATCAGCCGCGCCACCTCCTCGCACTGCGCCCGACGCTCAGCGTAGGCGGAGCCGGCGAGGATGCGCGTCTGGCCGGAGTGAGCCACCACCAGGTCGACTCCGTCGGGCAGGCCCACCGGCGTGACGCGGTACGACGAGCAGTCGATCAGCAGCGCGTGGCCGGCCTTTCCCCCCGCCGACACGAGCTGGTCCATCACGCCACCGGGCACGCCCGACCCGATCTGTTCGGCGCGCTGGCAGGCAAGGGCCAGCTCGAGCGGCGTGCCCCGGAACCCGAGGGCCAGGGCGACGGCCACGGTGAGCGCCGAGCTCGACGAGAGGCCGGCTCCCACCGCCAAGGTCGTGCGCACCGTGCCCCGACCCCCCGCCTGCGGGCGCATGACGGCGACGACCCCTCCGACGTAGCGGGCCCATGCCGGCTGCAACGACGCGGGTTCATCGACGTCGAGCGGAACCCTGGCGGGTTCGGGCTCGACATCGGAGCGCAGCTCCACCCAGTCACCGCCGCCGTCGAGCTGAACGATCGTCCCGCGGTCGACGGCCGCAGGCATCACGTAGCCGCCCGTGTAATCGGTGTGATCCCCGATGAGGTTGACCCGACCGGGGGCGTAGGCCCACATGCCACCATCTTGTCCGTTGGAGATACAGTTGGTCTTGGTGCGCTTCCCCCACCGAACGGAACTGACCGAAGGGGAGTCGAGATGGTCTCCGATCATGACCCGGGGACCTACGCCAATACCCGGCGCCGGAAGCCCTTGATCCCCAGATACATCCAAAGAGCCGAGAAGCCCAGCAGCGCCGGGTAGATCACGTACAGGTGCATGTGGGCCTCGGTGGTGAGCGCGGCTCGGAAACCCTCGGTCACGTAGATGAGCGGGTTCAGGCACACCAGGGTCTGCAGCCAGGCGAAGCCGCCGACGGTGACGTGGCTCAACGACTGCCAGGGGTAGTAGGTGCCTCCCAGGAACGTGACCGGTAGGATGATGAAACCGAACATGGCCCCGATGTTGCGGGGCTCCACCCGGGTGCCGAGCGTCAGGCCGATGCTGGAGCACATGATGCAGGCGATGGGCGCGAGCGTCAGCAGGATCAACCAGTGCACGGTGAGGTGGGCGGACACCCCCCGGGCATGCACTACGGCGGCGATGGGGAAGACGATGGCAGCCGCTATCACGCCCTGCACTGCGGCCGACGTCACCTTGCCCACCGCCACCAGCCAAACCGGCATGGGCGCCAGCACACGGTCTTCGATCTCACGCGTGTAGCCGAACTCCGTCGCCAGCACCAGCGCCACCGCCTGCACGCCCTGGAAGAAAATGGACAGGCCGACCACGCCGGCCACCAGGACGGTGGCGAACTGCGACTGGCCGGCGGCTCCCCCGCCGCTTCCGATCCCCTGGCCGATCTTGGGGAACACGTAGAGGAACACGAACACAAGTAGGAAGGGCTGGACGAGCGTGCGGCCCACGAACTCACCCAGGTTCTTGCGCAGGACGGCCAGGTCGCGTTGGAGCAGCGCGGTGAAGGCGGAACGGCTGGCTTCAGTTGCAGAGCGACCCCGCCGGGCGCCCTGGTAGGTCGACGGGACGGGGATGGGAGGCGCAGTGGCGGTCATCAGTCTCTGAGCTCCTTGCCGGTGAGGTTGATGAACACGGTCTCGAGGGTGGGCTCGGTGACCGAGAGGTCGAGCACCGAGAAACCGCCACGCTCGGCGGCCATGACGATCGGGGGCAGCACACTGGAGGCCCCTCGCACGTGGGCTCGGACGCGACCGTCGGCCAACTTGGCCCCGGTGATCCCCTCGACGTCGCGTACCAGCAGGTCGGCCAGGGCCTGAAGGTCGCCGTCGGCCTGAACGGTGACGATGCTGTCCGCGCCCACCGACGCCTTCAGCCCCGCAGGAGTGTCGAGAGCGAGGATGCAACCGTGGTCCATGATGGCCAGCCGGTCGCAGAGCTGATCGGCCTCCTCCATGTAATGGGTGGTGAGCAGGATGGTCTGGCCCTCCCTGTGCAGCTCTCCCAGGATGTCCCAAAGAGCGATGCGGCTCTGGGGGTCGAGGCCGGCGGTGGGCTCGTCGAGAAAGAGGATGTCGGGCTTGTGAAGGATGGCACGGGCCACCATCAGTCGCTGGGCCATCCCCCCCGACAGGGCGTAGACGCCCGCTTTGGCCCACTTCGACAGATGGAACTTCTCCAACAGCTCGTCGGCCGCTAGGCGGCAATCCTTCGTCGACATGCCGAAGAAGCGGCCGTGGTAGAAGAGGTTCTCCCACACGGTGAGGGCCCGGTCGAGGGTGTTCTGCTGGGGAACCACCCCGATTCGCTGTTTGGCTACGGCCGGGTGGGCGATCACGTCGACGCCCCCCACGTAGGCCTCCCCGGCCGACGGGATGACTCGGGTCGTGAGCATGCCGCCGGTTGTGGTCTTGCCCGCGCCGTTGGGCCCGAGCAAACCAAAGATCTCGCCTGCATGCACCGAGAGGTTGAGGGCGTCGACGGCCTTGAAGTCGGTGTCCGGGTAGACCTTGGTGAGGTCGACGGTGACGATGACCTCGTCGCCAGCAGACGGGCGCTGTGCCGCGACGGGCTCGTTATTGACCTGGGTGGTGGGCATCGGCATCCTTCGTGTAATGGTCGTGCAGGCGGTTGAGCACCCGCAGGGTGGTACGCAGCTCGCGCTCGGAGAGCAGGTCTTTGAGCTCGGCGTCGAGGCGATCGGCGTAAGCGGTGACCCGTTGGAGGTGCTCCTTGCCGGCGGCGGTGAGCTCAACGGTCATGGCGCGGCGGTCGGTGGGATGGGGAGCGCGCTGCACGAGGCCGTCGCCACAAAGACGATCGAGGTGCCGAGTGAGGGTGGGTGCCTCGATCCCGAGGAACGCCGCTATCTGGCGCTGGCTCACACCGGGATGGCCCGCCGTGATCCGCAGGATGAGCCACGAGACGAGTGAGGAGCCGACAGCGGCCAGCTGCTGGTCGAACCGCTCACGCATCACCTTTGCGGTCAGGGCCAAGGCCCGGCCCAGTCGCTCGTCTTCCATAGCCTACATATTATTAGTATACAAATCATTAGACGTCAAACGGACTCGGGGCGAACGGTTCACTCCTTGCCGTAGAAGATGCGCTCGACTACCAGGCGGGCCCGGCGGGCGACCCGGCGGTAATCGTCACGCAGCTCTTGGGGCGTAGTGCCGAGCGACCGGGCCAGGCGAGCCAGGTTCTCCGACGTCCCGGGCAGGGAGTCGTCGGGCGCGCCCTTGACGAGGAACCATCGGTTGCGGGTACGTTCGCAGTATCGGTAGGCCTCGCCCAATACCCGGTGGTCCTCGGGCGCCAACGCCCCGGCGGCTGTCAACTTGTCGAGTGCCTCCATGGTGCCCACCCCGGCCACGCCATTGCGGAGCTGGAGGAGCTGAGCGGTGAACTCGATGTCGGACAGGGAGCCTCGACCCAACTTGAGGTGGAACTGGGGGTCTTCGCCGCGGGGGATGCGCTCGCGCTCCATGCGAGCTTTCATGCGGCGGATCTGCCGGGCGTCGGCCTCGGAGAAGGGCGTGCGCCACACATGGGCGGCGACCAGGTCGCAAAAGCGCCCGCCCAGCTCGGCGTCGCCCGCTACCGGCCGGGCGCGCAGCAGGGCCTGGCGCTCCCAGACCTGGGCCCAGCGCTCGTAGTAGACCCGGTAGCCATCGAGGCTGCGGGCCGGCGGCCCATCCTTGCCCTCAGGCCGCAAGCCCATGTCAATCCGGTAGACCCGGCTGGCTGGGCTGGAACCGGCGACAAGGCCGAGCAGCCCCAGAGCGATGCGCTCGGCCGCGGCCATGTCGGCGGGGGTGGAACCGTCGTAGACGAACAGCACGTCGAGGTCGCTGGCATACGACAGCTCGGCCCCTCCGAAGCGACCCATTGCGATCACGGTGAAGGGCAAAGTCGGGTGGAGGGCTTCGAGGGCAGCTCGCAGGCAGGTCTCGGCCAAGGCCGTGAGGCGAGCTCCTGTTGCAACCACGGGGTCGTCGCCCGGCGACGTCAGCTCGAGAACGTCGCTCGCCGCCACCCGTAGCTCCTCCCGCCGTCGGAACCGCTCCAGTCCCCTCTGGCGCTCGGCGGCGTCGGGGCGCCATGCCAGGGCTGCGGCCGCCCCTTCCAGCAGCTCGGCTGGCCTCCTGGGCACGAGGCCGTCGGGTTCCCCCAGGGAGGGGATGAGGTCGGGGTGGTGCTCGAGGGTCTCGATGAGGCGACGGCTGGTGCCCGCCAGCATGCACAAGCGACGGGCGGCCTCGGGTGATTCCCGGAAGGCGATGGCAAGCTCTCCGGCACGGTGCTCGCCGCTGGTGAGCAGCCTGAGGCCGAGCAGGCCGAGGTCGGGGTCGGGCGATTCCGACAGCCAACCGAGCAGCAGCGGCAGGAGCTGTTGCATGAGGCGCGACGTTCGAGTGAGCCCCCTCGTGAGCTCCGCCAGGGCCTGGCGGGTCCGATCGGCATCGGTGAACCCGAAGGCGGCCAAGCGGGCCTCGACCGCGGTGTCGGGAAGGGTTGGCGCAGTGGGGGGGGGGGGGGGGGGGGGGGGGGGGGGGAGGGGGGGGGGGGGGGGGGGGGGGGGGGGGGGGGGGGGGGGGGGGGGGGGGGGGGGGGGGGGGGGGGGGGGGGGGGGGGGGGG
>JBPCJQ010000108.1:0-66939 GCA_051005135.1 Acidimicrobiales bacterium
GGCCTGACGACCTACTTGGGAGCAGGCGTGCCGTTGGCGGTGATGTGGACCACGCCGAGCACGATGCCCTGCTTGAAGATGGAGACGCCGAAGTACTTGTTGAGGGCGTCGGCGCCGACCTGGGACAGCTTGGCCACGGTTCCGTCGAGCTTGGTGTTGCCCGACGCGTCCTGGGAGACCTTGACGTTGGCGCCGTCGAGGTCGAGCACCTGGGCCACACTGCCGCCGGTGACGGTGGCGCTCAGGGTGGAGTCACCGGGGTTGACGATGAAGTCGGTCAGCTCCAGCGACTTGCCGCCAGCGGTGAACTTGAGCCCACCGTCGTGGCTGAACGTGCCCCTGATGTAGTTAGGGTCGGTGGCCGGGTAGACGCCGACGTAGCCCTCGGTGATGGGGAACGACGCCGTGGTCACGCCGTTGGCGGTGGTGACGGTGGCGGGGCTGACCGCGCTGGGAACGACCTTGTTGTCGGAGAGGACCTTCAAGGTGGCGGCGTCGAGGTCGACAGTCGTGTTGAGCCCGGGTCCGCTCTTCAGGTTGAGGAACTCAGACGAGGGCGTGCCCTTGGGCCCCGGTGTGCCGGTGGCGGTTATGTGCACCACACCGAGCACGATGCCCTGCTTGAAAATGGAGACGCCGAAGTACTTGTTGAGGGCGTCGGCACCGACCTGGGAAAGCTTGGCCACGGTGCCGTCGAGCTTGGTGTTGCCCGACGAATCGGTGGAGATCTTCACGTTGCTGCCGTCGAGGTCGAGCACGGGGGCGGCCGGCCCGCCGGTGGTGGTGGCGGTGAGGGTGGAGTCACCCGGGTTGACGACGAAGTCTGTCAGCGAGAGCGACTTGCCGCCGGCGGTGAATTTCAAGCCACCCTTGTGGCTGAAGGTGCCGCGGATGTAGTCGGGCACAGTGTTGGGGTAGACCGACACATAGCCCTGCGTAATGGGGAACGTGGCCGTGGTGACCCCGTTGGCGGTGGCGATGGTGGCGGGGCTCACCGCGCTCGGAACCACCTTGTTGTCGGCGAGGACCTTCATGGTGCCGGCGTCGAGGTCGACGGCGGTGCTGACGCCCTTGAGGCTGAGGAACTCTGCCGACGGCCCCGCTGCCTTCTTGGAGGTCGACCCACCCGAGGTGGTGTTGGTGCTCGACGAGCTCTTGGACGACGAACCACACGCTGCCAGGGTCAAGGCCGAAGCGGCGGCAACCGCCACCAGCGCGGGCCGGCGGAACCTGCGGGATGCTCTCATGCTGACCTTCTCTTCCTGTTGTTCTCATGCGAACGCGGCTTGTCGTTCGTCCGGGTCGGACCAACGCGGTCCTCGCACTCGGTCTTCGTTCGTCGCCGCTCGCCTCGGCGGATGACCGGTAAGTGCCCAAGTACGATAGTACAAGGGCGAGGAGGCCAATGTACTGATGCGCTCGAGACGGTCAGGGGTCGACCACGACGACCACGTCGCCAGCGCCCACGGTGTCGCCAGGAGCGACGCGCACCTCGGCCACCGTGCCGGCCCGGTCGGCGTTCACCAGGTTCTCCATCTTCATGGCCTCGAGCACACAGACGGCCTGGCCGACCTGCACCGCGTCGCCCACTTCCACCAGCACTTCCACGATGGTGCCCTGCATGGGTACGACCACCCGTCCGGCTGGAGCACCGGCGCCGGGTGCGGGCCCGTGGCGGCGGCTCCGGGACGCGGGGGCGCGGGCAAGGCCCGGCCCCGGTGCGCCCTCCTGGCCCCAAACCCGCACCCGGTACCGCCGACCGTCCACCTCCACATCGAGATCACGCCGGGCTGACTCGGCACCGGTGGGCGGCGGCCCCTGCCCCGAGGCAGACGAGACAACGCTCGACAGGTCGAGCCGCTCCTCCACCCATCGGGTGGAATGGGCGCCGGCCACGAAGTCGGGGTGCTCGAGGATGGCCAGGTGGGCGGCGAGGTTGGTGGCCACCCCTTCCACGACCGTCTCGCCCAAGGCCCGCACCAGCCGTCGGCGGGCCTCCTCGCGATCGTGGCCCCAAGCGACGATCTTGGCCACCAGGTTGTCGTAGTGCTGGCTGACCGCATCACCGGTGCCATACCCGGCATCGACGCGCACGCCGTAACCGCCGGGCAGGGCCAGGCGGGTGATGGCTCCCGGCGAGGGTAGGAACAAGCCCCCGGCGGGGTCCTCGGCGTTCACCCGGCACTCCATGGCATGGCCCCGGCGCGACACCGACTGTTGGGTGAACGACAGCGGCTCGCCCGCCGCCACCCGGAGCTGTTCGGCCACCAGGTCGAGACTGCACACCATCTCGGTGACGGTGTGCTCCACCTGGAGCCTGGTGTTCATCTCCAAGAAGTACGACTCGCCGTGCTCGTACAGGAACTCCACGGTGCCGGCGTTGACGTAGCCGCACGCCCGCACCACCCGTAGGGCGGCCTCGCCCAAGGCCTGGCGGTCGGCGTCGGGCAGACCCGGTGACGGCGTCTCCTCCACCAGCTTCTGGTGACGGCGCTGGCACGAGCAGTCGCGCTCGCCCAGCCAGACCGCGTTTGCCGAGCTGTCGGCGAACACCTGCATCTCGAGATGGCGGGGCCAGGCCAGGTAGCGCTCCAGATAGACCTCGGAACGCCCGAAGTAGGCATGTCCCTCGCGGCGAGCCGCCTCCAGGGATGCCCCCGCCTCGTCGGGACCCGAGACCACCCGCATACCCCGGCCTCCGCCGCCGTAGGCCGCCTTGATGGCCACCGGCCAGCCGTGCTCGGTACCGAAGGCGACCACCTCGTCGACCGACTCGGTGGGCGAGGATGTACCGGGCACCACCGCCACACCCGCCCCCAAGGCGGCCTGGCGCGAGGAGATCTTGTCGCCCATGAGCGCCATGGCCTCGGGCGGCGGTCCTACGAAAACCACGCCGGTGGCATTGACGGCCCGGGCGAAGTCGGGGTTCTCGGAGAAGAACCCGTAGCCGGGATGGAGAGCGTCGGCCCCGCTGCGCCGGGCCACGTCGAGCACGGCCTCGGTGTTCAGGTAGCTCTCAGCCGCGGTGCGCCCACCCAGCGACCAAGCCTCGTCGGCGAGCCGCACGTGCAAGGCGTGACGATCGAGGTCCGAGTACACCGCCACCGTCTTGATGCCCAGCTCGGCGCACGTGCGCATGACCCGCACCGCGATCTCGCCTCGGTTGGCCACGAGGACCTTTTCGAACACCGCCCTATGGTGGCAGGGATGCAGGAGCGCAGCCCCGCTACGTGCTTGTTCGGTGACGTGCGCCATTTCCGCCAGGTCGACTCCACCAATCGAGTGGCGGCCGACCTGGCCCGGGAAGGAGCGGCCGAGGGGCTGGTGGTGGTGGCCGACCACCAGACCGCGGGCAGGGGGCGCCGGGGGCGCTCGTGGCATGCGCAGCCTGGGTCGTCGCTACTGGCCAGCGTGGTGCTGCGACCTCGGCCCGACGTCGCCCAATCGGATCTGGTCATGGTCGCCTGCGCCCTGGCCGCGGCCGACGCCTGTGGCGACGCCGCTGGGTTCGTTCCAGACCTGAAGTGGCCCAACGACTTGGTGGTGAGGGGGCGCAAGCTGGCCGGCCTCCTGGCCGAGCTGGTGATGGACCCGCGCCGCGTCGGCCCCGCCGTCGTGGTCGGGCTGGGTCTAAACGTGGCGTGGACCGGCCCGGGTCTTGCCTCCGGGGCCGGCGGGCCGCTGCCCGATGAGCTGGCTGGTCGGGCCGTCACCGCCGAGGCCGTGGCCGGGCGGCCGGTCGATCGCCGTACGTTGCTCGACGCCTACCTGTCCCGCCTCGAGAGGCGCTGGACCGACCTCGCGACCGGTGGCACCAAGGCGTTGCTCGAGGACTACCGGTGCCGCTGCGTCACCTTGGGACGGCCGGTCCGGGTCGACCTGCCTGGGGGCCAGGTCCTGGAGGGTGTGGCCACAGGAGTCGACGAAGACGCCAGCCTGCTGGTCTCCTCGGCGGGGACCGAGACACGCGTGACGGCCGGCGACGTCGTCCATCTCGACGGCCCCTCGCCATGGGGTGACCGGAGCTCGGCCTCGGTTCCCGGTTAGCCTTCCGTGCGTGGCAGCCTCCCGTGGGGCAACGAGGGCGGCGGCCCGTCGCCGGCCCGACTTCGAACAAGGTGAACCAACGCGCCGGCCCGTCCGTCAGGCCGGCCGTCGCTGGCCCCGCCGGCTGGTGATCGGCACCTGCGTGTTCCTCACGGTGGCGGTGGTGGGGGCGGTGGGTGGCTATGCCTACTTCCGCTGGCGCCTGGATCAGATCCACCGCGTCTCGCTCTCCAACCTGGCCGGCGACAAGGGGGCGGTAATGAACGTCCTCCTCGTCGGCTCCGACAGCCGGGCCAACCTCACCGGCGACCTGGCCGATCAGGCCGGCAAGAACCTGGTGAGCGGCCAGCGCAGCGACACCATCATGGTGCTGCACGTCGACACCAAGACCCAGAAGGCGGCGATCCTGTCGATCCCCCGCGACCTCTACGTCCGCTTCGCCGGCAGCAGCCGCTCGGACCGCATCAACGCCTCCTTCGCCGCCGGGGGGCCCCAGGCCCTCGTCCAGACCATCAAGGACAACCTCGGCATCTCCATCAACCACTACATGGAGGTCGACTTCGTCGGCTTCCGCGACATCGTCAACACGGTGGGAGGGGTCAAGATCTACGTGCCCGCCCCCGCCCGCGACGCCCTCAGCGGCCTCGACATCAAGAACCCGGGCTGTATCAGCTTCAACGGCGACCAGGCCCTGGCCTGGGTGCGCAGCCGCCATTACCAGTACTTCGAGTCGGGGCGCTGGCGTGACGACCCCACCTCCGACCTCGGGCGCATCCAGCGCCAGCAGGACTTCGTCCGCCGCATGATGAAGAAGGCGGTGGCCTCGGGCATCGGCAACCCCCTCACCCTCAACCGCCTGGTGGGCATCGGCGCCAAAGACGTCACCCTCGACTCGGCCATGTCGACCCCCGACCTGGTCAAGGTGGCGCGGAAGTTCAAGTCGCTCAACCCCGACACCGTCGACATGCTCACCCTACCCACGGCGCCCGTCACCATCGCGGGTGCCGACGTTCTGCGCCTCAACCGCGACCAGGCGCAGGCCTACATAGACCGGCTGAACGGCATCGCCGCCCCGTCCCCGGGCCAGGTCAAACCCGCCGACGTGCGGGTGCGGGTGCTGAACGGCAATGGTTCGGAGGGCGCCGCGGCCAAGGCGGGGGCCGACGTGCAGCGAGTGGGCTTCAACGTGGCCGACCGGGGCGACGCCGACAATTTCGGCTACGCCCGTACCACCATCCGCTACGCGTCGGGACAGAAGGCCAAGGCCGACCTCCTGGCGTCGTACCTGCCCTCGGGGGCCACCCTCAGCGCCGACAACACCCTGCGCACCGTCGACCTCACCCTCACCGTCGGCACCAACTACGCCGGCCTACGTGACAAGCCGTCGACGTCACCCTCCACCGGAGCCACCGCTACAACGGCCCCAGCCCAGGCGGCCACCGGTGTGCCCCAGCCCAAAGGTGCCCCCGCCCAGCCCTCTTGCTGAACCAGGGTTGGCCAGGCCCCAGCCCGGCCCTGTCGACCCTGCCACCGGGGTCCCCTACGGTTGGGGGCCATGAGACTGCTCGTGACCGGTGCCGCCGGGTTCATCGGCTCCAACTTCGTCCGCTACTGGGCGTCCGCCCACCCCGACGACGCCATCGTGGCCTACGACGTGCTCACCTACGCCGGCAACCGGGCCAACCTCGACGACGTCGAGGACCGGATCACGTTCGTGGAAGGCGACATCGGCGACGGCCCGGCGCTGACCGCGACCCTGCAAGGCGGCGACACCGTCGTCAACTTCGCGGCCGAGTCCCACAACAGCCTGGCCGTCGTCGACCCCACCCGGTTCTTCCGCACCAACGTGCTCGGCACCCAGACCCTCCTGGAGGCGTCGCGACACGCCGGGGTGGCCCGCTTCCACCACATCTCCACCTGCGAGGTGTACGGCGACCTCGACCTCGACACCGACGAGTCGTTCACCGAAGACTCGCCCTACCGGCCCCGCACCCCCTACAACGCCTCCAAGGCGGGGGCCGACCACGCGGTGCGGGCCTACTTCGAGAGCTTCGCCCTGCCAGTCACCATCACCAACTGCTGCAACAACTACGGGCCCTACCAGTTCCCCGAGAAGGTCATCCCCCTGTTCACCACCCGGGCTCTCGACAACCAGCCCCTGCCCTTGTACGCGTCAACCAAGAACCGCCGGGAGTGGCTCCACGTCGACGACCACTGCCAGGCCATCGAGGCGGTGCTCGAGCGCGGCCGCATCGGCGCCACCTACAACGTGGGCAGCGGCGTGGAGCGCAGCATCGAGGAGATCGCCGACGTCGTGCTCGACGCCCTGGGCAAGCCGGCCGCCCTCAAGACCATCGTCGCCGATCGACCCGGCCACGACCGTCGCTACCTCCTCGATTCCTCCCTCATCCGCGCCGAGCTGGGCTGGGAGCCTGTCGTCCCCTTCGACGCCGGCCTGGCCCACACGGTTGGCTGGTACGGCGCGAACCGCTCCTGGTGGGAGCCCCTGCGCGATCGGGCCCCGGTCGTGGAGACCGACTGGAACACGACCAACAACCAGCGGCCTCCCGGCTAGCGGTGAGGGTCCTCGTAACCGGAGCGGCCGGCCAGCTGGGCCGCGAGCTGGTGGCCGTCTTCTCGGGCCACGATGTGGTGGCATGCGACCAGGACACCTTAGATGTGGCCGATCGCGACCAGGTGCTGGCCGCGGTGGTAGGCGCGTCCCCCGACGTCGTCGTGCACGGCGCGGCGTGGACCGATGTCGACGGCTGCGAGGCCGATCCCGACAGGGCGCTGCGGATCAACGCCCTTGGTACCCGCCACGTGGTGGAAGCATGCCGTCTGGTGGGCGCCAGGGTCTGTTACGTGTCCACCGACTACGTCTTCGACGGCACCGCCAGCCGCGCCTACACCGAGTGGGACACGCCGAACCCGCTGTCGATGTACGGCCGGTCGAAGCTGGGTGGTGAAGCCGAGGTCGGCCCCGACCACACCGTGGTGCGCACCTCATGGGTATGCGGACGGTACGGGCGCAACTTCGTGCGCACCATCGTGGGCCGGGCCGCCGAGGGCAAGGAGCTGGCCGTGGTGGCCGACCAGCACGGCTGCCTCAGCCTGGCGGCCGACCTGGCGGGCATGATCCGCCGCCTCGTGGTCGAGCGCCGGCCTGGCCTCTACCACGTCACCAACCAGGGCCCGACCACCTGGTACGAGCTGGCCCGTGAGGCGGTGGCCATGGCCGGGCTCGATGCCGACCTGGTTCGGCCCATAGCCACCGGCGAGCTCGACCCCCCCCGGCCCGCGCCCCGACCCCCCTACGCGGTGCTCGACAACGCCGCCCTGCGCCTCAGCGGCGTGGACCTACTCCCCGACTTCCACGACGCCCTCGAGCGGCTGGTGCCCGACCTGCTCCCCGCCGTGGGGTCATGACCGTAATCGCCGTCATCGGCGCCGGCTACGTGGGCCTCACCACCGGGGCGTGCTTCGCCCACATGGGCCACCACGTTGTGTGCGCCGACGTGGTGGCCGAGAAGGTGGAGGGCCTGTCGCGGGGCGAGGTGCCGATCCTGGAGGCAGGCCTGCCCGAGCTGGTACGTGAGGGCATCGACGGGGGCCGCCTCTCGTTCGTGCTGGGGGCGGCAGGAGCGGCGGCGGGGTGCGAGATCGCCTACCTGTGCGTGCCCACGCCGCAGTCCGACGACGGGTCCGCCGACCTCTCCTACCTGCGCCAGGCGGCGGCCGAGATCGGCCCCGTGCTGGGCGCCGAGGCCATCGTGGTGAACAAGTCGACGGTGCCGGTGGGCTCGACCCGGGTTGTCGAGGAGGCACTGGGGCGCGACGACGTAGTGGTGGTGTCCAACCCCGAGTTCCTACGGGAGGGCTCGGCGGTGAAGGACTTCCTCAACCCCGACCGCATCGTGATCGGCACCGAGGACCAGGCCGCAGCGGGGAGGGTCGCCTCCCTGTTCTCGTCGATCGCGGCGCCCGTCATCGTCACCGACCCTGCCACCGCGGAGACCATCAAGTACGCCTGCAACGCCTTCCTGGCCACCAAGGTGAGCTTCGTCAACGCGGTGGCCAACGTGTGCGAGGCGGTGGGTGCCGACGTTCGCGACGTGGTGCTGGGCATGGGCTACGACCGGCGCATCGGCTTCGAGTTCCTGCGCCCCGGGCCGGGGTGGGGCGGGAGCTGCTTCCCGAAGGACACCAGCGCCCTGGTGCGCATCGCCGAGGACTCGGGGTACGACTTCGGGCTGCTGCGGGGCGTGCAGCAGGTCAACTCTGAGCAGTTCGCGCGTGTGGTGGCCAAGATCGTGCGCCTGGCGGGTGGATCCGTCGACGGCGTCCGAGTCGGGGTGTGGGGGCTCACCTTCAAGGCCCGCACCGACGACCTTCGCAACTCGCCCGCCCTCGAGGTGATAGCCCGCCTCCGATCGCTGGGCGCCCGCGTCTGTGCCCATGACCCGGCGATGGGCAACGCCGCCCATCGGCGCCAGCTCGACGGCATCGAGGTGGCATGCGATCCCTACGCGGCGTGCGAGGGAGCCGCGGTACTGGCCGTGCTCACCGAGTGGGACGAGTTCCGACGACTCGATTTCGCCAAGGTGGGCGAGGCCCTGGCCACCCGGGCCATAGTCGACGCCCGCAACCTGCTCGACCCCACCGCCCTGCGCCGCGCCGGCTTCACCTACGAAGGCATCGGCCGTTGACCCGACGGGACCGGCAGTGACCGGCCGCCGGGTGGTAGTCACCGGCGGTGCGGGGTTCATCGGCTCCCATCTGTGCCGGGCCCTCCTGGCCCAGGGCGACGAGGTGGTGGCGGTCGACAACCTGATCACCGGCTCGATCGACAACGTCGCCGAGCTGTTCGGCAATCGAAGCTTCACGTTCCTGCACCACGACGTGAGCAACTTCGTCCATGTGAGCGGGGCGGTCGACGCTGTGCTGCACTTTGCCAGCCCCGCCTCCCCCGCCGACTTCGAGCGCATCCCCATCCAGATCCTCAAGGTCGGCAGCCAGGGCACCCACCACACCCTGGGGCTGGCCAAGGACAAGGGGGCCCGGTACCTTCTGGCATCCACCAGCGAGGTCTACGGCGATCCCCACGTGCACCCCCAGCCCGAGGACTACTGGGGCAACGTCAACCCCATCGGCCCCCGAGGCGTCTACGACGAGGCCAAGCGCTTCGCCGAGGCCATGACCATGGCCTACCACCGCCACCACGGCGTCGACGTCCGCATCGTGCGCATCTTTAATACCTACGGCACCCGGATGAGACCCGACGACGGTCGGTCGGTCTCGAACTTCCTCGTTCAGGCCCTGGCGGGTCGGCCGCTCACGGTCTACGGCGACGGCAGCCAGACCCGCAGCTTCTGCTATGTCGACGACGAGGTGCGCGGCATCCTCGCCCTCCTCGACTCGTCACACGTCGGTCCCATGAACATCGGCAATCCCCACGAGTACACCATCCGCGAGCTGGCCGAAGCCGCTCTGGCCGTTACCGGGTCGTCGTCGGAGCTGACGTACTTCCCTCTTCCTGTCGACGACCCGGCCCAGCGCCGGCCCGACATCAGCCTGGCCCGCCGGGTGCTCGGCTGGGAGCCGGCGGTCAACCTCGACGACGGCTTGGCTCGAACCGCCGAGTGGTTCCGCCATGTCTGAGGGTCCCACCTACCGCACCTTGTCGGTGATCGTGCCCGTGTTCAACGAGCGCAACACCGTGAACGAGGTGGTGCGGCGGATGCGGCGCGTGGAGCTCCCTCTCGAGGTGGAGATCATCGTTGTCGACGACGGCTCCACCGACGGCACCGACAAGGTGCTGGCCGCCATCGAGGACTCGACCGTGCACATGGTCCGCCACGACGCCAACCGGGGGAAGGGAGCGGCCATCCGCAGCGGCCTGGCCCGGGCCCGGGGCGAGCTGGTGCTCATCCAGGACGCCGACCTCGAGTACGACCCACGGGACTGGCCTCGCCTGCTCGAGCCGGTGCTGCGGGGCAACGCCCTGGTCGTGTACGGCAATCGCTTCGGGCCCGAGCGGGTGAACGACTCCTACGGGCACTGGGCCCTCAACCGGTTCGTATCGTTGGTCACCGACGTGCTCTACGACACCACCCTGTCGGACATGCTCACCGGCTACAAGCTGTTCGACCGCCGGGTGCTCGACGGCGTCACCCTCGAATCTGACCACTTCGAGTTCGAGCCGGAGTTCACCGCCAAGGTGCTCCGCCGGGGCTATCGCATCTACGAGGTGCCCGTCGACTACGTGCGCCGCGACCGCTCGGAGGGAGCCAAGTTCGGCTGGACCGACAGCCTGAAGGTGTTGTGGACCCTGGCCCGCTACCGATGGCGACACCCATGACCCCTACCGACGTCAGCGCCGTCGTCGTCAACTACAACACCCGCGAGCACCTCCTGGCCTGCGTGGCCAGCCTGCGGGCGGAGGGCGTCTACGAGATCGTGGTGGTCGACAACAACTCTGTGGACGGTTCGGGTCTTTCCCTGGCCGAGGCCGACCCAGTCGCCGTGTTCCTGCCCACCGGGGCCAACCTGGGCTTCGGGCGGGCCGCCAACCGGGGCGTGGCGGCCACCACCAAGCCACTGGTGCTGGTGATGAACCCCGACGCCGTTGTCCAGCCCGGGGCGATCGAGGCGCTGGTGGGCGCGCTGGGTGCCGACGAGCACCTGGCGGTGGTGGGCCCCAGAGTCGACAACCCCGACGGCACCCGCTACCCCTCCGCCCGCCGGTTCCCCGACCTGACGGTTGCAGCCGGACACGCGTTCGTCGGCCTGATCCGCCCCGACAACCCCTTCACCCGCCGCTACAAGATGCTCGACGTCGACCGTGACCGGCCCGGCGATGTGGACTGGGTGTCGGGGACGGCGCTGCTGGCCCGCCGCCGTGCCTTCGAGGCGGTGGGTGGGTTCGACGAGGCCTACTTCATGTACGTGGAGGACGTCGACCTGTGCTGGCGCCTCTGGCGCGCGGGCTGGAAGGTGGGCTACGAGCCCCGAGCCCGGGTCACCCACACCGTGGGCGCCTCCAGCGACCTCGCCCCCTACCGCATGATCGCCGCCCATCACCGCTCGCTCCTGCGCTTCGCCACCCGTTCCACCACCGGCGCCCGCCGGACGCTGCTGCCGCTGGTGGCAGCGGCACTGGGGGCGAGGACGGTGATGGCCTGGGCTCAGCGGGCCCGCCGCGGCCTTCCCCACGCGGTGGAGGCACCGCCCCGGGCGGCGACCCGGCCACTGCGTTCAGGTCACGAAGGCCAGGGCGGAGGTGGGCGAACCCCGGTCGGCTAGGTTCGGGTTCTCATGGGGAAGGCGTCTTCGAGCAAGAAGGTGGGCCGCGTGGCTCGCACCGGGGGCGGCCGCACCACGCGCGGCTCGTCCACCTCGTGGTTCTGGCCGGTGTTCGTGGTCGTCGTGGTCGTGCTCGGCACCGCCGGCATCGCGTACTCGAAAGACCAGACCGCCCCCGACACCAGCCGTCCCCGGGCGGCAGGCAACGGCAAGGCCGGCGACCACTGGCATGCCGCCATCGGGTTCGACATCTGCGGCACGTTCGCGCCCAACATCACCACCCAGGCCGAGACGTCGGGCGTCCACAGCCACGACGACGGGCTCGTGCACATGGAACCCACCTCTGCGATCGACTCCGGCAAGCGCGTCACCCTCGGGCTCTTCTTCCAGACGGTGAAGGCCAAGGTCACCGACAGCGAGATACAGCTCCCGGGCGGGCCGACCAAGAAGAACGGCCAGAAGTGCGGTGACAAGCCTGCCCAGGTGCAGATCAAGACGTGGGCCGACAGGAAGCCGGACACGTCGGGCTCCATCTTCAATGGCAAGCCCTCGGACATCCACCCCAAGAACGGGGAGCTCATCACCGTCGCCTTCGTTCCCAAGGGCGACGACATCCCCCGTCCACCTTCGGCGGACCAGCTCGACAAGGTAAGCGGCGTCGGCACCCAGCCGTCCACCACCGTGCCGACCGCCGCCCCGCCCACCACCGGCGCACCGCCCTCCAACCCCACCAGCTCCAGCGTCCCGTGAGGGCCGTCGTCCTGGTCGGCGGCGCGGGCACGCGCCTGCGGCCCCTGACCGTCGCGGTGCCCAAGCAGATGCTGCCCATAGCCGAAGTGCCCATGATCCACCGCGTCCTGGCCCACCTGGCATCCCACAGGGTGACGGAGGCGGTGCTGTCCCTGGGGTATCGGGCCGACGACTTCCTGGCCGCCCTGCCCGCCACTCGGGCCCTCGGCTGCGAGATCGTGGCCGCGGTCGAGCCCGAACCGCTGGGCACGGCCGGGGCGGTGCGCTTCGCCGCCACCGCAGCCGGCATCGACGAGCGCTTCCTCGTGGTCAACGGCGACGTGCTCACCGACTTGGACCTAGGCGCACTGGCCGCCTTCCACGCCGAGAGCGGAGCGGAGGCCACCCTTGCCCTGGGCGAGGTCGACGACCCCTCGTCGTTCGGCTTGGTGGAATCCGAGGGCCGGGGCCGGGTGACGGCGTTCATCGAGAAGCCGGTGAGCTCCGTGCCGGGGCCCAACCACATCAACCTGGGTGCCTACGTCCTCGAACCGTCGGTGCTCGAGCGCATCCCCGGAGGTCGCTCGGTGTCGATCGAGCGGGAGGTGTTCCCAGGAATGGTGGCCGACGGCACCCTGTTCGCCCTGGCGTCTCCCACCGCCTACTGGACCGACGCGGGCACCCCCGAGCGGTTCCTGACGGCGTCCCTCGACGTCCTCGATGGCCGGCGCCCCGGGCCTCCTGCACCGGGGGCCGTCGACCGCGGCGACGGCGTGTGGACCATGGGCTCGGCCGTGGTCGACGGCGAAGTGCTCCCGCCCGCCCTCATCGGCACCGCGGCCTTCGTGCAGACCGCGGCGTTGGTCGAGGCATCGGTGGTCGGGGCCGGCGCCAGGGTCCACGAGGGGGCGACGGTGCGGGGCTCGGTGCTCCTACCCGGAGCAGTCGTGCGGGAGGGGGCGGTGGTCGACGGCTGCGTCGTGGGTGACCAGGCGGTGATCGGCGAGCGGGCCCGGTTGTCGGGTTTGGCGGTGGTCGGCCCCGGAGTCACGCTCGGGCCTGACACTGTGCTCACGGGCGTGCGGGTCCCCGCCGAGGCTTAGGCCGTGCACACCCTGGTCACCGGAGGGGCAGGCTTCATCGGGTCCACCCTCGTCGACCGCCTGCTGGCCGAGGGCCACTCCGTCGACGTGGTCGACGACCTGTCCACGGGGTCGCTGGCCAACCTGGCCGAGGCCAGAGCTAACCCCGCCTACGAGCTCACCTTCCACCGCTTCGATGTCCGCTCCGAGGGATTCGTGGAGCTCATGGCCCACCGCCGGCCCGAGGTGGTCTTCCACCTGGCCGCCCAGGCCGATGTGCGGGTGTCGGTCGTCCGCCCCGTGTTCGACGCCGAGGTGAACATTATCGGCACCGTCAACGTTGCGGAGGGAGCGCGCGCTGCCGGCACTCGCAAGGTCGTGTTCGCCGCCAGCGGTGGCACCCTCTACGGCGAGCCCAAGAAGCTGCCCGTGCGCGAGACTGCAGCCCAGCGGCCCCTGTCGCCATACGGCGTGTCCAAGAAGGCAGCCATCGACTACTTGGTGGCCTACCGGGAGCTGCACGGCGTGGAGCACACCGCCCTGGCCCTGGGCAACGTCTACGGACCCCGCCAGGACCCTCACGGCGAGGCCGGCGTGGTGGCCATCTTCGCCGGGTTGCTCCTGGGCGGCCAGCCGTGCACCATCTTTGGCGGTGGCCGCCAGACCCGCGACTTCGTCTACGTCGACGACGCGGTCGACGCCTTCGCCCGGGCCGCGACCAAGGGCGACGGCCTGCTGGTGAACGTCGGCACCGGCACCGAGACCTCGGTGAACACCCTCTACGCCACCATGGCCGAGCTGGCCGGAGTCGACTCCCGGGCCGAGCACGCCGACGCCCGTCCCGGTGAGCTGGCCCGATCCGCGCTAGACCCCGGGCGGGCCGCGGTGCAACTGGGATGGCGGCCGTGGACCACCCTCGACGTGGGAACCGGCGCGGTGCTGCGCTGGTTTCGCAGCCGGAGCGGTCCGCCGTGTTAGGGCCAAGGTTGGTTGTCAGGCGATCGATCGCGGCGATGGTCGGCCTGGTCCTGGTCATCTCGGCGCTCGGGGCTTGCTCCAAGAAGGCCAGTGTCGAGCCCCGCCGCCCGCTCGACACCACGCCCGCCGCCGGGTCGGTAGTGGTGAGCGATGCCAGCGCCGGCTACGCCTTGAGCATACCGACGTCGTGGAAGCAGATGCCCACCGACGTGGCCCGGTTCGACGGCGAAGCCGACACCCTCAAGGCCGCCAGCCCCGCGCCCGCCAAGCTCACCACCGGCCTGACCCAGCTCAAGTCGGTAGTGCGCAACGGGGCCAGCGTGGCGGCCATCGACCCCGACACCGGCGCCACCGCCAACCTCATCGTTCTCGACGCCGGGGGCCAGAAGGCAACCCAGATCGCAGTTGGATCAGCCAACCAGCTCCGAGGGAACGGGGCCACCGACATCACCCGCCAGGCGGTCACGGTCGACGGCCTGGCCGCCGTCCGCCAGAGCTTCCGCACGCCGTTCCCCGGCGGCACCGGGCCCGTCAGCCTGGCCGAGAACCAGATCTACGTCGTGCGCCGGAGCCAGGCGTTCATCCTCACCCTCACCGGTGACAGCTCTGCCCTCGACGGCATCGCCGCCAGCCTCAAGCTGGCATAGAAGCTGGGCTAGACCTGCTACTGTATGAGCATGTTGGATCGTCGTCTCCAGGTGCTCATCGACAAGGACCGCTGGGACCTGCTCCAGCTCGAAGCGGAGAGCCGGCGTGTGTCGGTGAGCACCCTCGTCCGGGAAGCCATCGACCAGCGGTTCCAGGTAGACGCCGAGCGTCGACGGGCGGCATTCCAATCGTTACTCGACGCCGAGCCGATGGAGGTGCCCGACGACCCGCGGGACCTCAAACGGGAGATCGCAGACGCCAGGGCCGCCCGCTTCGAGTGATCCTCCTGGATACGACGGTTCTCGTCTGCACGACGCCCGCACCGTCGGCTGAGTGGTTCTTCTAGCGGAACAAGTCCTCGCGGTGGGGCCGTACCACCTCTTCCCTGACCGAGCCCTCACGCAGCCACGACGGGTCCACGCCTCGCACCACCGCGGCGGCGATGCCCGCCGACTTTCCCATCACCAGCTCGGCGGCCGACGCCAGCTCGTCGGCCACCGCCACCTCGGTCACCGACAGGACCCGTCCAGTGCTATCGGTGCTGCCCCGCAGGTCGACCACCGCGGCGATGCCGGCGCAGCCGATAGCCACGTCGGTGAGCCCCCGCCGCCACGGGCGCCCGAAGGTGTCCGACACCACCACCGCCACCTCCACTCCCGCCCTCGCCCGCAGGCCGTCGCGGATGCGCCGGGCCGAGCGGTCGGCGTCGACAGGAAGAAGCGCGGCCCAGCCTTCCTCAACGTTGGACAGGTCGACGCCGGCGCTGGCGCACACGAAGCCGTGACGGGTCTCGGCGATGACGGTGTCGCCCCGACGACGTAGGACCCGCACCGACTCGTCCTCGACGAGGCGGCGACGGTGGGCGGACGGGTCGTCGGGATCGAGGGCAACCAGGCGGCCCTCGGCCTTGGACACCACCTTCTGGGTGACCACCACCACGTCGCCGTCGGCCAGCCCGAAGCAGGCGGCCACCAGCTCGGCCAGCACGTCGCCGGGGCGCACCTCGGGCATCCCCTCGACGGGCATGACCTGCAGGCTGGCACTCCGCTCGGGCACGGAGCCGGTCATGCGCCCAGCACGACGCGGGCGAGGGCGGCGGCCTCGGTGGCGCCGTGCATCACCGTGGGCGCCACCACGCAGCGCACGCCCTCGGCTTCCACCGCGGGGGCCAGGGCGGCATCGGCCTCGTCAACCACCAGGGTGGAGGCCCACGGTGCCCACAGGCGGGCGACGCCGACCACCGAGGGTTCGTGGCCGAGCTCGGCCAGCAGGCGGTCGGCAGGGCCCTTGAGGGCGACTCCGGCCACGATGGGCGAGACGGCCACAGTGTCGTCGCGCCGAGCCGAGACGGCGTCGTCGATGCCGGGCACGGCCAGCACGGGCGCGATGGACACCAGGGGGTTGGACGGCGCGATGACCACCCTGTCGGGCGCCCCGACGGCGGCCACCACGCCAGGTGCGGCCACCGCGGCGTCGGCACCGGCGAAGCGCAGCGAGCGCACGACCACCGAGTGCCGGCGTTGCACGAAGTACTCCTGGAACCCGATCTCGCCCTCGCCATCCACCACCACACGGGTCTCCACCCGGTCGTCGGTCATGGGCAGGAGCCGGCACGTCAGGCCGAAGGCCTGGGCGATCTCAGCGGTCACCTCCGATAGCGTGGCCCCCTCCCGCAACCTCTGGGTGCGGTAGAGGTGAGTGGCCAGGTCACGGTCTCCGAGGCGGAACCAGGTGGTGCCGGCCGCGGAGAGGTCAGGGGCGGCGGGGCGCAGGCGCTCCAGGGCGGACATCACCGTCCACGACTCGCCTGCCACGCCCCAGCCCCGGCCGGCATCGGCCACCCCGGCCAGCGCGTAGGTGACGGTGTCGAGGTCGGGGCTCACCCGCAGGCCGTGAAGAACCACGTCGTCGGCGGTGTTGACGACGGCCAGCACCGACGCCGGGTCGACCACCGCCACCAGCCCGCGCAGCAGGCGTGACGCGCCCACCCCGCCAGCCAGGGTGACGATCATCGCTGGCGGAGCCTGGGAAATCGGGCCAGACTACTCGTGATCCATCTTCACGATCCTTCGCTGGATTCCGGCGGAACGTCCCTCGGGAGCCCCATGGCTGACCAACTTCTGTCCGTGATCGTCCCGGTGAAGGACGAAGCTGCCACCGTGGCCGGCCTAATCACCATGATCGAGGAGACAGACGTACCGGCAATGGCCAAGGAGATCATCGTCGTCGACGACGGGTCCACCGACGGGACGCGTTCCATACTGCACGCCTACGAGGGTCGGGAAGGTTTCACGGTGCTCCACCATGACCGGAACCGCGGGAAGGGTAGGGCGATCCGCACTGCGATCGGAAAAGCCGCCGGCTCCATCGTCATCATCCAGGATGCCGATCACGAGTACGACCCGTCCGACTACGCACATCTCGTCGAGCCGATCCTGGCAGGGAGGACGAGGGTCGTGTACGGGAGCCGGTTCCTGGGATCGCCACAAGGCATGGCCGTTCGAAATCGCGTGGCCAACAAGGTCTTGGCCTGGACCGCGAACTCACTCGGTCCCTCCCGGATCACCGACGAGGCCACTTGCTTCAAGGTGTTCGACGCCGAGCTGCTGCGCTCCCTCCCGCTCCGTTGTGAGGGATTCGAGTTCTGCCCCGAGGTCACCGGCCTCCTCCAAGGAATGCGCGAGCCGATCGTGGAAGTGCCCGTCACCTATGCGGGTCGTCGCCAGCGCGACGGCAAGAAGGTGCGGGCCAGAGACGGATTCGCCGCCTTGTGGTGGCTGCTCCAGAGCCGATTCTTCCGTCGTGAGGACCAGCGAGAGGCCACAGGGGTACGTTCCTCATGACCAAGGTGCCGATGTCAACCTTCCGGCGGCTGATCAGCAGGGCTTCCACCGCCGCCGTCGCGGCCAGCCTGGTGGCTACCGGACTGCTGGCTCCCTCGGCTCCCACCGACAGCAGGGCGGTGATCGCCGACAAGGTGCAGACCCTCACCCAGGCGGTGGCGAACAAGGGATGGTCGAAGGCCGCCGACACCGGCCATCCCACCGAGCTGGTGGGCTTCGAGTGGCAGGGCAACCACGACGGGGCCGTCGAGGTTCGGGCAAGACAGGGCAAGGGCTGGACCGACTGGCAGCGGGTCGAGGGCGACCCTACCGAAGGCCCCGACCCAACATCCAAGGAGCACCATCCCATCACTACGGCCGGCCCGGTGTGGGTGGGCAGGGGCGTCCGCCAGGTGGAGGTGCGCGTAGCCGAGGGGGCCCTCGGTGGCTTGAAGCTCCACGCCCTGCGGTCAGAGGAGCCACAGGCAGCTAGTGGCACCAAGCCGGCAGGTGCGACGCCGGCCCAACCCGGTATCGTCAGCCGGGCGTCTTGGGGCGCCGATGAGTCCTTCCGCAGCCTCAATCCTGGATGCGGCACACCGGAGTACGCCGACAACGTGCGGTTCTCGGTGGTTCACCACACGGTGAACACCAACAACTACTCACCGGCCGACTCTGCCTCGCTCATCCGAGGCATCTACTACTTCCACACCCACACCAACAAGTGGTGTGACATCGGCTACAACTTCCTCGTCGACCGCTTCGGCACCGTGTTCGAAGGGCGCTATGGGGGTATCACCCGAGCCGTCGTCGGTGCCCACGCGCTCAACTTCAACACGGGCAGCACCGGCGTAGCACTCCTCGGCACGTTCCAGACCGACCCGGTGCCGTCAGCCATGTACGCCTCTTTGCGCAGCCTGCTGGCCTGGAAGCTTGCCATCCACAATGTCGACCCCACCGCTGTCATCAGCTACAACGGCGCGTCGGTCAACACGGTCAGCGGGCACCGAGATCTCAACCCCACTGAGTGCCCGGGGGACATGCCCTACGGCATGCTGCCGCAACTCCGCAAGGAGCTCGCCGGCCTGGTAGCCGGCGGACCGCGTTACAACGTGCGCTCGGTTGGCAGCGGCAAGCTCATGGACGTCTATGGGGCGTCGACTTCGGCGGGTGCATCGGTGATCCAGTGGCCACCCAATGGCGGCGCCAACCAGCAGTGGCAGTTCGTCGACCTGGGCAACGGCAACTTCGAGATCGTGTCGGTGAACAGCGGCCTGCTACTGGACGTCTACGGGGCTTCCACCGCAGCCGGCGCTCAGGTGATCCAGTGGCCGCGCAATGGCGGTCGCAACCAGCAGTGGCAGTTCGTCGACCTGGGCAACGGCAACGTCGAGATCGTGTCGGTGAACAGCGGCTTGGTGCTCGACGTCTACGGTGCCTCCACGGCCGACGGAGCTCCTCTTATCCAGTGGCCCTGGCACGGAGGGCCCAATCAGCAGTGGGCGCGGCCGGCTGCGTGACGGCCTGCCCGTCCTCCTCCCGCGCTGCCCGCCTCGCCGCCCTGGTCGCCGAGAACTGGCTCTTCACCACACTTCTCGGCGCCGGGGCACTCCTTCGGTTGCTGACGGTACTGGCTTATCGACCGGCCGTGGAGTTCGTCCAGGACTCCTTCGACTACCTCGACGGCGCCCGCCACCTCACTCCGGGCCTCATCCGGCCAATCGGTTACTCCGTGTTCCTCCGGGTGCTGTCGTTCACTTCGCATCTCACAATCATTCCCATTACCCAACACCTGCTCGGCCTGGCGATGGCCGTACCTTTGTACGCCCTCGTGCGGCGCATGGGTGGCCGTCGAGGATGGGCAGCGCTGGCTGTCGCCCCCCTCCTGCTCGATCCCTACCAGGTGTACCTCGAGCAGTTCCTCATGGCCGAGACGCTCTTCGAGGTGTTGAGCGTTGCCGGCGTTGTGCTTCTGCTCTGGTGGGAGCGTCCGTCGCCGCTCGCCTGTGCTGCTGCCGGCGTGGCTCTGGCCGCCTCCGCCCTCACCCGGTCCGCTGGGTTGCTGCTCCTCGTGCCAGCGGGCGGCTTCCTCGTGGCCCGACGAGTCGGCGTGTTGAGAGTCGCTTGCCTGGCCATAGCGGCGCTGTGCGTGCTCGGGCTGTATGCCTCCTGGTTCGGCCGCGTCCACGGGAGCTTCGCCCTCGAAGCCTATGACGGCTACTTCTTGGCGGGCCGGGTCGAGCCCTTCGCCGATTGTCGGGGGCTGTCCCTGCCGCCTGCCGAAGGGCTGCTCTGCGACTACCGCCCCCCCGCCGAACGGCCTGGGTCGGACTGGTACATCTGGAACCCTGACTCCCCGATGCGGCGCAAAGACGTGCCACCTGGCACCAACCGCAACCAGGTCGCGGCCAGCTTCGCCCGTCGGGTCATCCGTCACCAACCGGGCGATTACTTGGCGGTCATCGCGTCCGACACCTTGCACTACTTCTCCCTCGGGCGACACACCGGCCGCAAGGACAACCCAGTCCAGAGCTGGCAGTACCTGACTTCTTTCAGGGCCGACCCCTGGCAGCCCGAGTACCCGCCCGCCGACGTCTACGTGTACCAGTGGACATGGCCTGGCCAGGCCGCGGTGTACAACACCACTCTGGCCCGGCACGGCTTTTCGTTCGAGCAGGTGCGCCCCCGGCTCAACCGTCCCATCGCCTCCGACCTCAGGAGGTACCAGTCATACGTGTATACACCCGGCCCCCTGCTCGGCGCCTTCGTCGTCGCCGGGCTGCTCGCCGGCGTGGGCCGCCTGGGAGAGCCGGACCGCCGCCTCCGGTGGTCGGCCGCCTATCTTGGGACCAGCGGGCTCCTCCTCCTCGTCGCCGCGGCCACCACGTCGACGTTCGACTACCGCTACCTGTTGCCCTCCCTCGTGCTGCTCCCGCCCGCGGGGGCTCTTGCCCTCACCCTGCTCGAACGGCGACTCTCATCCCGCCGAGGGCAGGCCCCGGCGCCGGCGCTCATCGAGGCCGCGAGTCCAGTGCGCGCGTCGTAAGCCCGTCAGTCGGTACGAACGTGGCCGCTGGTGGGCGACGACGGGCACAGCTCCCAGCAACCGCCCAGATCGATGACTCCGCCCGTGGCGCCGTGGTCGGCGCCGGGCTCGACCACGAACCGGAAGGCCCGCTCGTGGGTGTCGAGGGTCTGGCCTGTTCCGGCGTCGGACATGGTGGCGCTCACGTCGTAGGCGCCGGGCAGTAGCCGGAGTTCTTCGACCCTGAAATCGACATGGCCCCGGCTTGCGGCTCGCAGCCCGGAGTCGCCGGTAGCGGCGGCCGACACTTCGAAGCCGTCGACGGTGTGCACAGCCATGGCGAACGAGGGGAGCTCGGCCGTGCCGTCGAGGTGGTAATGGAAGCGGAGGGTGATGGGGGCGCCGGTGTGAGCCTCACGCACCGGCACCTGGTCGCAGTCGAGCAGCTCGATCTGAACGACGGCGTTGGCCCCCGTGCCCGGTACCTCGTCGGTCGCGGCACGATCTCCGTCCACGATGTGGAGGTAGTCGTCGATCACCGCGCCCACCGGCCCGATGGCCCGTAAGGTGCCGCCGTCGAGCCACGCGGCCAGGCCGCACAGCTCCCGGATGGTCTCGAGGGCGTGGGAGACCAGCACCACCGTCTTCCCCGCGGCCCGCAGCTCCTCGAACTTGGTGCGGCAGCGCCGCTGGAAGTTCTCGTCGCCCACCGCGAGCACCTCGTCGACCAGCAATACGTCGGGGTTGACGTTGATGGCCACCGAGAAACCGAGGCGCAGGTACATGCCCGACGAGTAGTTCTTGACGGGTGTGTCGATGAAGCGCTCGAGACCGGCGAAGCCGACGATCTCGTCGAACTTGCGATCGAGCTCCTTCTTGCTCAGGCCCAGGATCGAGCCGTTCAGGTAGACGTTCTCCCGGCCCGACAGCTCGTGGTGGAAACCAGCCCCCAGCTCCAGCAGGGCGGAAACCTTGCCATCGGTGCTGATGTGGCCGGAGTCGGGACGCAGGATGCGGGCCATGCACTTCAAGAGGGTGCTCTTGCCCGAGCCGTTCTCGCCGATCAGTCCCATGGCCGTCCCCCGGGGGACATCGAGGGACACGTCACGCAGTGCCCAGAACTCCTCGAACCGACCCCGGCGCCGCTGAAGCAGCGCCGACTTCAACGACTGGTTTCGCTCGTGGTACAGGCGGAACCGCTTGGACACAGCATCGACGGTGATCGCATTGGAGCTCACCGGGTACCTCGCACGAGGTTAGACAGTAGGCGGGATGGACACCACTCGAGCTCCGCTGGCACACGGGACCTTCGCCCGGAGATGGGCGGGCACGTCGCTGCTCTTCATCGTCCTGTGCGGGCTTTGGAGCCTGTCGACGCCCATACCGTCAGGGCCTGACGAGCCCACCCAGTACGTGAAGGCCGCGGCCGTCGCCCATGGGACGCTCATCGGTGATCGTCCCGCCGGTTTTCCCCGGGGAACGGCGCTGGTCCATGTCCAAGGCACCTTCGTCATGTACGACCCCAGCACGTTCTGCTACTACCTCCACCCCCAGGTGCCGGCCGGATGCACAGTGGCCCCCGGGCCCGATGCGACCCTGCGGTCCACGACCACCTATGTCGGAGGGTACCCGCCGCTGTACTACGCCCTCACCGGGCTCCCGACGCTCTTGTCGAGCCGGCCTCTGGCCCGCCGGGCCATGCGGGCGGTGAGCGCCGTGCTCAGCGCCGTCCTTCTGGGAGCGGCGATCAGTGCCGCTGTCACCTGGTCTCGCTCGCGGTGGCTGGTGATTGGGGCGGCGTTCACCATCACGCCCACGGCGGTTTACCTGGCGTCGGTGCTCAACCCGAACGGATTGGAGATAAGCGCTGCCCTCGCCGCCTGGACGACGGGGGTTCTCCTGGTGTTCCACCACGCCGACCGCCCGCCCGGCGGACTCGTGGCCGTCTTCGCCGGTTCGCTGGTCATCCTCGCCCTCACCCGGCCGCTGTCACCGCTGTGGGCTGGGGAAATCGTGGCGGTCCTCATCGTCATGCGACCGGACGCAGCTCGCCACCTCATCCGCGGAACCCCCATGCGTGTGGGCCTATCCCTCGCTGCTCTGGCCATGGCCTGCGCCGCCGTGTTCGTCGTCGCTTTCGACAGCCTCGCCATCGAGAAGTTCCCGTTGGCACCCGGTCTGTCCAATCTGCAGGTTGGCGCCCTGGTGGCAGGCCAGATCCCGCTGCACCTCCGCTCCATGGTGGGTCAGTTCGGCGCTCCGGAGTTCACCGCGCCAGGCCTTGCTGTGCTCATCTGGGTCGTGGGAGTGGGTGCACTGGTTTGCGTGGCATTGAGCGTCTCCCCCCGAAAAGACGCGGCCCTGCTCGCCCTCCTCGTGGTGGGCGTGCTGGTGTTGCTGCCGTTCCTCGCCTCGTTCCCTGGTGCCCGTACACGCGGCTTGGCTTGGCAGGGTCGCTACCAGTACCCGGCGGCAGCGGGGATCCCACTGCTCTCTGCCGCCCTCCTCGGGGAAGCCCGCGTGAAGATGGGCCGGGCCGGGAACATCACCGTGGTGGCGGTGGTCATCGGTCACCTGGCCTCGTACTACTGGGTCCTGCGGCGCTACACCGTCGGCCTGGGCCCGTTCGTCAACCCCTTCGCCCGAGTCCCCGGAGGCTGGAGCCCCCCGCTCTCACCAGTGCTCCTCACGAGCCTGGTGACGGTCGCCGCCGTCGGCTCAGCGCTGTGGCTGGCTGCTCGCCTCGGCGGACTGCCGCTGGAGACCGGTGGCCCAGCCGAACCACCAGTGCTCGCTCGAACGGACTGAGGCTCTCATCGGCCGGGGCGGAAGCGCTCATCTGCCTCCTGCCCTGACGACATCCATACGTTCCTGGCCTTGCCCGCGACCTTGCGCGCCAGATGAACAGCGATCTCGCTCGTGCCGGACCGCCGGCCTCGCAGCCTCGGTGTGGACATCCACGCGAGCTCGGCCTCCACCTCCACCCGGTAGGCCGACTCTGCCAGCTCCGGCGGGCACCGGTAGACAATCTCGGGCGCCGCTCGTGATGCCAGAACCACGTTGTCAGCCAGAAGCACGCCGTTGCGGAACTGCAGTTGGCAGAAGTCCTCTGCCGCTTCGATCACCACCAGGTGGGGTTCGACCTGGCCCCTCCTACGGAACGAAAGCGAGAGCCGGTCGAGACGGAGCACGCCCGGTTCGTCCGAGCACCGCAGCATGATCCCGCGCATGGGAGCGGTGGCCACCTCCGCCAGCACGTGGGACAGCCCATTGATATTGGGCCCGGCCGGCTTGCAGACGGCTTCGCTGAAACCGCCCCCGGAGTCGACGAAAAGCCGCACCTGGCACGGTTGAGTGGCCTCGAAGGCCTCGGCCGGCAAGGTGCCGTCGAGCACGGCACCGGTGGCCAGAGCCAGCTGGGGGTTGTACATGGCCGCCATCCCGAAGGGCCAGTAGATCCTGCTCATCGGGATCTCCAACAGCTGGCGGGGGGTCAGGTACTGCAGGGTGGGCACCATCGTGGCCCGCACGACTGAGTCGGTCGCTTCGGAACCAAAGTTCTGGTCGTGCATCCAGTCGGCGAACAGGCCCACCTCCTCGGTGGTCGGCGACACCACGAATCGCGTCACGGTGCGTAGGAGCTGAGGGCGCGCCTGGCGCCCGATCCGGCGGGCTTCAACGGGCAGGACCTCATGGTAGTGGCCGAGCTGGCGCTGGAAAGCGAGGATCCCTCGCTGCACGGCAGCCCGCTGGAGCACCTGGGAGGGGCTCTGCGGCGTCGACCTGAGCACGGGCTGAGCGTCGTCGCTGAAGTCGACGAGCGTGCCCTCGTCGTGCATGCAGATCTGCTCAAGGAGCTCGGGGCTACGGGTGATCCACGACGAGCCGGGCGGGAAGCCACCGCGAGCCAGGAAACCGTCGGCCGCCACGCCGTCGAGCGTGCGCTCGAGAGCGCCCTCGTTGGTGAGCAAGTAGAGCCCGACTGTGCGCAGGTCGCTGCCCGCAGCGGCCAGGGCGGCGTCGAGATTGACCTGTATCGTGCAGCCCCACCCGAGGTCGACCACGACCGCCTTGGCCGTGTCGGCGCCTACCGTCGCAACAAGATAGTCGACCATCCGGGCCCGCAGCGCCGCCGCCCCGGCGACGATCGACGCTCGGACGTGAGCCTGTCCCGCAAGCTGGCGCAGGCATCGCTGGGCCGCCTCCGGGTCGTCGAGGCGGGTGTCGGCGTCGGCCGTGAGCGCGGGGAGATGTGCCAGGGAGACACCGAGGGTCTCGCACAGGCGCCCCACAGTGGGAGCCACCTGGCGGTCGAGGAACGTCGCCAGCTCGTCGGTGCCACCATCACGGATAGCCGCCCTGGAGCACACCTGGCGTGACAACCACAGAGTCTGGGCCCGCACGGGCGAACGCAGGTAACCCCGGGCGCCGTTGAGCAGCCGGGACAGGAACTCACCCTCCCGCATTAGGCACCAGACGGTGTCGACACCCTCTTCCTGGGCACGCTCGTGGACCCACTCGGCGAAACCGGAAAAGACGGGGCCGAGCACGGTCGCCCCGAACCGCCAATAGGGGTTGGTGGAGGCGGGGCCGGCGCCCTCCAGGGAGCTGACTGCCTTGGCCCGTAGGGCGGAGAGCCCGAAGTCGCCCCGGGCTACGTCAAGGGTGGGCTTGGGCACCGGCCGATGATCGGGGCGCAACAACCCCTCGCCGCACAGGACAGCGCGCAACGACGACGGGTGACGGTCGAAGAGCACGGCATGCATGCCCTCGCGCCTGGCCCGGTCCTCGTCGGCATCAGCGTTGTCGCCCACGTGGAGCACCTCGGCGGCGCCGACACCCAGCGCCTCGAGCACAACGCCGAAGAGCCCCGATCCCTTGCCCACCCCGTACTGGCTGGAGGTGAACACCTCGTCGAAGGCCAGCTCGGAGAAGGGCTGACGGTCGAGGATGCGGCGCAGCTCGGCGGCCGAGTAGTAGGTGTCGGAGACGAGCACGAGGCGGAGCCCGAGCTTCGCCTTGGCCAAGTGGGCGAGGCGGCACACCTCCAGGTCGGGGAACGTTATGGACGCCTCGAACTCCACCTCCAGGGCGGGCAGGTCGGCGCCCGGCCCGTTGAACAAGTGCGACGGCAGCTCTGCATAGATGGCTTCCAAGCGCACCTCGGGCACCTTGCCGGCAGTTGCGACCCTTGCCCGGGCCCGCAGCTCGGCCCGCTCTCGCAGCGCCGCGAAAAGCTCGGGGGCGACATGTTCGGGCAGGCGACCCAGCTGCTGCAGACGTCGACCGAAGAGGATGAACGCGTCGACGGGCTCGGGCGTGGGACGCCAGATGAGCGTGTCGAAGACGTCGAGCGAGAGGACGGAGAGGTCGTTCTCCTGAAGGAGCCGGTAGGCGGGAAGGAGCCGGGCGTCGTCGCATTCGGCGGCCAGGTCGGCCAGGTCGTCGCTCACCGCTCCTAATATGCCAGACCGGTGGCCGACCTCCTCATCTACTCCCTTGCCGAGTTCCGTGAGGTCATCTTTGCCGCGCTCGATCTCGTGGGGGCGACGTCGGTCGTGGAAGTAGGAGGTGAGGACGGCCTCTTCACGCGCCAGCTCCTGTCCTGGGCCGAAGGGAGCGCCGCTGCCATCGACTGCATCGACCCCCTTCCCAGCGACGGCCTGGTCGAGCTCATGAGGACCTCCCCCGCCGGCCAGCTGCATCGTTGCCGGGGTGTCGAGGCGATTCCCGAGATCGGCGAGGTCGACGTCTATCTAATCGACGGTGATCACAATCACCACACCGTCATGTCCGAGCTGAAGGCGGTCGAGAAGGCATGCCAGGCGCGTTGGCCCTTGGTGGCCATCCACGACGTGGGATGGCCCTCGGCTCGGCGCGACATGTACTACGACCCTGCCAGCATCCCCGACCGGGCACGCCACCCCTACGACTACGCCAGAGGGACGACCCTCGACAGCTCCGACCTCGTGGAGGATGGCTTCCGCGGTGCGGGCAGCTTCGCCTGGGCGGTGTACGAGGGGGGGGCCGCCAACGGAGTGCTCACCGCCATCGAGGACTTCCTCGCCGACCGACCCCACCTCGAGCTGCATGTGGTGCCATGCGTGTTCGGCCTCGGCGTTGTCTTCTCGAAGTCGTCGCCCCATGCCGACGGCCTGCGCCAGATCCTGTCCAGCCATGAGGGCAACCCTCTCCTCGAGCGGCTCGAGCGCAACCGCCTCGAGCTGTACCTCCACGTGCTGCGGCTACAGCATGACCTCGACCGTTCCAAAGAGGAGGCGGCCCTCCAGGTCCGTGACCTGGAGGTGGAGAACCGTGGCCTGTGGGCGCGCGTCGGTGAGCTCGAGGGACAGCTGCGGGAGACCACGGAGCGCTTCGCCGCCCTCGCCGTCGAGGTCGCCAGCACCGTGGGCTCGCGGTCGTTCGTGGTAGCCGAGCGCCTGTCCCGGCTCCACCGCCGCCTGGGCCACGGCCCGGGCATATCGGGCGAGCGGTTGCGCTCTCTCTCCCCTGTGGAGGCGCCCCACCACGCACAACGCAGAACCCGACGGTGACCGCTCGGAGGGCGCTCCGGCCAGGCGTGGTCTCGGTAGTGGTGGTCAACTACCGAGGCGCGGCCGACACCATCACCTGCCTTCGCTCCTTCGAGTCGGTGTGCTGGGACCCTGAGCGTCTCGAGCTGATCGTGGTGGACAACGCCTCCGGTGACGGCAGCGTCGAGCGCATCCGAGCTGCCGTGCCCGCCGCCCGCATAGTGGAGTCGCCCGTGAACCGCGGGTTCGCCGGAGGCGCCAACCTGGGGGTGGACAGGGCAACGGGCCAGTACATAGCCCTCCTCAACAACGATGCCCGTCCCGGCGAGAGCTGGGTGAAGGCAGCCGTCGCCGCCTTGGAGGCGTCGCCGAGCGTGGCGTGCGTGGCCAGCAAGGTCCTTGACTGGGAAGGCCGCACCATCGACTACTTGGGCGCCAGCCTCACCTGGTTCGCCATGGGCTACAAGCGCGAGGTGGGCCGTCCGGACGCGCAGGGGGGCGGCGAGGGTCGAGACGTCCTGTTCGCCACGGGGGCGGCCATGTTCGTACGCGCCGAGGTGTGGCGTGAGGTGGGAGGGTTCGACGACCGATACTTCATGTTCTACGAGGACGTCGACCTGGGATGGCGGCTCAACTTGCTGGGCTACCGCGTGCGCTACGTGCCCAAGTCCGTTGCCTACCATCGCCACCATGCGTCGATGAAGGGCTACGGCGGCTGGCACGAGCATTTCCTGCTGGAGCGCAACGCCCTCTTCACGCTCTACAAGAACTACGGCGACGAGCTGCTGGCCCGAGTGCTCCCCGGCGCCCTGGCGCTGTCGGCACGCCGAGGCATCGCCCGAGGGGGCGACGACCCGCGTTCCCTCGACCTGGCCGCCGGCGGGCCGCAGCCCGAGGCCGGCCGCCTCGAGGTATCCGCCGAGACGCTCGTGCCCGTCTATGCCCTCCACGACTTCGTCGAGCACCTTCCCGGCCTGTCCTCCGACCGCCGCCAGCTCCAGGGCACCCGCCGCCGCTCTGACGCCGAACTGCTGCCCCTCTTCGGTGACGCCCTGGAACCGGCGTTCGCCGGTGAGGGTTTCGCCCCCGCCTACCGCTCGGTGGTCGAGGCCTTCGCCATCGAGGCTGCCTTCGGGTCGCGCCGACGCATCGTGGTGGTGACCGAGGAACCGCTCACCGCCCAAATGGCGGGCCCGGCCATACGGGCCAGGGCAGTGGCCGGCGCCCTGGCCGACGAGCACGACGTGGAGCTGGTGACCACCCGGGGCTGCACGATGACGACCACCCGCTTTGGCTGTCGTTCGGTGACAGAGGCAGACCTGCGCGACCTCGAGCGCTGGTGCGACGTGATGGTCGTGGGAGGGCTGCTCATGTGGGCCTACCCGTGGTTGGCCCGGTCCGACAAGATCCTCGTGGTCGACGCCTACGACCCCTTTCACCTCGGCCAGCTCGAGCAGACGCGCGACCGGCCCAAAGCCGAGCGAGTGGCGGTGGTTGACGAGTGCACCAGCGCCCTGAACAGCCAACTGGCGCGGGCCGACCTGGTGCTGTGCGCATCGGACAAGCAGCGTGACCTCTGGCTGGGCCACCTGGCTGCCCTCGGCCGGGTCAACCCCGACACCTACGACGATGACCCCACGCTGCGCTCCCTGGTGGCCGAGGTTCCCTTTGGCCTTCCCAGCGACCCTCCCGTCTCCTCCCGGCCCGCCTTGCGAGGCGTCATTCCCGGGATCGAGGCGGGCGACGACGTGATCTTGTGGGGAGGGGGCGTCTACAACTGGCTCGACCCCCTCACGCTGCTGCGGGCCGTCGACCACCTCCGGCACCGCCGCCCGCGAGTACGCCTGTTCTTCCTGGGTATGCGCCACCCCAACCCCGCCGTGGCCGAGATGGGGATGGCCGTCACCGCCCGGGACATGGCCACGTCGCTCGGGCTCACGGGCACCCATGTCTTCTTCAACGACAGCTGGGTGCCCTACGACGAGCGACAGAACTACCTGCTGGAGGCCGACGTCGGCGTCAACGCCCATCTAGACCACGTGGAGACGGCATACTCCTTCCGGACACGCGTCCTCGACTACCTGTGGGCGTCACTGCCGGTGGTCGCCACTGAGGGCGACGGGTTCGCCGAGCTGGTAGCCGAGCGAGGCCTCGGCATCGCCGTGCCCCCCGGTGATGTGGACGCCATGGAGAGCGCCCTGTTGGTGCTCCTCGAAGACGCTGACGCCGCCGCCCGGTGCCGGCGAGCGGCGGCCGCAGTGGCCGCCGAGCTCACGTGGGAGAAGTGCCTGGTGCCGCTTCTCGAATTCTGCCGCTGCCCCCGGAGGGCTGCCGATCTCGTCCGCCCCACCGGCCGCCCACTTGCCGCCGCTCCTCGCCCTTCCATGGGCCGCGGCGACCTCGCTCTGGCTGTCACGTACTTCCGCGACGGTGGGGGCACCGAAGTCGCCCGCCGGGCATACGGCCGCCTGCGCCATCGGCTGGGTGACCGGGGTGACGACGGGCCTCATGGCTGAGCGACCACGGCTCAGCCTTTGCGGGATCACCATGAACTCGGGTGACCGGCTCGAGCACTGGATCACGCGGGGGCTGGAATGGGCCGACGAGATCGTGCTGCTGGTGGACGCCAATTCCACCGACGACACCCTCGACATCTCCTGCGCTTACGCCGATCACGTCCAGGTGGTCGAGCACCCTCCCATGATCGAGGTGGCCATGGACTGGGCGCTGCGACAGGCTACCGGCGAGTGGGTCATGTGGCTCGACGATGACGAGCTCGTGAGCCGCTCCTTCGTCGACCACCGCGACGAGCTGATCGACCGGCCCGACCTCACCCACTACTGGCTGCCTTACCGCTGGGTGATCCACGGTGATGATGGCTACCGATGGCTGGGGCAGTTCCCGTGGCATCCCAACCCGCGGCTGCGCCTGCTGCGCAACGTCGGGAGCACCTTCTTCCACCGGGGCCGCCTCCACAGCCCCCTAGAGGTAGCCGGTGAGGGCGAGGTGCTCGACCCCGAGCAGGTGGCCGTGTACCACATGGACCTCGCGTGGCGAACCCGTCGACAACGCGAGGACAAGGTCGCCCGCTATCGCATGAAGAACGCGCCGTCGTGCGAGGAGTACTACCTGTGGGAGGACTACATGCCCGGCCTGGTGACCCACCCTGTCGAAGAAGACCTGCTCCGCCCGGCATCGCGTCCTGCCCGTGAGGCGGCCGAGGAGCGTCGCCGGCGTCATGAAGGTGAGCCGGGGGCGAATGTCGACCCCGAGATACCGTCGGTAGACACCATGGTTGGGCGCCTGGCGGCCTATTGGGACACCGCCGACCTCTTCCACGCCGACTACCTCGATCACGCCACGCCTCACCGGGTGTTCCCGAACAGGGGTTACACGGCCGAGCTGACCATCCGCAACACCTCCGGGGTGCGGTGGCGCACCAGCGGCCCGCCACGCGGCCAGGTGGTGCTGAGCTACCACTGGGCCCACGCCACCCATGGGCTGCTGGTCGAGCATGGCGACCGGACCGTGCTCCCCCACGCCCTGGGGCCCGGGGAGGTGGTGGGGGTCCAAGCCGGGTTCTGGGCTCCATACGAGCCCGGTCGTTACCTCCTCCAATGGGACCTGCGGGCTGAGGAGATCGCCTGGTTCTCCGAGCGCGGCACGCCCCCGCTCGAGGTCGAGGTCGAGGTCGAGGAGGTGGGAGGGGGCGACGCACCGCCTCAGCGGGGTCGACCGAGGGAAGTAGCCACCCTGCCACCCCGTGCCACCAACCCCGTGCCCCGACGCCCAGGCCCGGTTCGGCGTGCGACGCAGTCGGTGGTCGACCTCAAAGGGCGAGTGCGGCCGTCGTCCCCGTCGCTCGACCTGCGGGCGTGCAACGTCGTGCCCATCCCGCCCACCCGGGCCTTGGACACCCGTGACGGGTCGGGCGGACCGGGCTCCGTCGTCGGCCCTCTGACGGCTGACGGCGTGGTGGACCTGGCCATCGGTGGCCACCTGGGGGTCCCCAGCCACGCCCTCGCCGTGGTCGTCAACCTGGCCGTGCCCGCCGCCACCTACAACGGGTTCCTCACCGCTTTCGCATCCGACGGCACCACCGGCGACGCCTTCGTGAGCGTCTACTTCAACGACCGCGGCGTGCCCACCGCCAACCAGGTGCTGGTGGCCCTCGGTCGCCCGCCGTACCAGGGAAGGCTCGCCCTGCACGCCAGCGCCAACCACCCCGGTAGCGTGCACGTGATCGTCGACGTACTTGCCTACGTGTCGTAGAGCGACCGCCGACCTCAACCCTTCATGGCCATCCTCTCCGAGCTGAACGGCTCACGTGAGCTCATCGCCAACCTCACCCTCCGCGAGCTGAGGGGCAAGTACAAGCGCTCCGTGCTGGGATGGGCGTGGTCTCTTCTCAACCCGCTGTCGACCATGCTCATCTTCAGCCTGGTCTTCGCATATTTCCTGCAGATCAAGGTGCGTGCTGGCAGGCCGAGCGGTCTGCGCTCCTTCGCCTTCTATCTCTTGATCGGGCTTCTGCCCTGGAACTTCCTGTCCAACGGCATCAACGGGTCGATGAGCGCCCTGGTAAGCAATTCCAACCTCATCAAGAAGGTCTACTTCCCACGCCAGGTACTGGTGATCGCCAACGTGGCCTCCTGGGTGGTCTCGTTGCTCATCGAGATGTCGGTGCTGTCGATCGCCCTCCTCGTCGTCGGCAGCTTCGTCATCCCCTGGCTGGTTCCCGTGCTGTTGCTCGTCGTCATCCAGACGGCCTTCGTGGCCGGCATCGGCTTGGGCCTGTCGGTGCTCAACGTGTACTTCCGCGACATGGAACACCTGACCAACATCGGGTTGCAGCTGTGGTTCTATGCCACGCCCATCGTCTATCCGCTGGAGCTGGTGAAAGGGCGGGGAATGTTCCACGGCGTCGACGTGTACTTCGTGTACCGCCTCAATCCCATGGTCCGTTTCGTCCAGGCCTACCGCGACTGCCTCTACGACCTGCGCCTTCCTGCCTTCGGCGACCTCGCCTACCTGGTAGTGGCTGCAGCGGTCGCCCTGGTCGGCGGAATGGCGATCTTCATCCGCCTCGAGCCCAAGCTCGCCGAGGAGCTGTGACTCGTCAACGCATCGTCGTCGCCACCTGCGACGCCCTTACTCCCAAGATGGCAGGGCCGGCCATCCGGGCCCGCCAGATCGCCGCCACCTTGTCGACCGAGCACGACGTGGTGCTCGTCACCACCTCGTTGTCGGCGATCAGCGACCCGCGGTTCCCCGTGCGCAGCGTCGACGACGCGGGCCTTGCCAACGTGGAGCGATGGTGTGACGTGCTGGTGTTCCAGGGCTGGCTCATCACCGGTCGGCCCTTCCTGCTCCGGTCCGCCAAGGTGCTCGTGGCCGATGTCTACGACCCACTTCACCTCGAACAGCTGGAGCAGGGACGCGACGCCGGCGACGGCGTCCGTCGCCAAGCGGTCCGCAACGCTACGCAGGTTCTCAACGAACAGCTCATGCGGGCCGACCTGGTGCTCTGCGCGAGCACCCGCCAGAAGGACTTCTGGATGGGCCACCTGGCCGCGGTCGGCCGCGTCAACCCTCGTACCTACGACGACGATCCCACGCTCCGGTCACTGATCACCGTCGTCCCCTTCGGGATGTCCGACAGGCCGCCGATCAAGAGCGGCCCGGCGGCCAAGGGTGTCATCCCGGGCATCGAGGCCAACGACAAGCTCGTGCTGTGGGGCGGGGGCGTCTACAACTGGTTCGACCCTCTCACCCTCCTCCGGGCCGTCGAGCGGGTCCGCCACCGCCAGCCCCGGCTCCGCCTGCTGTTCATGGGTCTCCGCCACCCCAACCCCGACATCCCGGAGATGCGCATGGCCGCTGCCACCCGGGCCCTGGCCGACGAGCTCGGTCTCACCGGCAGCCACGTGTTCTTCAACGAGGACTGGGTCGACTACGACGAGCGCCACAACTACCTCCTGGAGGCCGACATCGGCGTCACCACCCACCTTGCGCACCTGGAGACGGCCCTCTCGTCGCGCACCCGGATCCTCGACTACCTGTGGGCCTCGCTGCCGGTGGTGGCCACCGAGGGTGACGTGCTCGCCGACCTGGTGGCCGAGCGTCGGCTCGGCATCACCGTGCCACCTGGCAACGTGGACGCCCTGGCCCAGGCCTTGGCGCGCATGCTCGAAGACGAGGGCTTCGCCAAGGCGTGCTCTGCCAACATCGCCGCGGTGGCGCCGGGGCTGGCCTGGGACCAGGTGCTTGCCCCGCTGGTCGAGTTCTGCCGCCATCCACGACGGGCACCCGATCTGCTCGACCCTGTCACCGCTGGTCGACTGCGCCACGAGCTGGCGCCCGCTCCCCGGCGATCGGGATGGCGGCACGACCTCGGCATCGGGGTTCGACACCTGCGGGAGGGAGGCCCCGCCCGCCTCGCCTCCAAGGCATGGACCCGGGCCCGGCGCCGACTCTGATGAGCGAGCCCGCTCTCGGGCCCAGCGGTGCTCGCACGCCCCGAATCGGGGTGGTGGTACTCGACCACGACGGGGGTAATCTCACCCTGCGCTGCCTTTACAGCTTGATGGCCACTGAATGGCCGGCCGGCGCGCTGCAAGTGGTCCTCGTGGACAACGGCTCGGAGCGGGGAGTTGCCGAGCGGGTGCGCCTGGAGCTGCCCCGTGTGTCGGTGGTGGAAACGGGGCGCAACCTGGGCTTCGCCGGGGGATGCAACGTGGGCATCGATGCCCTGGGTGCCGTCGACTACGTCGCCCTCCTCAACAACGACGCCACCGTCGACCCCCGTTGGCTGCCGCCGCTGGTCGCCGCCCTCGACGCCGACCCTGCTCTGGGCGCGGCCTGCCCCAAGATCCTGTTCGACGGTGTCTTCGTGGAGGTATCGCTGGCTTCGCCCACATCGGTGCGGGGCATGGGCGACCAGCGGAGCCTGGGGGTGGCAGTGAGCGGCGCCCGGGTCGACGGGGTTGACGCATGGCGTTCCTTGCAGCTGGTGCGCGGCTTCTGGGGCCTGGAGCACGGGTCTGCAGGTAGTGCACCGTTCGAGTGGACTCGCGGCGACGCCCTGCTCCGGGTGCCGGCGCGGGCGGACGGCACCCTGCCCACCTGCGCCCTGCAACTGTCGGCACCCCAAGCCCGCACAGTGGTGGTGAGCTCGGGCGAGGAGCGCGCAGAGCATCGGGTAGGGCCAGAGCCGGCATGGGTAGACGTCACCCTTGCCGGGCTACCCGTCAACGTGGTGAACAATGTCGGTTCGGTGCTGCTGGCGGGCGGTTACGGTGCCGACCGAGGGTTCTTGGAACGGGACGAGGGCCAGTACGAGAACGTGGAGGAAGTGTTCGCGTGGTGCGGGGCGGCCGTGCTGTTGTCGGGCCGCTACCTGGATGCTGTGGGCACATTCGACGAGCGATACTTCCTCTACTACGAGGACTTCGACCTCTCCTGGCGGGGACGGGCCCAGGGGTGGCGGTACCTCTACGTCCCTGGGCCCCCGGTGCGCCACGTGCACAGCGCCTCGGCGGTGGAGGGCTCCCGCATCCACCACCACTTCACCGAGCGCAACCGCCTCCTCACCCTTGCCCGCAACGCCCCCGCGGGCATGGCGGTCCGCGCCGCGCTGCACCATCTGCTCGTCACCGCGTCGTACGCCCGACGAGATGTATTGCAGCCGTTGAGCTCCCACCGCCGGCCTTCATGGGAGACGATGCGCCGGCGGTCAGGGGCTTTCGCCTCCTACATGGCGGCCCTGCCTCGGGCACTCGTGGAGCGGCGTCGGCTGCGCCGGCGCCAACAGGTGCCCGACGACGAGCTATTGGGTTGGGCGCGATAGAGACTCCGGCACGAAAAGCGTTCTCCCAGGTAGGATGCGGCGGCGATGGACGTGCCGACCGGCGCCGGTGCCGCCCCCGACCCGTTGCACGCTTCTCCTGGGCCCGCCGGCCCGGGTGGCACCCGAGAGGCAGTTGCAGGGCCGACTCAGATGGCCACCTCCAACGTCGACCGGCGCCTCGAGGCGGTAGAAGCAGCACTGGCTGGGGTGGGCGAGCGCCTCGACGCCCTGGCCCGTTCCCTCGAGACGACCGTGCACGCGGCGGTGGCCACCGAGGTGCACGCCGCGGTAGGCGAGCTCCGCCACAGTGTCAGCGAGCTGGGCCGAATCCTGGTCCGTGATGTGGGCAAGCTGCCCCACATGCTGGCCCAGCACCGGGAGGCCATCGTCGCAGAGCTGTTGGAGGCAGCCGCTGCCGAACCGCCCATCGAAGGTGCCGCCGAGGCACCACCCATCCCCGAGCCGGCCATCGACCCATCCATCGACGTCACCACGATGAATGCGACGGCGGCGCCCCCGCTGTCGGGCCCAGCGCCGGCAGCGGCAGAAGGGGGCGGCGACCGGCGCTGGCGGTCCCGCCGCCGGCATCAGGGTTAGCTCCCTGGTCACAGTCGGCTTCGACGGCACCCCTCTGTTGGGGCCCAAGACGGGCGTCGGTTGGTACACCCACGACCTCATCGAGGCCGTGGCTCGGCGGGCGCCCGACGATGACCTGCTCGTCTTCCCCATCTCGTGGCGGACCGTACGCATGCTGCACCTCGACCCGCCCCACGGGCCCAACGTGGCGGTCACTCGCCGCATGGCCCCGGCCCGACCGCTGTGGGCGATGTGGGATCGCATGCCCTTTCCGCCGGTGGAGTGGCTCGTGCGCTGCGATGTCTTCCACGCCACCAACTTCATGTGCCCACCCTCGTCGAAGGTGCCGACGGTTGTCACCGTCCATGACATCGGGTTCGTGCGCTATCCAGGATCGGTAAGACCCGCCGTCCGGCGCATGGCCTCGCTACTTCCTACAGTGCTGCGGCGAGCATCGGTCGTGATCACCCCGTCCCAGTTCACGGCCGACGAGCTTGAATGGTGGATGCCCGACATCGCCGATCGCATCAGCGTGATCCACAACGGCAGCCATTCGCGGCCGATGGCTCCCACCGACGGCGGCCTAGCCCCCGGACCGCCCTACGCGCTGGTGGCGGGAACTCTGGAACGCCGCAAGAACGTCGCCTTGGCCCTCGACGCCTTGAGCGTGCTGCGCAGCCGCAAGGTCGCTCTGCGCCTGGTGCTGGCCGGCAGCCCTAGCGCCTCCTTCGACCTCTCGGCGGAGCTCCGCCGGCGGGGGCTGGGGCCACCCACGGTCGTGCACACCGGCTACGTCGACGACGCCCGCATGGCCGCCCTCATGCAGGGTGCCAGCCTCTTGGCCTTCCCGTCGCTCTACGAGGGGTTCGGCATGCCTGTCGTGGAGGCCATGGGGATGGGCTTGCCGGTAGTAGCCGCCCGGGCGGGGGCCACCCCCGAGGTCGCCGGTGAGGCGGCCATGCTGGTGGAACCCGGTGACGCCGAAGGTTTCGCCGATGCCATGCAGCTGGTGGCAACCGACGACGCGGTACGGGCCCAGCTGATCGCCGCCGGTCGAGCCCGGGCCCTACAGTTCTCCTGGGACCGGGCGGCAGCCAGCGTCTTGCGCATCTACCACAGCCTCGCAGGATGAGGGTAGGCACCGGCACACCGATGTTCGAGCGATCTACGTGGCCGATGGCATGCCGTTAGCCTTGCGCCGTGCGTTCCAATAGAGCCGTTCTGGCCATAGCCACCCTCTGCCTGCTGCTCGCCGCCCTCGCCGGCGAGGCAGGAGCCCAGACGCCCGCTCCTCCACGACCCTGGCCCCAAGACGAGTCGAAGGCGGCCCAAGCCGGTCGGCAGGCCTCCAGCTCAGCGCAGGCAGGCACTGCAGCCGAGACGATCGGCCCCGCCCAGTTCACTACAGTTCGAGTCTTCGCCACCCAGTACAATCCCAACACCGCCGGCAGCGTCGAGGCGGCGGTGCCCGACAAGTGCGCCAAGTTCGCCGCCTTGGCCAACACCTCAGCCCTGTCGTCGCAGGGCTGCCCCTCGGGCTATCGGCTGGGGCTCGACTACCGGGTGGCGGTGGCGCGCGATAACGGTCAGAGCGCGGTGATACCTGTTAAGGACGCGGGGCCGTGGAACCTCGACGACGACTACTGGGACTTCGGCGGCTCGTCCCGTCCCCGACGTCGCTTCGCCGATCTGGGGCCCGGCGTCCCCGAAGCCTCTGCGGCTTTCTCCAACGGCTACAACTCATCGCCCAACTGCCTGACCTTGGGCAACCAGCCCAGCGGTCACTCGGGGGGGGCCGACCAGTTCGGGCGGTGCGTCCTCAATCCCGCCGGCCTCGACCTCTCGGTGGAGGCAGCCAAACAGCTGGGGTTGGGAAACCTCCAGAACGAGTGGGTCACGGTGGCCTTCCTGTGGGCCCCGGTCCGCAACAACCTCAGTTCCGTCAACAGTGGCAAGAACGTCGATGTGTACGGCGCCTCGCAGGCCGACGGGGCGAGGGTCATCCAGTGGCCCAACAACGGCGGCGCCAACCAGCAATGGCGCTTCGAGGCGGTCGGCCCGGGCGTCTACCGCATCGTCTCAGTGAACAGCGGCAAGGTCCTGGACGTGTACGGGGGCTCTACCGACGACGGCACACCGGTCATCCAGTGGCCGTGGAACGGCGGTGCCAACCAGCAGTGGCGCTTCGAGGTGGTCGGCCCCGGGGCCTATCGGCTCGTGTCGGTGAAGAGCGGCAAGGTGCTCGACGTCTACGGGGCGTCCCCCGACGACGGCGCCCCCCTCATTCAGTGGCCCTGGCATGGCGGCGCCAACCAGCAATGGCGAATCAACCAGGTGGGCAACAATTGAGCCGGGGCAGCCAGCCTCAGCTCGCCTCTCGCCATCGCCGCGCCTGACCCCTTGCAGGTGGTGCTGGTGGCCGAGCAGTTGCGGCGGACGGTGCCCGGAGGTATCGGTACCTACATCCGTGGCCTGGTGAAGGGTCTGGCCGAGCTGGCGGAGGCTCCCGCCCTCACCCTGTGGGCCAGCCGGCCGATGGGTCGCGGGCCCCGCCTTGTCTCCCGGGCGGACCCGGTGGCCCGGCTCGGCCCCACCGTGACGTCGGCGCTGCCCTCGGCAGCCCTGGTGCGGGCGTGGGACCGAGGGTTGGCCGGGTACGGCGGTGAGGCCGACGTGGTACATGCCCCGTCGCTTGCCCTGCCCCCCCGGCGGGCCGCGCCGGTGGCGGTGACCGTGCACGACCTGGCGTGGCGGCGGCTGCCCGACGCCTTCCCCCCACGGGGCCGGCGGTGGCACGACGCCGCCCTGGCGCGTGCCTTGGAGCGGGCGTCGCTGTTCGTGACCCCGTCTCGGGGCACAGCCGACGACCTGGTGGCCGCGGGAGCCCCCGCGGCCCAGGTGGAGGTGGTCGACGAGGGCTCCGACCACCTGCCCGCACCCGACCTCGACGGGGCCCGGGTGCTGCTCGCCCGCCTGGGCGTGGACGGGCCCTACCTGCTCAGCGTGTCCACCCTGGAGCCCCGCAAGAACCTGCCCCGGTTGGTGGCCGCCTACGCCAAGGCTCGCGCTCAGATGCCCGAACCCTGGCCACTGCTGGTGGTGGGCCCCGCCGGTTGGGGCGACGCGGGCTACCCCCAGGTCGAGGGCGTGGTGCCGACGGGCTGGGTCGACGACGCGGTGCTGGCCGCCCTGTACGGCCGGGCCCGGGCCGTGGCCTATGTCCCGCTGCTCGAGGGCTTCGGGCTCCCCGCCCTGGAGGCCATGGCCTGCGGTGTGCCGGTGGTGGCCAGCCCCATGCCCAGCACCGGTGGGGCCGCCCTCGAGGTCGAGCCCAACGACATCAACGCCATAGCCGCCGCCCTGGTCACCGCCACCAGCGACGAAACGGCCCGTTCCTCACTGGTGGCCGCGGGCACCGAGCGGGCCCGAGCCCTCACCTGGACGGCGACGGCCCGGACCCATGTCGACCTGTGGACGGCCTGCGTGGCCCGAACGCAGTGACCACTCTCGGAGCCGGCTGACGCCGGTGGCCGATCAACCGGTGCGGGTGTCCCTCGACGCCACCGCCGTGCCCGCTCGCCCGGCGGGAGCCGGGCGCTACGTGCTCGACCTGGCCGCCACCCTTGGCCGCCGCCCCGACGTGTCGCTGACCCTCGTATGCCGAAGGGGGGACGAAGCCCGGTGGCGCGCCGACACCGGGCGCACCCAGGTGCTGGGGCGGGCCCCGTCGATTCGACCGCTGCGCCTGGCGTGGGAGCAGTTCCGCCTGCCCGACCTGCTGGGGCGCCTGCCACTCGACGTACACCACAGCCCCCATTACACGATGCCCGAACGGGCGTCATTGCCCCGGGTGGTCACGGTGCACGACCTGACGCTGATAGAGCACCCGGGCTGGCACCAGCCGGCCAAGGTGGCCCTCTTCCGCCGGGCCATCAAGGTGGCGGCCACGTCGGCCGATGCCATCGTGGCGGTGAGCACGGCCACCGCCGAGCGCCTCCAGTCGTTGGTGGCCCCCCGGGTACCGGTTCACGTCGTCCCCCACGGCGTCGACCACGCCCGCTTCCGGCCCGTCGATGCCGACGACGCCGACGGCCAAGTCCTCGACCGGGCCGCCCTGCGGCGCGTGGGCGCCAACCCCCCCTACGTGGCCTTCGTGGGCACCCTGGAGCCTCGCAAGGACGTGCCCACCCTGGTACGGGCCTTCGACCGCCTGGCCCCGGCCCGGCCGGAGCTGACGCTCGTGCTGGCGGGCGGGCGGGGCTGGGGCACCAGGGCGGTGGAGGCGGCGGTGGCGGCCGCGGTGCACGGGGATCGGGTGCGCCTGGCCGGCTACGTGTCCGAGGAGCAGAAGGCCGCTCTCTTGCGCAACGCCGCCGCCGTCGCCTACCCGTCGCTGCAGGAGGGCTTCGGCCTCCCCGCCCTGGAGGCCATGGCCTGCGGTACGCCACTGGTCACCACCACCGGGTCGGCTATGGCCGAGGTCACCGGCGACGCCGCCCTCCTCGTGCCTCCCGGAGACGCCGACGCCCTGGCCGGCGCCCTGGAGGCGGCCCTGGCCGCCGGGCCTGACATCGCCCACCGCCGGCGCCTGGGCTTCGAAGTGGCAGGCCGCTACACATGGGAGCGCTCGGCCGCATCCCACGTCGAGGTCTACCGCTCGGTCACCCAGAACTGAGACTCATGTATGTCTGCTGATAGACTCATGTCATGAGTAAGAGGCTGCAGGTGCTGCTCGACGAGGCGGAGCTCCGGCATCTGCGCAACGCGGCGCGTCGCCAAGGGCTGCCGGTGTCGGAGTGGGTGAGGCGGGCTATACGAGAGGCGCGCCGGCGGGAACCGGAGGGTGACATCGAGGCCAAGCTCAAAGCGGTACGCGCCGCCGTCCGGCACCAGTTCCCAACCGCCGACATCGCCCAGATGCTGGAGGAGACCGAGCGCGGCTACACGGCCGCGCCACCTGAGTGATCCTCATCGACGCCAACATCCCGATGTACCTGGTTGGCGCGATGCACCCCCACAAACTCGACGCCCAACGTCTGGTGGAGACCGCCTTGTCCGCCGGCGAGCGGCTCTTGACCGACACCGAGGTGCTCCAAGAGATCTGCCATCGTTACGCAGCGATCGGACGCCGCACCGCCATCCAACCGGCCTTCGACGCCGTCCTGGGCGTGGTCGACGACGTGCTTCCCTTCGACCGTCAGGATGCCGAGGCGAGCAAAGACGTAGTCCTGCGCTATGCCTCGCTCTCCGCCCGCGACGCCGTCCATGTGGCCGTCATGGTCCGCCACGGCGTCGGCCGCATCATGAGCTTCGACCGGGGCTTCGATGCCCATCCCGCCATCCAAAGGCTTTACTGACTGATCAAGTCCGGCGCCTCCCCGCGGCTCGCGCCAGGGCGGCGTCGCGGGCGGCCTTGGTCGCGGCGCGAGCCGATCGCACCACGTCGGCGGTCGCTTCGGGCAGGTCGTGCTCGAAGCGGTCGAGGACAGGGTCGAGGGCCTCGTCGGCGGCACTAGCCACCTTCTCCAGGCGTACGGCCGCCTCCCGCACCTGGGGCTCGATCGCCTTGGTGATCTCGCGGCGCTGGACCTGGAGGCGTTGCATGCCGAGCAACCCAAGGCCGACGGTCGTATAGGCCGCCTCCTTGAGCCGCCCCATGAGCTCTTCTTCAGCCATCTCTCCAGGAAACCACGGCCGGCCCCACCAGCACTAGCCTGCGACGGAAAATGGATTCTCAGCCCTCCGCACCGCCCGTGGTCGCGGTGGTCGTGGCATCGGAGCAGGGCGACTGGTTCGAGGAGGCCCTGGCCGCCCTTGGCCATCAGGACTACCCGAACCAGTCGGTGCTGGTGATCGACGCCGGCAACGCCGGCGATCCCGCCCCCCGGGTGGCCGCCGTCCTCCCCGACGCCTACCTGCGCCGCGCCTCGGACGCGGGAGGCTTTGCCCGCCTAGCCAACGACGCCCTCGAGACGGTGCAGGGCTCAGCCTTCCTCCTTTTCTGCCACGACGACGTGGCCCTGGCCCCCAACGCCGTCCGCCTCCTGGTGGAGGAGGCCCTGCGCTCCAACGCCGGCATCGCCGGCCCCAAGCTGGTCGGCTGGGATGATCCCACCGGGCTCCTCGACGTGGGGCTCAGCGTCGACAAGACCGCGGCGACCAGGTCGCTCGTCGACCGCGGCGAGATCGACCAGGAGCAGCACGACGCCGTTCGTGACGTCTTCGCCGTGCCCACCGCCGCCATGCTCGTGCGCAGCGACCTGTTCTTCGCCCTGGGAGGGTTCGACCCCACGATGCAAGACCACGGGGCCGACGTCGACCTGTGCTGGCGGGCCCAGGTGGCCGGTGCCCGCGTCATGGTGGTACCCGCCGCGGTGGCCCGCCACCGCGAGGGCGGGTCCGAGGGGGTGCGCGACGATCCGCGCGCCGTCCCCGCCCTGGCTCGTAACCACCTGCGCACCATGCTCAAGAGCTACTCATTGGCCCACCTGTTGCGGGTGCTGCCCCAGGCCGCCATCGTCACCGTCGTCGAGGTGACCATCGCCCTGGCCCACGGCCGGTGGTCGGAGGCCCGGGGCCTGGTCACGGCCTGGCCGTCGAACTTCGGACGATTGAGCGACATCCGGCGTGCCCGACGCCGTGTCCGCGCCTCCCGGGCCGTGCCCGACAGCGAGGTCCGCCGTCTCCAGGTGCGGGGCAGCGTACGGGTGTCGGCCTATGTGCGCCGCCGCCTCCAACCCGAGGACAGGGCCCGGGCCCTCGTCAGCGCCGGCCAGGAGCTCATGGGCCGGGTGGGCAAGGGGCCGGCCCAGGCCGCCACCGGCCTCCTGGTGCTGCTCTGCCTGGGCTTCGTCGTGGGCAGCCGTCACCTGTTGGGCGGCCGCATCCCGGCGGTGGGCCAGTTCGCCCCCCTTCCGGGAGCCACCACCCTGCTCAGCCATTTCGTCCACGGCTGGCGAACGACGGGCATGGGGTCGGCCGCATCGTCGCCGCCCTCGTTCGGCCTGCTCGGCATAGGGGGCCTGGTGCTGGCGGGTCGCGTCGCCATGCTCCAGAAGCTGCTGGTGCTGGCCACCTGGCCGGTGGCCACGGTAGGGGCCTGGCGCCTGGGGCGTGTGCTGCGGTCGGGCCTCGGGCGCATGGTGATGGTGGTCGCCTACCTGGCCGTGCCCTTGTCCTACGACTCCCTGGCCCGGGGCCACTGGGACGGGCTAATCGCCTACGCGGCGGTGCCGTTCCTGCTCAGCCGCCTGGCCCGCCTCGGCGGCCTGACCCCGTTCGAGGCTGACGGTGGCGACCCTGTCGGCCCCCAGCGTCGTCGGCTCGAGGTCCTCGGGCTGGCCCTGGGCACAGCGGCGGTGGCCGGCCTGGTTCCCGCCATCGCCGTCGCCGTGCTCCTGACCGCGATCGGGCTGGTGCTGGGATCGCTGGCCGCGGGCGAGGTCGAGGGCGCGGTCCGGGCCCTCGGGGGCGCCCTGGTAGCCGTGCTGGGGGCGGCGCTGTTGCTCGTGCCGTGGTCCGCCGACCAGTTGGGCGGCGGTTGGGCCTCTCTGGTGGGGCCGGCCCCGCCCACCGGGCGCGCCTTCGGCCTGGGTGCCCTGCTGCGCTTCCAAGTGGGCCCCATCGGGGCCGGCTTCCTGGGATGGGCCCTGGTGGTGGCCGCCGTCCTGCCCCTGGTGCTGGGGCACGGCTGGCGCCTGGGCTGGGCCGTCCGCTGCTGGGCAGTAGTCCTGGTCAGCGTCGGCACCGCCTGGGCCGCGGGACGCGGCTGGCTCCCGTTCCGCCCCCAGGCCCCCGACGTGCTGCTGGCCCCCGCCGCCGTCGCCCTGGCCCTGGCCGCCGCCCTCGGGGCCGCCGCCTTCGAGTCCGACCTGCCCCGCTACCGCTTCGGATGGCGGCAGATCGCGTCGGTGGTGGCAGGTGCTGCCGTCACCCTATCGACCCTGCCCATCCTGGTCGCCGCTCGCGACGGCGCCTGGCGCCTTCCGTCGCCCGAGCTGGCCCACTCGCTGACCTACATGGCCCAGAAGGCCAACGAGGGCTCGTTCCGGGTGTTGTGGCTGGGAGACCCCGAGGTGCTGCCCCTCGGGAGCTGGGGCATGGGCGGGGGCGTGGCCTACGCCACCTCGCGCGACGGGATGCCCGCGGCCACCGACGTCCTTCCGGGGCTGCCGTCGGGAGCCACCAAGGCGGTCGTCGCCGCCCTGGGCCAAGCCGAGCGGGGCGACACCTCCCGGCTCGGCCAGTTGCTGGCCCCCATGGCCGTGCGCTACCTGGTGCTACCCAGCCAGATCGCCGCCGGCAATCCGGCCGGGCCCCAGCGCCCCCCGCCGACAGGGCTCAGCGCCAGCCTGCAGAGCCAGCTCGACCTGCGCCTGTTGCCATCGGACCCCGCCGCGGTGGTGTACGAGAACACCGCCTGGGGACCAGCGCGCCAGGAGGTGGGGCCCGTCGGCCCAGGAGACAGAGCGTCGCCTATCACCGCCGAGGCCCCTCCCGCCACCCTCGGCAAGGGGGCCGACCTGTCGGGGGGGGCTCCCGTGCTGCCCGGCCGAGGGCCCGTCTCCTTCGCCGGCGAGCTATCCGGGGGTCGGCGCGTGATCGTGTCGGAGACGCCGTCGGCGCGGTGGAAACTTCAGGTCGGCGGCCACCAGGCCCCTCGCCAGACGGCGTTCGGCGTGGCCAACGCCTACGCCCCCGACGGCGGCGGTCGCGCCACGCTCCGCTACCGCACCCCCTTGGCCCGCTACGCCGCCCTCGCCCTGGGCATCGCCCTGTGGGTATTCGCGGTGCGGGCGCTGTTCCAGCTCCGCCGCCGCCTGGGGGCTCCGGTCGCGGCCCCACCCGTCGGCGCCGCCTCCCGTCCGCCGGAGACGGCGGCGATGGCACCGTGAGCAACAGCCGGCGAATACCCGTCCTGGTCGTGATCGTCCTGCTGCTGGTGGGGGGCGGGCTCCTCGACCGCAGGGGCAGGCCCGCCTCCCACCTCTCGTCCTCCACGCCCGGGCCCCAGGCGGCGGCCGCGTCGGCTGGGTCGTCGGCCTGGTACTGCACCGGTGCCACCGCCACCCCGGCCGCCAAAGACGGTGGGGCCGACGGCAATGTGGTGGTGGCCAACGCCGGCTCCCGCGCCCTTCAGGGCACGATCACCGCCTATCCCGACTCCGGGCAGCCCCAGCGGCGGCCTGTCACCGTGGGTCCACTGAGCCGCCAGGTGGTCCGCCTGGCCGACGTGACCCCTTCCAAGTACGCATCGGCTCTCGTCGAGCTCGACGGTGGCGACGCCGCGGTGGAGCTGGCCGCCAGCGGTCCCCTCGGCGACACCGTCTCGCCGTGCGCCTCGGCCGCCTCGCCCCAGTGGTACTTCGCCGAGGGTGTCACCACCAAGGACGCCACCGAGACCCTGTTCCTCTTCAACCCCTTCCCCGACGACGCCGTGGTGGACCTGGTCTTCGGCACCGAGGACGGGCAGGTGACGCCCCAGGCCCTCACCGGCCTGGCCGTGTCGGGCGGGTCCATGGCCGCGGTCAACGTGGGCGACTTCGTGCAGCGCCGTGAGCAGGTGACGGCGGCCGTCACCGCCCGCACCGGCCGGCTGGTGACGGCGCGCCTGCAGTCCTTCGACGGCACAGCCGGGCGCAAGGGCATGGCCCTGGCCCTGGGCTCGGCGTCGGCCGGCGGGCTGTGGTACCTGCCCGAGGGTCGGGTGGGTGATGGCCTCACCGAGCGCTACCAGGTGTACAACCCGTCGAACCGCGAGGCCCAGGTGCAGCTGGAGCTGGCCCTCGAGTCGGCCCAGGCCGAGCCCCTCGGGCTCACCATCCCTGCCCAGGGCCGGGTGACTGTGGCCGCCAACGACCAGCCCCGCATACCCAAAGGGGTCGCCCACGCGGTGACGGTGCGGTCGCTCAACGGGGTGGGGGTGGTCGTGGAGCGCGACGTCGACGCCGGCCCCCCCAGCAAGCGGGTGGGCGTGGCCGAGACGCCCGGGGCCCAGGTGACGGCCCGGCGCTGGGTGCTGTCTGCGGGTGAGGCTGACGGCAACTTCGACGAGTACTTAGTCGTCCAGAACCCGGGCCCGGCCACCGCCCGCGTCTCGCTGTCGGTGCTGGGCGACGGTACCCCGGTGTCCAACGGCGCCCTCTCGGGCGTTCAGGTGGGCGCCGGCCAGCGCACTGCCGTGCGCCTCGGCGATTCCCTCAAGCTGGCCGCCACCCCGGTGCTGGTCTCCTCCGACCAGCCCGTCGTGGTCGAGCGCGACCTCTACCGTCTGGGCGGGCTGGGCACCTCCATGTCGATCGGCGTCCCCCTGCGCGGCTAGCCCAGCCAGCACGACCGGCCACACTGGGGCGGTGGAACGATTCGTGCTGGCCGCGGTGGTCGTGGCTGTGGCCGCGGTGGTGGCCCTCGTGGCCGAGCGGCGACGGCCCGACGCGCCCACCCAGTCCGCCTATGCGGTGCCCACCCAGCTCGACCGGTCCGACTTCGGACAGCCCGAAACGCCGTGGCTGGTGGCCCTTTTCACGTCGGCAACCTGTGACTCGTGCGCTCGTGTCATCGAAAAGGCCCGGGTGATGGCCTGCGCCGAGGTGGCAGTGGAGGAGGTGGAGATCTCCGACCAGCCCGACCTCCACCGCCGCTACCACGTGGAGGCGGTGCCTACCGTGGTGGTGGCCGACCCCGACGGGGTGGTGCGGGCGTCGTTCGTTGGGCCGCCCACAGCCACCGACCTGTGGGCGGCGGTGGCCGAGGCCCGCCAGCCCGGCTCCAGCCCCGAGCCCGGCCTGGGCCAAGCTGTCACTGATCAGCCGCCCCGGTAACACAGTCGCCAGGTCGTCCGGTAGGGTCGAGACCCCATGTTCGCGCTCGTCATGACCAGTTTCGGAGGAGGACGGCCGTGCTCATAGACCGACTGCGGGAGAAGCCCTGGCTTCTGCGCACGCTGTCGGCGGTGTCGGTTCTCTTTCTGCTCGCCGGCGTCGGGTTGGTCAGCTACCCATTCCTGACCAACGCCTGGCAGAGCCACCTGCAGGACCGCCTCGGCCGCCAGCTCGCCAGCCCCAAGCTCCAGCAGGCCTACAAGGACCGCAACACGGGTGTAGGCGACAGCCTGACCCGCCTCACCATCCCTGCCATCGGCGTCGACGTGGTCGTGGTCCAGGGTGTCACCCCCAGCGCCCTGCGCGCCGGCGCCGGCCACTACCCCGACACGGCGCTGCCCTGCGACGTGGGCAACGTGGCCATAGCCGGCCACCGCACTACGTTCGGCAAGCCCTTCGCCAACCTCGACCGCCTCAAGATCGGTGACACCATCGAGATGGCGACACCCATCGGGTCGTGCACCTACAAGGTGGCCAAAGACCCCTTCGTCACCACTCCCACCGACGTCACCGTGCTCAGCGCCACCACCGACCGTTCGCTCACCCTCACCACCTGCAACCCCAAGGGCTCGGCCGCCCAACGCCTCATCGTGCGGGCCACGCAGTCCAACGACGCCAAACCGGCATGACGGCCAGGAGGCCCTTGGCCTTGGCCACCGCGCTCGGGCTGGTTCTGCTCGCCACGGTCGCGCCGGCCACCGCCGCGTTCGCCCAGGCCGCCAACCCGCCGCCGGTTCAGATCGACACGCCGACCAACAGCAACACCCAAAACACCCAGAGCGTCAGCATCAACGGGTTGGTCAACGACCCGTTGCCGCTCAAGCTGAGCGTCGTGGTCGTCCGTAACGGCCAGGTGGCTACCTCTTGCGATGACGACTTCGACTTCTCCGACCCGAAGAAGGCCCATCCCTGTGGGGATCAGGCCATCCAGCTGGGCAAGCCCACTCCCTTCTCGTTCCAGACGAACCTGGCCTACAACGGCCCCTACACGGCAACCGTCACCGAGACCAACGTGGTCAACCCCAACGTCGCCAGCCGTGACTTCAAGGTGGCGGCACCGCCGGCCAAGCCCGCCAACGTCAAGGCGGTGTCCAACCCCGACCGCAGCGTCACCGTCTCGTGGTCAGCCAACAAGGAACCCGACCTCATCGGCTACGACGTCACCCGTACCAACACCGACGGCTCCAACGTGGGCATCGGCTCGACCGACGCCAAGGCCACCTCCATCATCGATCACGACGCGGCCAAGGGCGGGGGCCTGCTGCGCTACACGGTCACCGCCAAGCGTCCCGACGGCGACGGCAAGACCGACAAGCCCGTCACCGCCCAGTCGGTGGCCAACATCGTGCTTCCCGTCAGCGGTGGGGGACCTCCGGCAGCGCTGCTGCCCGCGATCGGCAAGTCCAACGGTTCGTCGGGCACGACCAAGGCCCCGCCCACCACGGCCGAGCCCGACAACGGGTTCTCCTCCACCCTTCCCTTCGCGCCCGGCGCGGCGAGCAACGGCGGCAAGTCGTTGTTGGCTCTTCCGGGCGATTCGGGCGGATCCTCAAACACCCGGTCGCTGCTCGTCCCCCTTGCCGCCGGCTTGTTCCTGGTCGTGGCGGCGTGCCAGATGCGCTGGCTGAACCGCCGGCTGCGCCATCCCGCCGAGCCCCTCTACCTGCCGGCGTTCGCCGACGATCCCCCGAAGTATGAGGCAACGACGCGTGAGATGGCGGCCGTGGGCCAGGGTCCACCGAGGCGCAGCGCGCCCTACGACCACAGCGCCGAGACGTGGGGGCCGGGCGCCCGGCGCTAGCTCCGCCCATTGACCGCTCCCCCGCACGCGCCCGCGCCCGTGGAGGGCGAGGAAGCCGACGCCCGCCCGCCCGGTGGTCCTGGCTTGGCTCCGCCGCCCCCCCGAGACAACGGAACCCGGCCGCACGCCGCCCCCTCGTCGGAAGGTGAGACCGCCGAGCTGCGGATCGACGCCCTGCGCGTATCCGGCCCGGCTCCAAGGACGACTCCGCCCGTAGCTGCCGTCGATGCCGAAGACCTCGACGACGGCCATGGGCCAGAGGGCCGGCCTCCCCCGCCGCCCGGCGGTCCAGTCTCCTGCTCAGGGGGCCGCTCGGGCCCTCGGCGCCCGCCCCAGTCGGGGCCCAAGCCCAAGGTCCCGCGAGCCGTTGTGCTGCGGCAGCGCCGGCGGCGTCGGCGCACCATCATCGGCGTCACCATCTTCCTCGTCGTGGCCAACCTGGTGGTGGGTGGCGGCGTGGCCTACGTGCGCTGGCGGCTGGGCGAGATCAGGCGGGTGAACGTCCGGGGCCTCACCGGTGACGTGGCTGGCCAGGTGATGAACGTGCTCCTGGTGGGATCCGACAGCCGGGCCGCTCTCTCGGGCGACGCCGCCGCCCAGGCTGGCAAGGGCCAGGTCGACGGGCAGCGCAGTGACACCATCATGGTGCTGCACATCGACGCCGCTCGGCGCCAGGCCGCCATCTTGTCCATCCCCCGCGACCTCTACGTGCCCATCGCCGGCACCGGTCGTTCCGACAAGGTCAACTCCGCCTTCAGCCTCGGGGGGGCGCCCCAGCTCCTCGCCACCGTCCAGCAGGACCTCGGGATCCAGATCAACCACTACGCCGAGGTCGACTTTGTGGGCTTTAAAGACATCGTCGACGCCATCGGCGGCGTCACCGTGTATGTACCCGCCCCCGCCCGGGATGCGTTCTCGGGCCTGCAGATCGGGACCCCGGGTTGCGTCCGCCTCGACGGCACGGCCGCCCTGGCATGGGTGCGCAGCCGCTACTACGAGTACCTGGCCAACGGGAAGTGGGCCGAAGATCCACGGGGCGACCTGGGCCGCATCGAGCGCCAGCAGGACCTGGTGCGGCGAATGATGAAGAAGGCGGTGTCGTCGGGAACCTCCAGCCCGCTCACCCTGAACCGCCTGATCGGCATCGGCGTGCAGAACATCAGGATCGATTCCACCATGTCGACCGGCGACATAACGGGCTTGGCCCGCCGGTTCGCCTCTCTCGACCCCGACGCCGTCCAGACGCTCACCCTGCCCACCAAACCCGCCGACATCGGGGGCCCCGGCGGGTCGGTGCTGATGCTCGACACGGCCGCCGCCCAGGCACCCATCGACGTGCTCAACGGCAAGCCGCCTCAGCCGCCGCCGTCGACCACCGCGCCTCCGTCCACGGCCGGCCCCACCGCTCCCCCAACGGTCACCGACCCGATCCGCGTCGTCAACGCCACGTCCACCAAGGGAGCAGCGGCCAACGCCGCCGGCCTGCTCAAGACCACGGGCTACAAGGTGAGCAGCACCGGCGACGCGCCGACAGCGTCGGCCCGCACGACCGTTCGTTACGCCACCGGCCAGCAGTCCCAGGCCCAAGCCCTGGCCGACGCCCTGGCCTCCGGCGCCCAGCTCCAGGCCGACGCCACCCTGCCCGCCAAGTCAGTCGAGGTCGTGGTGGGCGGTGACTTTAGGGGGGTGAAGTCAGCCGCCGCCACGGAGCCGACCACCGCTCTCGCTCCCACGCCCGTCCCCAGGGACGCCGCGCCCAGAAAGGGCTGTTGAGGTGACGAAGAGGTGAGACGCACCCTTGTAGTCCTGCCCAGCTACCAGGAGGCGGCCAACGTCGTCGAGGTCCTTACCCGCCTTCGCCAGGCCGTCCCCGAAGCTGACGTATTGGTGGTGGACGACTCCAGCCCTGACGGAACCGCAGAGCTGGCCAAGGCGGCTGCGCACGATCTGGGCCAAATAGACGTGTTGGTTCGGCCGGCAAAGGCCGGGCTCGGCAGCGCTTACCGCATCGGCTTCGCCGAGGGCATCGAGCGCGGCTATGAAGTGCTCGTCGAGATGGACAGTGACCTGTCCCACGACCCCGCCAGCCTGCCAATATTGCTCGGCGCGATTGATGGTGGCGCCGACCTGGCCATCGGGTCGCGGTACGTGCCCGGCGGCTCCACCCCCGAGTGGCCCCTTCACCGCCGTATGCTGTCCCTCGGCGGAAACCGCTACGCCGACCGAGCGCTGCGCCTCGACGTCAGGGACGCAACGTCGGGGTTCCGGGCCTACCGGGCGGAGATTCTGGCTCGAATCGGTATCGACTCGACCCGAGCCGAGGGGTACGGCTTCCAGGTAGAGACCGTCTGCAAGGTGGTCCGCATGGGCGGCCGCATCGTGGAATCTCCGATCGAGTTCTCGGACCGAACCCGAGGCACGTCTAAGATGTCGCCCCGCATCGTGGTGGAAGCACTGCTCCTGATCACCGCATGGGGACTTCGCGACCGACTGCGGCGAATCCGGTCGCCGCGCCACCGCGACGAGCGTGATCGGCCAACCCTTGACCACGGTCCCCACTGAACGGGCCAGGTGGTGCCGAGCGGGTCAAAAGCCACTGGTAGCCTAGCGCCATCGTGAGAGCGTTGAGATTGGCCCTCCGGCCCGGAGAGACTTCGCCTGGCGACCGACCTTCGCTTTCCCGGCTGTCATCGCTGGTCGTGGCGCTGGTTCTTGTCGTCGCTGGTTGCGGGGGGGGAGGAGTCGCCGTCCGGCGCCAAACGGCCCCACCCACCACCACGGCTCCTGCCCCCGACCCCGCCCCCCAGGGCCAGAGCCTGGTCGCCCAGGCAAAGGTGGCCAAGATCAACGTCTTTGCCTCGCCCATGGCATCGACAGCGCCTACCCATGTCTTGGCCAACCCCACCGAGAACGGGGGGCCGGTCGTCTTCCTCGTGGAACAACAGGCGCCTGACTGGCTGCAGGTCGACCTGCCCGTGCGCCCCAACGGCAGCACCGGCTGGATCCGGGCCGCCGACGTCGATCTCACCACCATCAACTACCGCGTCGCCGTAAACCTACGCGCTTACCGCATCACCGTCTGGCGGGGCGGCCAGGTCATCCTCTCCGAGCCTGTCGGGCTGGGGACGACGGACACCCCCACCCCAGGCGGCAAGTACTACATCAAGGAGCTGCTGAAGCCTCCCAACCCCAATGGCGCTTACGGCCCATACGCCTACGGGCTCTCCGGGTTCTCCAACGTGCTGACCAGCTTCGAGGGCGGCGCCGGCGTCGTGGGCATCCACGGCACCAATCAGCCTTCGCTGATCGGCCGCAGCGTCAGCCACGGCTGCATCCGCATGAGCAACTCGGGCATCACCACCCTGGCCAAGACGCTTCCCCTAGGTACCCCCGTACAGATCCTGCAGTAGGTCGGTAGATCAGGGAGCGGGCTCGACCGCGGCGTTCGAAGTGGTGGCAAAGGCCGCCGGGATGGTTGGCCTCGGGTGCCCCGATCGGCGCTGCACCCTTTCCGCCACTCTCAGCACCAGACGGTCCATGGTCTCCGGCGGGATGAAGGCCAGATAGAGCACGAGCATCCCGTAGCTGAAGAACCCCACCCGAAGCATGTAATCGATAGCCAGATGGAAGCCCACACCGAGGCAGAGCACCCATGGTCGCAGCCTGCGGTTCCATACCAGGGTACCGAGGGCCAGCTCGGTGGCCAGGGTGCCGTAGGTGAGCAGGTTAGACATCAACAGCGAGCGGGTCATCAGGTGGGGTAAGGGAAGGCGGGTGATGAACTGGATGCGCAGCGCATAAATGGTGGCGGTGCCATCTCGCCACGTGGTGCCACCCGTCTTGGCCCAGACCGTCGCCAGGTAGATGACGCTCAGCTGCAGCTGCATGAGGCGCAGCGGCCAGGGAGCGCGCTTGGGATGTTCCCAGAAGTTGACCTCTCCACGACGAGCCTTTCGCCACCGGTCAACCGAGAGAGCGGCGCCGGCGGGAGCGAGCATGAGGTAGAAGGCCATGACCCGCAGGAGATAGTCGCCCGAGTTGAACACATAGGGGTCCCGCCGGGTGAACGAGACGATGCCGCAGAACACGAGCACGGCAGCCACTCTGGTTTGGAACCCAACAAGAAGGCAGAGCAAGGCCACGATGAAGGCGAAGTAGAACCCGATGATCGCCCCGTTGCCGGGGTTGAAGCCGAGCAGGCTCCACGCTCCCCGCTGCCCACTGGTTGCGTAACCGGGCTGCCGGGGCAAGATGCCTCTGGACCCGAAGAAAGAGAGAAGATCCGGCCCCAGGGTCAGGGCCCACGCCAGCAACACCAGGGCGAGGCACACCCGGACAACGGCCAGGGTCGACGTACTCTGCGGACGGAACCAGAACGAGTTCCAGGCCTCGAAGACCTTGCTCATTTGCCGACGGGTTGATCGGTGACCGGGTAGGAATAGAACTCGACGGATCGGGACTTCACGCGTCCGGTGCCGATAGGCAGGTCGAACACCTGGCGGACCAACGAGACCGACACTGGTCGGCGACCGGCTCGTTGCTCCTGGCGAGCTATCCAGGCCGCCGCTGGCTTCCAGAGGACGATGTTGAACCCGCTAGCGCTGGTCATCCACTCCGCCCACTTCAACCAGCGATAGTCGCGGTAGGCACCGAGCACCGGGTCACCGGTCGGTACCCGCCAAGTGCGCTCCGTGCCATCGTCGTACACGATCCGGGCTTCGAGCTCGAGCTCCTGGCGGGGCGGATCGGGCGCGAAGACCGCCCAGCTCTGGTCGAGACCGGCGGCGTTGACGAACGGACGGACCCGAAACTCGGTCTTACCCCTCAAGTCGGATTCGGGAAGGTTCGATGCGATGATCGCCCCCAACACCAAGGCGACGAGCATGCTGATGAGCACTCGGCCGCGGACGCTCGCTTCGAGGCGCTCCTGCACCGCTCCGTTATACGGCCCGGCCCCGCCTGGCGCAACGCCGAGCGCGGGCTGGTAGCCTGTCGCCACCGATGAGGCGCCGTGTCCACTCCGTCGCAATCTCGTCGCTCCTGCTGATCTTTGGTCTCCTGGCCACAAGCTGTGCAGGCAGCGGCACCGTCAGCAAGCCGCGGGCCGCATCGGCGCCGGCCGCGTCGGAGATCGACGTCACCCACATACCGCCGGGCTTCAGCGTGGTCGCCCAGGCGAAGGTTCCCAGCGTCCAGGTGTTCGCCAACCGGGCCGACCCCGGCCCGCCCACCCAGACCCTGGCGAACCCGACCGACATCGGCGGCCCTCTCGTCTTCCTGGTGGAAACAGGAGACAAGGACTGGCTCCAGGTCGATCTGCCCGTCCGGCCCAACGGCAGCACCGGCTGGATCAGGGCCAGCGACGTCACCCTCATGGAGCACAACTACCGAATCGTCGTCGAGCTCGGCGCCCACCACATCACCGTCACCAGGGGAGCCGACGTCGTGCTCTCAGAGCCGGTGGGCGTGGGCAAGGCCAACACGCCCACACCGGGCGGCAAGTTCTACACCAAGGAGCTGTTGCAGCCTCCCAACCCCAATACCGTGTACGGGCCTTACGCCTATGGGCTGTCGGGGTTCTCCAACGCCCTCACCAGCTTCGGGGGCACCGAAGCGGTGATCGGCGTCCACGGCAACAACGATCCGGCCACGCTCGGCCGCGACGTGAGCGCGGGCTGCATCCGCATGAGCAACTCCGGCATCACCATGCTGGCCAAGACCCTGCCCCTCGGCGTGCCAGTGGAGATCCGGGCCTAGATCTGCCCTCTACCTATCGCGACAGAAGGGCCGGGCTTAACTCCGGCCCTTCCTCTTCTCTTCGGTCGGCGGTATCCCTCTCGGGTGGTCAGCCGGTGAAACGAGGCTGAACCGGCAGAGGTGTAGGTGCGACGCCAGGGGTCGTGCCAGTGGTCGTGCAAGTGGTGGCGCCCGAGGTGAGGGTGCCAGAGGTGAGGCAAGACGACGTCTGAGCTTGGGGGGCGCCCATGAAGGACAACTGGACAACCGCCGTCGCCGCAGCCGCTGCTACTCCCAGGGGCACGATCTTCCAGGGCTTCCGCATTCGTATCTCCCATTCGATTGGGGGCCACATAGCCCTTGGGTACTTTGACGCTTACCTGCACAACTGCCACCGCGATGAGGGCAACTGGCGTCTGACTCTAGTACCGGCTCTTTCGCCGGGACAACACACGTGGCGCTGCCGATGGCGTGAGGCCGATAGCTATACCATAATCGACACAAGCGGGGATCGCTAGCCACTGCACGGCCCACCCGCCCACCCCTCGTGATGTCGGTCCCCGCGAAGCGTCTTCTCACCAGCAGATGGACGGCGTTCGCATCGCTGGCGGCAGCGGTGGTGGGCTTCGCGGGAGCGTGGACGCGCGGCGATCTGCTGATCGACGGCCCGGGCATGACCCTCTACGTGCGCCTGGTCCTAGATCACCTCGTTGCCCATGGGAGGGTGGGCTACTGGATGCCAGAGCTCTGGGCGGGCACACCAGTGTGGGCACTCGGCCCCTCGCTCCCAATACTGCTCCTGGCACCGTTGGCGGCCTTGTTCGGCGCCGCCGGTGCAGTGAAGGTGGGCATCCTTGCCCTGCAGGTCGCCGGTGCCTGGGGGGCCTACACCCTGGCTCGCGCTCTCTGGCACGACACCGCCGCCGCCCTGGTCGCCGGTGTGGTGTATGGGCTCGACCCTCTCGTGATCTCCCACGCCGCCCTGATCGGCAACGAGGGCGTCGTCGGTGTCATCGCCGCCGCGCCCTGGCTCGTTTGGAGCCTCAGGCGAGGCCTACGGGGAGACGGCACGCGCTACCTCGTGGCAGCAGGGCTGGTGGCCGCCTTCGCCATCCTCCACCAGGCGGAGTCCGCCTACGCCCTGCTGCCGCTCTGTGCGCTTGTCGTGGTCCTGGAGGCACGGCGGACCCGGTGGGACGGCGCCGAGATCACCGCTCGCCGGTTCCTCGGACGGGTCGGTCTGGTGGTCGGAGTGAGCTTTGGCGCCATCGCCCACTGGCTGGTGCCGTTCTTGGTGCTGCACAAGTGGTTCGTGCTCTCGCCCCGTGCGCTGGTACAAGGTGAGCTGCTCTCCGGGCTCGCCAACACGGTGGCCACAGAGCCGGGTCTCTTCCTCCATCGGTCGGGTGGCCTTCACGGCGTGGTGACCCCCGTTAGACAGAACCTGATCGCCCAGGTCCAATACCTGGGCTGGGTGCCCGTCGGCGTGACCATCGTCACCGCTCTCCTCCTCGCCCGGCGCGACGACGAGCGCACCCTCTCCGCCGTGCTCCTCGCCTCCGCCGTCGCGGTGTGGATGTCCACCGGCGCTGTGTCCCTGGCTGAGGGGGGGCCGGTGATGCGGGGGCAGGTGATGTCCATGGCCCTGACCGGCCTGGTTGCCGGGGCCCTGCTGGGTGGGTTCGTCCGCCGGCTGAGCCTGCGCCGAGCCAAGGCCCCGGTGCTCGTGGCCGCGGCCGCCTTTCTCTTCGCTGTTCCTTACCTACGACCCTTCGTGCTGGCGCAGCGGGTGGTGCCCTTCCTGTCCAGCATCCGGTTTCCCCGCTTCTATGTCATCGCGGTGCTCGGCCTTGCCCTGGGCACGGCGTGGCCAGTGAGCCTTGTCCACAGGTGGCTACGCCTCCACCGGCCCCGCCTGGCCGGCGTCGGCAGCGCCGCCCTCGCTGTCGCCGTGACCATTTTGGTGGTGGTCGATGCCTGGCCCTACCGCAGCTTCTACCGTTTGCGGGCTCCCGCCCGCGCTGCCGCCTACCGCCAAGCCGCCGCCACGTTGGCCAGCCGGCCGCCGGGGTCCCGTGTCGACCCGGCGACCTTCGATGCAAGTCCCGTTAGCTCGCTTCAGGGCACGGGCGCCTACCTGACATTGGGATGGCCTCATGCCGTCGCCAGCGCCCAGGTATGGCGCCTTACGTTCGAGGCCGCGCTGAGCCCCGGCGGTTATGCCGCTCGTGCCCTAGGCCTATCGGCCACCAGCTACGTAGCCAGCGAGCAAATCGACCGACCGACCACCGCTTTGGCGGCGGTGACCGCCTTGCGGCTCACGCCCAACCCCGCCAGCCTGCCGGTGGTGCGAGCCTACGACCAGTCAGTGGTGGTGGGCGACCGTTCCATCGCCCCCGAGCTGGCCGTCGCCCTTGCTCACCACAATGTGGGAGTCGTTACTGGCGGACATCAAGCGGCGCGTTCCTCGGCGGCCACCGTAGTAGGAGAAGTGCTGGAGAAATCAGCGTGCGGCCAACCGTCGATGACGAAGCCCTCGGCAGGCTTGGCTGGCGAGGTGAGCACGGCGTGCGCGATGCACCGGTGGCTCTCGAGCGTGCTGTTCGGCGCTGACCTCGTGGACACCGACAGGATGCCGGGGGCTCGCTTCCGGGCAACGGCGGACAGCCTTCGCGGTCTGAGCGTCTGGTTCCACGATCCGCCCGGGCAGAGCCAGCTCGTGATCCATGAGTTAGCACCTGACGGCACCACTGCGGGTCGGGAGGTAGCTCGGGTGGACTCCTCGGGCACCGACGACAACGGGATGAGCTTCTTCGGCTTCGACCCCGTCACCGACTCCGCCGGCAAGTCTTACGTGTTCGACGTGGAGTGCCCCGACTGCTTCAGCGAGCTGGCACCACAGATTGTCGTCGAACGGGGCGCCGGTCGCCGCGGCAACCTCCTGTTGAAGGGACGGCTCGATCCCACCCGGACGGCCGCGTTCGCGCCTGTATACGACCGACCGGCCCCGGCAGCCCCGTCGAGCACCAAGCTCGACGCCCGCCGGCTGGCACCGGGCCAGTGGCAGGTCAAGACATCCGGAGCTCGACCGGCGCTGGTGGTGGTGGCCGAGGCCTACTTTCCGGGCTGGCAGGCCAGAGTTGACGGTCGTCCCGCTCCCGTGCTCGAAGCCGACGGCGCCTTCCTCGGGGTAGCGATCGGCCCCGGCGTCCACAATGTCACCCTCGACTATCATCCGCCGGCCGCCGTCGGCCTCGGCCGGCTGATCACGGCCGCGACGTTGGCCGTGCTCACTATCCTTGGCCTCCGATCACTAGCCGGGCGACGCCGCCGGGCGCTTCGGGTGACGTCGTCCAGGATCGATACCAGGAACCGATTGCGGTTGTGATCGAGGGCCCTACGAGACGACTATCGTTATGGTCCTTTAGATTGATCTATATGAGAGTGTTTGATGACGGTCTGACCACATCGCTTGTCATGGGGTGGCGACTCGACCGGCACCGGCACGCTGGATAGGTTGAGCGACAAGTGATCGCCGACCCGCCGGGTGATCCCCTTGCAGCGCCGGCGAACGATTCTGCGTCGGAAGTATCATCCCCGGAGACGCGCCGCCAGGCGTGCAGCCTTTCGGGTGCCCTAAGGAGCACGTGGGCCAGCTTTACCTGCTTAGCTGTGGCTGTCGTTGGCTTCGCGGGAGCGTGGGCGCGGGGCGCACTCCTGATAGACGGCCCGGGCATTGCGATCTATGTGCGCCTCGCCCTGCACCATCTCGTGGCCAATGGCCGCGTCTCTTATTGGATCCCCGAGATGTGGACGGGCACGCCGGCGTGGGCCCTCGGGCCGTCGTTCCCCGTGCTCGCTCTGGTCCCCTTGGCTGCCCTGGTGGGTTCGGTCACCGCGGTGAAGGTCGCTATTCTCGCCCTGCAGATAGCAGGCGCCTGGGGTGCATGGGTGCTCGCCCGATCACTCTGGGACGACGGCCCCGCAGCGTTCCTCGCCGGTTTGGTGTATGGCCTGAACCCCATCGTCATCTCCCATGGTGCGCTGGCCGGCTCCGAGACCTCGATGGGGGTGATCGCTGCTGCGCCCTGGCTGGTGTGGAGCCTGCGACGAGGGCTCCGGGGCGAGGGCACTCGCTATCTGGTCGCTGCGGGGCTGGTCTCGGCGTTCGCCGTCCTACAGGAGGCAGAGTTCGCGTACGGGTTGGCCGCTCTCTGCGCCTGTCTGGTGGCCATGGAAGTGGGGCGGATCAGGCAAGCGCTGTCCGACGCCTCCGCACGTCGCCTCGCGGGCCGGGCCGCGCTGGTGGTGGCCGTATGCCTAGGAAGCATCGCTCACTGGTTGCTCCCCTTCCTGAGCCTTCACCAATGGTTCGTCCTGTCACCCCGGCCGTTGGTGGAGGCAGACCTGGTTAGGGGCATAGGAAACACGGTGGGGCGGGAATTGGGAATCTTCCTGCACCGGACCACGCTCGATGGAGTGGTTACGCCCGACCGCGGGGGCCTGGTAGCTAGTGTGTTCTACCTGGGTCGGGTTCCCGCAGCTTTCACGGCGCTCACCGCCGTCCTGGTGGCCCGACGGCGGGAAGAGCGCACGTTGACGGCTGTGCTCCTCGCCTCAGCGGCAGGGCTATGGATGTCCACCGGAGCGGTCTCGTTGGCGGCAGGGGGACCCGTTCTCCGCCGGAACGTCCTGGGCCTCCTCCTAGCGGGGCTCGTGGCGGGGTTGATCGTTGGCGGGTTCTTGCGCCGTCTCGAACTGCGGCGCGCAACGCTCCCTCTGGCAATCGCCGTGGCCTGCTCACTGTTCTTGGCCCCTTATGCGTCACCCTTCATCCTGCTCAGAGGGGTAGTACCGCTTCTGTCGAGTATCCGATTCCCTCGCTTCTACATCCTTGCCGTCCTCGGCGTAGCCCTGGGAACGGCCTGGCCAGTCGCCCACTTCCGCCGGTGGTTCCTAGCCGGTCACCATCGAACGGCGAAGGCGCTAGCGGGCGCCCTGGCTGTGGTGGTCGCGGCGGCAGTGATGGCCGACGTGTGGCCGTACCGCAGCTTCTACCGCCTGAAGCCGCCGCCTTCGGCCGCCGCCTATCGGCAGGCAGAGACGACTCTGGCGCAACGACCAATGGGGGCAAGGATTGCCATCGGTTCTGTGGATCCGCGCATCGTGAGTACCCTCCTGGACAAAGGAGCGGAGCTTTCATCGGGCTGGCCCCATCCCGTGGCAGGCGTCCAGGTGTGGCGGCTTACGGTCGGCGCCTTGCTGGGAGGACCGCCGGGCTACAGCAACCGGGCGTTGGGCCTGTCGGCCACCGCCTACTCGATCAGGGAGATACCCATACGGCAGGGAACCGCCTCCCAAGCGGTAGCTCATGTGAACGTTCTGGCCAACCCGACGAATCTGCCGCTGGTTCGCACCTACGATCAAGCGCTGGGGGTACAGGATCCATCGATCGCCGCTGAGCTGGCAGTGGCCATGGCTCACCGCAACGTGGGCACCGTTGTGGGCGGCCCTGCGGTCTCTCGATCCCTGGGGCGCCTCGCCTTTGCTGCACCGGTTCCGGCGAGAGCGTGCAGTGACCACTCGATGACCCGGCCCCTAGGCGGGTTGGTCAGAGAGGTGGACATCGCCTGTGCCCTGCGCCCTTGGCTGGAGGCCGGAGTCGGCGGCCAAGAGCTGTTCGGCCTCGACAAAACTCCGGGAGCGAGCTTTACCGCCAAGTCGAACGGCCTCCGGGGGGTCAGCGTATGGTTCTTCGACCCGCCGGGCGACGCGGAGCTGGTCCTGCGCGAAGTAGCACCCAACGGCGCTCCGGGACCTGAGGTCGTCCGAACCAAGGTGTCGAATGTCGATGAGAACGGCTTGACCGAATTCCGCTTCGATCCCATCGCCGACTCGGCCGGGAAGCGCTACGTATACGACGTTGAATGCCCTACCTGTTACACGGAGCTTGAGCCTCAGACGGTTGCGAGCGTCGCGCCGAACGGTTCCGGCAATCTCCTGTTGAACGGGAGCCTGGACAGCAAGCACCTCGCCGCCTTTGCCCCTGTCTACGACCGGGCGTCTCCGGCTCAGCCGTCGGCCACAAGGGTGGACACGCGGCGGCCCGCTCCCGACCGCTGGCAGATACGGACCTCGGGCGACCGACCGACGCTCCTGGTTGTGTCCGAGGCCTACTTTCCCGGATGGCGAGCGCGTGTCGACGGGCACAGCGTTCGAGTCCTACAAGCCGACGGGGCCTTCATCGGAGTGCTCCTTGAACCAGGCGAGCACCAGATCGTCCTGGAGTATCCTACCCCTACTGCCGCCATCGTGGGGCGGATGATCACCGCCGTCACGCTGATAGGGCTGATCATCGCTGGCCTGGGATCACGGGCCAGGCGACGACGACACGCACTCGAAGTGGGCCCCCCATCGGTCGAGCCGTCGGGGAAGGATGCCCTCGGCGCGGGATAGGGCTACCCAAGCCCAGCGATCACCCGCAGGGAGCGCCCACGCTCCAAACGATACGAGGCTGTGCTGTCGCTGATCGACGATGGCGAGCCCCGCGGCCCGGACCATTGCCACCAGGGAGGCTGCCGTGAACCGTGATCGTACTGCCACCCCGTCCCAAGCCGGCCAGAGTCTTCGGCCCACGCGGACGATCGGGTTGTCCTCCACCGTCTCAGCCATCACGATATGGCCGCCGGGACGCAGAACCCGCCGCACCTCGGCCAGCGCCGCCTCGGGGTGCTCCAGATGGTGCAGGACATGTATGCACCAGACGAGGCGTACGCTTCCATCGGCAACCGGAAGGTGGCTGGCGTCGGCCACAGTCACGGGGGCCTGACGCCCTGCTTCCGCTGTGCGCGCCGGGTCATCCTCGATCCCGATCGGCCGTAGGCCGGCTGACGCCATGCGCCGCAGCCAGTAGCCGCGGCCGCAGCCCAGGTCGAGCACAGGTCCGCCGGCACCCAGCGCCCAGAGGCGTGTCTCCAGCCACCGGTTCAGCGGCTCGTCCCTGTCGGCAGAGTAGCGCTTGCCCGGTCCCGGCGGGAGGGAGGCGGGCAACCTCACTTGCGCCTCCACCCACCGCGGCCCAGAGAGAAGGCAAGACCCGCAGCGCCTCCCGCGCCAACCACTCCGCCCACCCAGAGTGGCGGTCCCGGCGGCCCCGGCACGCCGGACGACGACATCGACGTCGCCTGCAGGGCGACGGTCGCTCTTCCTCTATGGTTAAGCCCTAACCTCGACGAGGGCAATCCCAGTGCCACTGCCGTTAGCGCTACAGCGCCGGTAATCCGGAGACCGTGAAGACTTCGCAGGTGGGTCATGCTCAAGCCTAGGCTGCCCCAACGTCTTTGCCCCAACGCCCCGCAGGAGTCGCATGATCGACCAGACCCGAATTGACCGGTACGAGCCCTTGCTCAACGCCGTTGCTCTACCGGTTCGGCCCTGCGTGGGCATCCTAATACCCACGCATAATGACGGTTCCAACGTCGGTCCCCTCCTGGAGCGGGTGCTGGAGGAGCCCGCGGTCAGCGAGGTGGTCGTCGTGGCCAGCGGTTGCGACGACGAAACGGTGCCGATCGTCTCGGAGGTGGCAACTCGTACTGGCGACCGCGTTCGCCTCTACGTGGAGGCCGAACGCTCGGGGAAGGCGTCGGCCGTCAACTTCGGACTACGTCACTTGACGACGCCATACGCCGTCGTGATCTCAGGCGACGTGCTTCCCGATGCTGGTGCCATTGCCAAGCTGCTCGACGCCCTTGCGGTCCCGGGAGTCGGGCTAGCGGGCGGCAGACCGGTCCCGGTCAACGATCCAGGCTTCCCCATTGGACATGCCGTCCATCTTCTTTGGCGCCTGCATCACCGGCTGGCCCAACGCCAGCCAAAATTGGGAGAGATGATCGCCATCAGAAGTGAGGCCGTCGTGGCGTTGCCCCAAACGTCCGTCGACGAGGCGTGCTTCCAGGCCATCCTCGAGACATCCGGTTGGCGCTCGGCCTACGTGGCAGATGCGGTCGTGCGCAATCGAGGTCCGGAGACGCTCGCCGACTTCGTACGCCAGCGCCGCCAGATCCACACCGGTCATCTTTGGCTCCGCCAGAAGCAGCACTATGCGGTTCCCAGCCTCCACTTGGGCTTGCTTGCCCATGAGCTGTGGTGCGATCTGCGGGCTGACCGACAGCGAGTTCGCCCCCGCCAGCTAATGTGGACAGCGGGCACCGTGGTGATCGAAGGCTGGGCCCGGCTCCTCGCTCACCTCGACTACGCCAAAGGGAAGGAAGACCATGTCTGGCCGATGGTCCAGAGCACCAAGGGCTCGCCGACTGACCCGGACGGCGTGGGCCTTCGCGGCGTCTAGCTCTTGGCGGGCCCGAGGATGGCCTCGACTACTTCCCGTCAACGTCGTAATCAGCACCAACTTCCGCTGCAACTTCCGCTGCGAGACGTGCAACGTCTACGAACGCAGGGTCAAAGAGTTGGATGCCTACGAGTGGGAACGCGTCTTCGCGTCCATGGGCCGTACGCCGGCATGGATGACCTTTAGCGGCGGTGAGCCATTCCTCCGGCGGGATCTGCCCGACATCATCCTTTCGGCTATGCGTCACTGCCAGCCTGCGGTGGTCAACATACCCACCAACGGCTGGTTCACCGATCGGATTGTAAAGGGTGCAGAGCAAATCTGTGCGGGAAACCCCGATACCCAGCTGGTGATCAATCTCTCCATCGATCACCACGTGCCCGAGCACCACGACGCCATCCGTGGTGCCCCCGGGTCCTGGCCCCGCCTGATGAAGACATTGCAGGGCCTACGCGCCCTCGACATGCCCAACCTCACGGTCGGTGTACACACTGTCGTGTCCAAGTACAACGAGCACGACTTTCCCGCCATCACAGAAGGCCTGGCCACCCTGGGGGCCGACTCCTACATCGCCGAGCCCGCCGAGGAGCGGGTGGAGTTGCAGACCCTGGGCACCGGCATCGCACCCCAAGCCTCCCGCTTCGCCACTGCGGCCGCCGCCGTCCTCGACGCCGAGGAGGCGGCGAGTGGCACAGTGGCCAGAATGGCCAGGGCTCTGCGGGCCGAGTACTACGAGCGGGTGACGAGATATCTCGGTGGAGACGCTACCGCCATGCCCGTGTGCCATGCCGGCTTCCTGTCGGTCCACATGGTTGCCGACGGTGACGTGTGGTCTTGTTGCGTGCTATCACGGTCCTTCGGCAACTTGCGCGACGCTGACTTCGATTTCCGTAAGGTCTGGTTCTCCGCCAAGGCCGAGGAGTTTCGCACGTGGATGCGTGAGCGGCGCTGTGCCTGCCCCCTGGCCAATGCCGCTTACACCAACCTGCTGGCTGAGCCGGGTGCCTCCAGTCGCATTGCCACAGCCATGGTGAAGGCACCCAAGCGGATTCCAGTTGTGGCAGCTGCGAGCGAATGATCCTCGTAACCGGTGCGTCCGGTTTCATCGGACGCCACCTAACCCGGGCTCTGCTCGCCGACGGCCAGGAGGTCCGGGCCCTGGCCCGGACTGACGACGCCGCCCGGCGGGTGCCCCGAGGCGCCGAGGTGGTCCGCGGCCACATGGCCGACGTGGAGAGCCTACGGGACGCAGCCGCAGGGGCAGAAATGACCTATCACCTCGCAGGCGGCTACCGGGGCTCTCCCGCCGAGCTCAACGCTGCCCATGCCGAGGGCACGGCCAACCTGGTGTCTGCGCTCCAGCCGGGCACCCGCTTGGTTTTTGTGAGCTCTACTTCAGTCTACGGCTGGCACCAGTCATGGCCGGCCGACCATTCCACGCCGCCCCGGCCGTCCTCCGCCTACGGTGAAGCCAAACTCGCGGCCGAACGCACGGTCCTAGACTGGAACGAAGGGCCCAAGGTCGTCGCCCGCCCGACCATCACCTACGGGCCAGGTGATGAAGGCGGGATGCTGCCGCGCGCGTTCTCCCTGATGAGCCGGGGAATCCGCCATTTCCCGGGCGGGGGCGACAACCGGATCCACCTCCTACACATCGATGACCTGGTTACCGCCCTCTTGGCAATGGGCGGCCGGGGCGACGGCATATACGTGCTGGGCGGCCCTCGGGCGATCCCCGTTCGCCAGATCTTGGAGCTCTTGGCCGAGGGGGCTGGTCTGCCTTCACCGTCGTTCGACATCCCCGCCTCGCTGGTACGGCCGCTGGCGCGCCTCCTTCCGAGACCGGCTTCCCAGATCGTGCACTCCCTCGACGTCCTCACCCGCGATCGGGCCTACTCCTGGGCCCGGGCCGCCGACGATCTCGGGTGGGAACCGATTGTTGCCCTTGACGAGGGAGTCCGGGAGACGGGGGCCTGGCTGGCCGAGCGCCAATCGACGGCAGGGGCAACCAGCGCCCGGGGCTTCGACTGGAGAGGCTACCTCCAGGATCCCGACGAGGGGTTGGGCACGGTGTACGAGCGGTTCGCGCTCCGTGACGTGCTCGCCGATGCCGTCCAACGGACCGGGGCGCGAAGCGTCCTCCATGCCCCCGCCTTCGGCATGATGGGCTTCCCCGGACTCGACGCCATTTTCCTTGCTCGGGCGGGCCTGCGGGTGGGCTTGCTCGACTTTGACGCCGACCGGCTCGAGGCAGTGGCTCGTCAGTGGGCCGACCTGGGGCTCCAACCGGAGACGCATTTGGTGCCGGGGCCCGAGCCCTCGAGCTGGCCCGACCACCTTCCGGAGCCCTACGACCTAGCGTTCAGCTTCGCCGCTCTGTGGTGGTTCACAGATCCCTGGGAGGTGTTGGCCGCCCAAGCCCGGTGGGCCAGCCGGGCGGTTTTGTGCTGCGTACCCAATAGGAATGTCTTCATGCAGATGCGGGCCCATCTTTGGCACCGCAGCCTGTTTCGTACCGAGCTCAATGAGGCCGCACTCGACCCTGAAGCGGCCAAGGCCGCCGCCAACCGGGCGGGTCTGGAGGCGGCAGGCACCGGCCTGTTCGACGTCCCGCCATTCCCAGACACCTCGGTCCCCCTCGCCAAAGTGCTTCGGCGTGGCCAGGCGGCGGAGGGCAAAGCGTGGACGTGGTCGATCCTGCCCTACCTCAGGGGCGACGACCCGACCATGGAGGATCGCATCAGTCGGCTGTCGAAGTGGGAGCGATTCGTACCCAAAACGGTGGCGCCAGCGCTGGCTCATCACCGTTGGCACCTCTTCGAGAAGACCGCACAAGCATGAGGATGGTCAAGCCCGCGACACGGATCGAAGCTCCCATCACAATCCACGTCGGGCGGCAGCAACGGGTCACCGTTGAAGAACGAAGGGTGATATTGGCCGCGGGGGCCTGCTGGAGTTCCCACGCGAGCCGCCGCCACTTGACGCCCACCCTTCGAAAGCCATGATCGACAACCAGCGGCAGTTCCAGCAGAGCTATTACGACCGTCATTACCCCAAGCGAGTGGCGGCGGTCGAGGAGCAACTCGCCCATCCCCTGTTCCGCTCCTTCTACGACCGCTTGGCGTTCCGGTTGCTCGACGCCAGCGCGAGCGCTCGCAACGACGGCGATCCCTTGCGGGTCTTCGAGGTCGGCTGCGGCGAGGGCTTCCTGGGATCCGCCATTCGCCGCACGGCTGACGAGCGCGCGTTGCCCCTCGGCTATGGAGGAGCCGACCTCAGCCAGGCCGCCCTAGACCTGGCTCGCCCTACTCTGGGCAATGACCTCATCGTCGGCGACGCGACCGAGGTAACCGCCAGCCTCGCCGCCGCCAGCCGTGACCTGCTGATCGTGAAGAACTTGCTCCACCATCTCGACGACCCCGCCGCCCTTCTGCGGGAGGCGGCTCGGGTGGTCGGCCCGACAGGGCGAGTGGCCGTGATCGAAGCTCGCCTCGGGTGCCCTCAGTTCTGGATCTTCAGCGGCTTTGCTCCTCGCCGTGAGCGCTACTTCTTCCAAGGCGCCCGGCGCAATCGACGGGCAATGGAAGCGGCGGGACTCGAGCTAGTGCACAGCGAGCGCTTCAGCCTCCTTCCCTACGAGTTGGCCTTTCACATCCGCTACGGTTTCTTCCGCAGGCTTCTGTCCGGCGACGATCCGAAGCTAATAGGTCGTATCTCGCAAGTCGACGACCGACTGGCGGCAGCCATACCGTGGATCACCAGTTACGTGATCTGGATTGCCCGGCCGACGGGTTGAGCCCGTTTGCGAGAGCGTGACTGGCTGCCGAGGGCCGGGAATCGAATCCGCTGCCCGGTTGGTCAAAGCTGCCGCAGCTGTGAACCCCGATGAGACCCCTCCTTCAAGAAGTTGCTGAGTGGCTCAGCTTCTGAGCGGCATCAAGGCTGGCCCTACTCACCTAATAAAGACCGCCGGCAGCTGGAAGATCGACTCACTCGGCTGACGCGCCACGCCGGCGAGGTGGCAGAGCTGGACGTCGAGTTGGCCGGGTGGCCGCCCGGTACCCGAGCGATCTGCCGGCGCGAGAAGCCCCATCCCGGTGCCCACCTGCGGCTGTGGGACATCGACGGCTACCGCCACCACGTGCCGCCGCCAACCAAGCGTGGTTGGAGCTGGGTGGCCGCCGCTGACCTGCTGGCCTGGTTGCTCGTCGGTTGCCTCGACGGCGACCTGGCCCGGACCGAGCCCAAAGCGCTGCGCTACCGGCTGTTGCACGTCGGCGCCTGCCTCGTGCGTGACCGACGAATCGTGTCCGGCTTCCGGCGCACTGGCCGTGGGCCGGCGATCTGGCGGGTGCCTGCCGGCGCCTGGCAAAGTTCGGCACCTGACCCCGCCCTCGTTCAGCGCGAGTCGCACCGAACAACCGCTTCGACGCGCCCAGACGGCGATGATCGGGGGTCAAGTCCCGCGCGGTGGTGTACGAGGCCATTGCGGCGGTCTTCTCGTCAACCGTGAGCTCACCGATCTTGCCGGCCAGCTCGTTGATGATTCATATCACGAATTGTCTGAGTTGTGAAGCACCT